>NZ_VPEN01000003.1:0-274690 GCF_013417135.1 Acinetobacter sp. YH16051 | reverse complement strand
TAATCACATTAGGATAATACTCACGCGATGTGTCTAGGTTATGGTTGTAATAATCTAAGCCTGCATCTTTTAAGCGTTCTGCCTGCGATTGGTTTAACATCCCTAAAGTCATGCAAGTTTCTAAGCCCAGAGCTTTGACTTCACGCACCATTTCCAGAACATAGGGCATATCGCGTTCATGCGGATTACGCCAAGCAGCGCCCATACAAAAACGTGAAGAGCCTGAGGCTAATGCTTCTTTGGCTTCCTGAATGACTTTATCAACTGCAATACGTTTTTCAGCTTCAAGCTGTGAATCATAATGCGCAGATTGCGAGCAATATTTACAGTCTTCAGGGCATTTGCCTGTTTTAATAGACAATAAGGTACTGACTTGTACGGTATTGGCAGCAAAATGTTGGCGATGCACACGCTGTGCTTCAAAGACTAAATCCAGAAAAGGTTGTTCATATAACTGCTGAATTTCTTCTCGAGTCCAATCATTGCGTACGGTCATTATTTTCATCCTTGATTATCACGCATCATGCTTAAACTTGTGCCATCTTTTATTAAGCCGAGCATGCGATATATTTTTAGTGTGATTATTCCTGTATAGAGTATCCCTTTATCTCTGCGTGAGAAATAAAGGGTGTGTGCTGACAAAATTAAAAGGTCGATCTTGCAGCAGTAAATAGCTGAAATAATGTCTTAAGCAATTTCCTTTAAATTTAATTCTTCACGCATAAATTCACGTAATTTAAATTTCTGTGCCTTGCCTGAAGCGGTCATTGGAAATTCACTAAAGAAGCGCACATAACGTGGGACTTTATTGTGTGAAATGTGTTCTGCACAGTATTGGCGAATTGCCTCTTCGGTACATTCATGGTGTTCATGCAAAATAATACAGGCACATAGTTCTTCACCATAACGATGATCTGGCACGCCAATTACTTGCACATCGCAGACCGCATCGTGAGTATATAAGAAATCTTCAATTTCTTTCGGGAACAGGTTTTCACCGCCACGAATCACCACATCTTTAATGCGACCTTTGATTTTTACAAAGCCTTCATCATCCATTTCTGCAATGTCGCCTGTGTGCATCCAACGTGCAACATCAATGACTTCTTGGGTTTTGTCATGTTCATCCCAGTAACCCAGCATGACTGAATAACCACGCACACACAATTCTCCTAACTGTCCGCGCGGCACGACTTTGCCTTCTTCATCGACAATTTTTACTTCCAGATGTGGATGTACACGCCCCACCGTACTGACACGACGCTCCACAGAATCTTCAGTCGAACTTTGTGCGCTCACAGGTGCTGTTTCGGTCATGCCATAACAAATGGTGATTTGCGCCATGTGCATACGGTCGATGACGCGTTGCATAATTTCCTGCGGACACGGACTGCCTGCCATAATGCCTGTGCGCAAGCTAGATAAATTAAATTCATCAAACTGTTCATGCTCTAAAATGGCAATAAACATGGTCGGTACGCCGTAAGCAGCTGTACATTTTTCTTGCTGAATGGCTTTTAAGGTATCGAGCGGGTTAAACACTGCCGATGGATAGACCATGGTTGAACCATGTGTGATACAAGCTAAATTACCCATCACCATACCAAAGCAGTGAAACAGCGGCACGGAAATACAAACACGGTCTTGTGGACTTAAATGAATTGCTTCTCCTACAAAGTAACCATTATTTAAAATGTTGTTGTGGGTCAGCATAGTGCCTTTCGGATTGCCCGTCGTGCCTGAGGTAAATTGAATATTAATGGTTTCATCGAACTGCAACTCACTAGCAATGTGTTGCAGTTTTTTCAGCATGTGTGTGGTTGGAGCTGTCAATAAATCCTGAAAACGATGCATTCCTGTATGTGCTTGATCATCAATTTTAATCACATGCTTTAAATGCGGTAAACGCTTGGCGTTGAGGACTTTATTGTCTGCCTGACACAGCTCTGGGGCAATTTTCGTTAAGATGTCCTGATAGTTGGTACTTTTAAACTGCGATGCAATTACCAAACCTTTACAGGAAACTTTGTTGAGCACAAATTCCAGTTCATTGCTTTTATAGGCTGGGTTTAAATTCACCAAAATCACCCCTGCCTTAAAGGCTGCGAATTGAGTGATCGTCCATTCCACACAATTCGGAGACCAAATGGCAAGGCGGTCACCTTTTTTAAAACCGAGTTTTAACAAACTACAGGCAAAGGCATTGACCTGTTGCTGTAGTTGCTTATAGGTCAGACGCACATTTTGATGCACGCTTACCAAAGCATCCTGATCTGCATATTGCTGGCAAGCCTGATCAAACTTTTCACCAATGGTCATGCCTAACAAAGGCTGATTACTGGTGCCATAGGCATAACTTAACCGTACTTGTGTCATTGAATCGATCTCCTTGATTCTTTGTAATTCTGTTTTCCATTATGACGACGATCACTTTTTGCCTGTTTTGTGCGTTGTTTTTACTACCCTCCCTGCTGTTTTCGCACTGCATTTACACAAAAGTCGGCAATTTGTTTGACAAAGTAATCTTTATAATTTTGATCAAACATCACATTGCGAGACGGGTTTAAAGGTTCAATCACTACAAAGGTCATGGAGCCAACCACACCTAAAGCAGCAGTGTTCAAATCTTCAAAATCAAACTCACCATTGACTTTTCCTTCAGCCAAAATTTCCTTGATGCTCTGTTTGATCAGTTGTTTACTGCGAAAACGCTCATGTTCCATTTCTGGGTCTACAGGCTCGAACATTAACGAATACGCCAATTGAGGGCTGTTCATCGCACGCTTCACAAAAGTGGTGACAGATTTTTGCAATTTTTGTTTTGCACTTAAATCTGACTTCGCAATGTGGTCCAAAATTTCGACCTCACGACGAATCGCATCCGATAAAACTTCAATCAAAATCTGACTTTTATTTTCAAAGTAGCGATACACCAAACCTGTAGATACGCCTGCGCGTTCTGCAATGGCTTGGATAGACGCTTCTTTAAAGCCCCCATGAGCAATAAGTTCACGAGCAGAATCTAAAATCGCCATGCGATTTTGTTCCATACGTTCCTGCATCAATGATGATCTTTTATAACTCATATCTTATTCTCAACCAGATAAAATGAATTGTAAATCATTTTGTGAATTTTAGTTCACTTTTTTAAATTTTCGATGTATGTTAGAACCTAAGCACAACAACAATGCTTGTTTTAGGGACAACAAATATAACCACAGGATGGATGAACACATGATTTTACAAAGCTTAGACTTCGGCTTAGATGAAACCTTAATCGCCCTGCGCGATTCAATCGCTGCTTTTTGTGCAAAGGAAATTGCACCCATTGCTCAACAGGTTGATCGTGATAACGAATTCCCTGCCCAGCTTTGGAAAAAATTTGGCGATATGGGCTTACTTGGCTTAACCGTGAGTGAAGAATACGGCGGCACTAACTTAGGCTATTTAGCTCACATCATTGCCATGCAAGAAATTTCTCGTGCATCAGCATCCATTGGTTTGTCTTACGGTGCTCATTCTAACCTATGTGTGAACCAAATTAAGCGAAATGGGACAGAAGAACAGAAGCAACGCTATTTACCAAAACTGATTTCAGGCGATTACGTCGGCGCTTTGGCAATGTCTGAACCAAATGCAGGCTCAGACGTGGTTAGCATGAAACTGAAAGCTGAAGATAAAGGCGATCATTACTTGCTCAACGGCTCAAAAATGTGGATTACCAATGGCGGTGATGCCGATGTTTTGGTGGTGTATGCCAAAACTGACTTACAGGCAGGCGCCAAAGGTATGACTGCTTTCTTAATTGAAAAAACCATGTCAGGTTTTAGCCACGGCAGCCATTTAGACAAACTCGGGATGCGCGGCTCAAATACCTATCCATTGTTCTTTGACAATGTTGAAGTACCAAAAGAAAACGTCTTGGGCGGTGTGGGCAATGGTACAAAAGTACTAATGAGTGGACTGGACTATGAACGTGCAGTTTTAAGTGCAGGGCCGCTAGGCATTATGGATGCCTGCATGGATACCGTGATTCCTTATATTCATGAGCGTAAACAGTTTGGTCAGGCATTGGGTGAATTCCAGCTTATGCAAGGCAAAATTGCCGATATGTATTCGACTTGGTTGGCATGTAAAGCACTGGTCTATGCCGTTGGCGCAGAATGTGACAAAGCTGAACACAGCCGTAGTTTACGTAAAGATGCAGCCAGTGCCATTTTATACGCTGCCGAAAAAGCCACATGGATGGCAGGTGAAACCATTCAAACCTTGGGCGGTAATGGCTATATCAATGAGTTCTCTGCAGGACGTTTATGGCGTGATGCCAAACTCTATGAAATTGGTGCGGGTACTTCAGAAATTCGCCGTATGTTGATTGGCCGTGAATTGTTTAACGAAACTGCCTAAAAATAAATCACAAGAATAGACAAGGATGTTGGCATGAATCAATTACAGAGCAAAATTAATATTCGCAGCGACGAGTTTAAAAACAACCAAGCTGCGATGCAAAGCCTAGTCGATGACCTCAGAGAAAAAGTCCAAAAAATTGCTTTGGGTGGTGGCGAAACTGCACGCCAAAAACATTTAGACCGTGGCAAATTACTGCCACGTGAACGGATTGACCACCTGATCGATCCGGGTACTGCATTTATTGAAATTGGTCAGTTGGCCGCTTATCAGGTCTATCAGGATGATGTCCCTGCTGCGGGTGTAGTGGCGGGTGTCGGTCAAGTGAATGGCGTGACCTGCATGATCATTGCCAACGATGCCACAGTAAAAGGTGGAACGTACTATCCACTGACTGTGAAAAAGCATTTACGCGCACAGGAAATTGCCGAACAGAATCACCTGACTTGTATTTATTTGGTCGATTCTGGCGGTGCATATTTGCCGCTACAAGATGAAGTCTTTCCAGACCGTGATCATTTCGGACGCATTTTCTATAACCAAGCGCGTATGTCGAGCATGGGCATTGCCCAAATTGCCGTTGTGATGGGAAGTTGTACCGCAGGCGGTGCGTATGTCCCTGCCATGTCAGATGAAACCATCATTGTGCGTAATCAGGGGACAATTTTCTTGGGCGGCCCACCGCTGGTTAAAGCCGCAACAGGTGAAGTGGTTAGCAGCGAAGACTTGGGTGGTGGCGATGTACACACTCGCCTTTCAGGTGTAGCCGATCATTTGGCAGAAAATGATGAACATGCCTTGGCAATTGCCCGCAACATCGTTGCCAATTTAAATAAAAAGCCAAACCCGCAGCCTGAGCATATAGAAGCACCATTATTCGATGCCTCTGAACTGTATGGCATTGTTCCGACTGACGCGCGTAAACCGTTTGATGTACGTGAAGTGATTGCCCGTATTGTCGATGGTTCACGTTTTGATGAATTTAAAGCGCGCTTTGGCACCACATTAATTACAGGTTTTGCCAAACTATATGGTATGCCTGTCGGGATTATTGCCAACAACGGTATTTTATTTTCCGAGTCGGCACAAAAAGGCGCACACTTTATTGAACTATGCACCCAACGCAACATTCCCCTGTTATTTATTCAAAATATCACAGGCTTCATGGTTGGACGCCAATATGAAAATGAAGGCATTGCCAAAAATGGTGCCAAACTGGTGATGGCGGTTGCCACAGCCAATGTGCCTAAACTGACTTTGGTGATTGGCGGTTCTTTTGGTGCAGGTAACTACGGGATGTGTGGTCGTGCTTATTCACCACGTTTTATGTGGACATGGCCAAACTCACGTATTTCAGTGATGGGTGGCGAACAAGCATCGAGCGTATTGTCTACCTTAAAGCGTGATCAGATTGAAGCCAAAGGTGGTAGCTGGTCTGCAGAAGAAGAAGATCAGTTCAAACAGCCAATTCGTGAACAATACGAACGTCAGGGTCATCCATATTATGCGTCTGCACGCTTATGGGATGATGGTGTGATTGATCCAGCACAGTCGCGTGAAGTTTTGGCATTAAGTTTAGCCGCTGCCCTCAATGCACCCATCCAACCGACCAAATTTGGCGTGTTCCGCATGTAAGAGGTGACAAAATGGATTATCAGTTTTTACAGCTCGAACAGAACAACCAAGTGGCTACGGTTTGGATTAATCGTGCGGAATTGCATAACGCTTTCAATACAGAGGTAATTGAAGAATTACACGCCTGCTTTCAGGCACTGAATAGCCGTGATGATATTCGAGTGGTGATTTTGGCAGGACGCGGCAAAAGCTTTTCTGCAGGTGCAGATTTGAACTGGATGAAACAGGCAGGTCAAGCTTCTACAGCAGAAAATCAAGCCGATGCCCTAAAACTGGCAAAAATGCTGCAAAGTTTAGCGACGTTAAAACAACCGACTATTGCCCGTGTGCATGGTATTGCCTTTGGTGGTGGTATGGGTTTGGCAGCTGCCTGTGATATTTGCGTTGCCAGCACCGATGCCAAGTTTGCGACCTCTGAAGTACGTTTAGGTTTAGCACCATCTACCATTAGCCCTTACGTCATTCGTGCGATTGGCGCACGTCAGGCATCACGTTACTTTTTAACGGCAGAGCGTATTTCTGCAGAACAGGCACAGCAAATTGGTTTAGCGCATGAAGTCACTTCAGCCGAAGACTTAGACAGCAAAATTGATGAAATTGTGCAAGCCTTATTGCTTGGTGGCCCAGAAGCGCAACATGCTTCTAAACAACTGATTCAGATGGTTAATCATCAAGTTTTGACCGAAGATTTACTCCAAAAAACTGCACAGCATATTGCACATGTTCGCCAAGGAACTGAGGCGAAAAATGGCTTAAATGCTTTTTTAAATAAACAAAGCCCGGCTTGGATCAAGACCACGGCAGAATAAAAGAAGGATCGCACGATGTTTGAAAAGATTTTAATTGCCAACCGTGGTGAAATTGCCTGCCGTGTAATTCGTACCGCAAAAAAACTTGGGATTGCGACTGTCGCGGTGTATTCAGATGCCGATGCGCAATCACAACACGTTAAACTGGCAGACGAAGCCATTTATATTGGTGAATCGCCTGCGGCACAAAGTTATTTGCAAGTTGAACGTATTATTCAGGCAGCCAAAAGCACAGGTGCACAAGCGATTCACCCGGGTTATGGTTTCTTATCTGAAAATGACCAATTCGCACTTGCCTGTAAAGACAACAATATTGTTTTTATTGGCCCGCCAGTTGAAGCCATTTTGGCGATGGGTCTAAAAGCAACCTCTAAAGCCTTGATGGAAAAAGCAGGTGTGCCACTAACTCCGGGCTACCACGGCAGCAATCAAGATGCGGCATTTTTAAAGCAACAAGCCGACAGCATTGGTTATCCTGTGCTCATTAAAGCCAGTGCAGGCGGTGGCGGTAAAGGCATGCGTTTAGTAGAACGCAGTGAAGACTTTCTCAGCTCACTCGCTTCATGTAAAAGTGAAGCACGTTCTAGCTTTGGTAATGAAGATGTGCTGATTGAACGCTATGTGATTCAACCACGTCATATTGAAGTACAGGTTTTTGGCGATACTCACGGCAACTACGTGCATTTGTTTGAACGTGATTGCTCGGTACAACGTCGCCACCAAAAAGTGCTTGAAGAAGCACCTGCACCAAAAATGCCAGAAGATAAACTCGAAACTATGCGCCAAGCCGCAATTGATGCCGCACGTGCTGTAAATTACGTGGGCGCAGGTACGGTAGAGTTTATTGTCGAGCAAGACGGTACTGCTTATTTCATGGAAATGAATACCCGCTTGCAGGTCGAACACCCCGTCACAGAAATGATTACAGGGCAAGACTTGGTTGAGTGGCAATTGCGAGTTGCTTTTGGTGAGCCATTGCCAAAACAGCAACATGAATTGCAAATTCATGGTCATGCCCTTGAAGCGCGTGTGTATGCCGAAGAACCAGAAAAAGGCTTTATTCCTGCCATTGGTCAAATCAGCTATCTGCATTATCCAGAGCAAAATGATGCCGTACGTGTCGATAGCGGGATTGTCGAAGGTGATGAAATCAGCACCTACTACGACCCAATGATTGCCAAACTGATTGTTTGGGGTAAAAACCGTGAAGCAGCATTAACGCAAATGCACCATGCTTTAGGTCAGTTCCACGTCGATGGTTTAGGCAACAACATTGCATTCTTGGATCGTTTGGTGCTGTGTGATTCCTTTAAACATGCCAATTTGGATACAGGGCTTATTCAACGTGAGGAAGCATTTTTACTTAACGCAAAACCTGAAGTCGCTACAGAAACTGTCGTTGCAGCTGCGTTAATTGATGTACTTTCTCGTATTCAAAACAACAAAGCGGCAAACAACGCGGTTTGGCAAAAAGACCACTTCTGGCGCTTAAATCAGCAAAGCGCCCACATAGTGCAATTACAGTGCAATGACCAAACACTCAAAATCCAGTTAAAACCATGCACTTCTGGTTTTGAGGCTCACTACAATGGGCAAACGCTGAGCGTTCAAGGCGAGCTTTTGGATGCACATCGTCTACAGGTTTGTATCAATGGTCAGCAGCAAAAACTGGCATTTAACCAACATGCGCAAGGCATCACCCTGTTCCAAAACGGTCAGCGTCATGTGTTTAGCTATGTACAAGCAAACATTAACAGCGATGATCAACAAGACAATGCCAACAATCTGACTGCACCAATGCCGGGTGTAATCACCCAAGTTTTGGTGGCAGCCAATGCCCGTGTGAAAAAAGATGATGTACTGATGACACTGGAAGCCATGAAAATTGAATATTCAATTCGTGCGCCTTTCGATGGCATTGTGGCAAGTTCGTACTTTCAAGCGGGCGATCAGGTCAAAGCAGGCGATGAACTGGTTGAATTTGAAGCCTTGACGGAGGAAGTTGCATGACTGAATTTGTCAAAATTGTAGAGGTTGGCCCACGAGATGGTCTGCAAAATGAGAAAACGCCACTCACTTTGGCAGACCGTAAAAACCTGATTTTGGATTTAATGCAAACAGGTTTAAGCAGCATTGAGGTCGGTTCTTGCGTATCGGCCAAATGGGTACCGCAAATGGCAGACAGCGATGTGCTGTTTGCCAGCCTGCCACAAAACCCAAACATTCAATTCAGTTTACTGACCCCAAACTCAAAAGGTTTTGAGTCGGCTTTGGCGGTGGGTTGCAAAGAAGTTGCCGTGTTTACCGCCGCTTCTGAAAGCTTTACCCGAAAAAATATCAACTGTTCAATTGAAGAAAGTTTGGAAAAATTTAGCGATGTCATGCGTCAAGCCAAAGCGCACAACATTCGCGTGCGTGGTTATGTATCTTGTATGGTGGACTGTCCTTATGAAGGCGCAATTGACCCGAAACAAGTCGCAAAAGTCACACAGCAATTATTGGACATGGGCTGCTATGAAGTGTCTTTGGGTGAAACCATTGGTACAGCAACCCCTGACCGTGTGCAAAAAGTCTGGGATGCATGTTTGGCAGAGGTCGATGCCAAAGTTTTAGCAGGTCATTTTCACAATACTTACGGCATGGCGATTGCCAATATTTATCAATCGCTCTTACAAGGCATTCGTGTATTTGATTCATCCATTGCTGGTTTGGGTGGCTGTCCGTATGCCAAAGGTGCATCGGGCAATGTGTCTACCGAAGACTTGTACTATTTACTGTCCAAGATGGGTTTTGAAACAGGTGTGCGGTTAGAGCCGCTGATGCAAGCCAGTCGCAACATCAGCAATATCTTACAGCGTGATAATCCATCTCACTATGCCAATGCCTACTGGCAAAAGGTTTGTGCTTAAAACCCATTTCATCCTCAATAGCATTGGAACATAAGCAATAAGGATGGCAACAACACAACATGGCAAGTGAATGCCGTGCAGAGAATAAAGAGGTGACAAATGTCCAATAAAGTATATGACAGCGCACAAGCTGCATTAAATGGCGTGGTTCAAGATGGGCATACCTTGGCGGTGGGTGGTTTTGGTTTATGCGGTATTCCTGAAGCCTTGATTGCTGCGTTAAAAGATACAGGTGTGAAACAGCTGACTTGTATTTCCAACAACGCAGGGGTCGATGGTTTTGGTTTAGGCTTATTGCTTGAAACCAAACAAATTAAAAAAATGATTTCATCTTATGTCGGCGAAAATAAAGAATTTGAACGCCAGTTTTTAAGCGGTGAACTGGAAGTTGAACTTACCCCGCAAGGCACACTGGCAGAAAAATTACGCGCAGGCGGTGCGGGTATTCCTGCATTTTTCACCCCAACAGGTGTAGGCACTGTCATTGCAGAAGGCAAAGAAGTCCGTGAATTTAACGGCAAAGATTATATTTTAGAAGAATCTTTGACTGCAGATGTCGCTTTGGTCAAAGCCTACAAAGCAGATAAAGCGGGTAATCTTATTTTCCGTAAAACAGCACTAAACTTTAATCCTGTTTGTGCTATGGCAGGCAAAATCACCATTGCCGAAGTTGAACAAATCGTTGAAATTGGCGATTTAGACCCCGACGAAATCCACTTAGCTGGTATTTATGTGAACCGCATTGTCCTCAATGCAAGCCCAGAAAAACGGATTGAACAAATGACTTTAAAGGCGGAGGCTTAAGACATGGCTTGGACGCGTAATCAAATGGCGCAGCGCGCTGCACAAGAATTAGAAGATGGTTTTTATGTCAATTTAGGCATTGGCTTACCCACACTGGTCGCCAATTATATTCCTGAACATATCAATGTCTGGTTACAGTCCGAAAATGGCTTGCTTGGCATTGGTGAGTTCCCAACTGCCGAAACTGTAGATGCCGACCTGATCAATGCAGGTAAACAAACTGTGACAGCGCGTAAAGGTGCGGCTTTTTTCTCTAGCGCAGATTCCTTTGCCATGATTCGTGGCGGGCATGTCAATATCGCTATTTTAGGGGCAATGGAAGTTTCTGAACAAGGCGATCTTGCCAACTGGATGATTCCCGGCAAGAAAGTTAAAGGTATGGGCGGTGCAATGGATTTGGTTGCAGGCGTACAAAAAGTTGTAGTGCTGATGGAACATTGTGCCAAAGATGGTACGCCTAAAATTGTATCGCAGTGCAGTTTGCCACTCACAGGTAAAGCGGTGGTGCATCGTATCATTACCGACTTAGGCGTGCTTGATATTACTCCACAAGGCGTAAAGTTGATTGAACTTGCACCCGATGTCAGTTTTGATGAAATTCAAAAAGTCACAGGTGTTGCCTTACAAAAAGTCGCAGCTTGATGAATTTATCTCGAGTGAATAACCCTCTCCTTTGCAAGTTTTGATGCACTGCTTTAAAACTTAATACAAGGGAGAGGGTTTGTTTTGACTTTCATACTTTCCCACTCAACTTATTCAATCTACTCAACAAATCACTAATTTATAAAACTATTCCTCAAACCAAAGAGCATCCAAAAATTACTTTCAATTTCGATATTTGCACAATACTTCGGGATTGATCCACAATAAAAAAGCCTTCACTTTGCAAAGTGAAGGCTTACAAGAAAATAGACCTATTTTAAGATTGAGGCGCCTTTTGCTCTACCACGCCAGCATCTTCCACACTACGCACCGTGCCTGTATCTACATTCAAGACTTCAAACTCAATACGGCGGTTTTTAAATTGACCTTCTGGCGTTGCATTTGCCGCAATCGGCTGCTCTGAACCAAAACCAATGGCTTGCAATTGACCCGGATTTACACCACGTGATACTAAATAATCGACCACTGCTTGCGCACGTTGTTGTGACAAAGTTTTGTTGGCATTGGCATCACCTACGGCATCGGTATGCCCTTTCACGGTTAATTGCACTTGTGGCGCGCGCTGCATCAATACCGCAGCCTGATCTAAAATAGACTTATTGGCTGCTGGAATTTCAGTCGATGCAGAATCAAAATTAATGATTTGCATATTGAGTGCCGTCGCAATATCCAAAGCTTGAATATTGTCAGGATTAATTGCAGCCAAAGCCTGCTCGGCATTGCTAATACTGCTGGTTACAGCCTGATTCACATCGGTTACTGTAGTTTCTGCAGGTTGCTGAGTCACTACAGTCATGTTTTTAGCCAATGGACGAATTTGACTGGCTAAACGCTCTGCATCGGCAGGGTTCGCGGCTTGAATAGACAGTTGATTACCCACCCAGTTTAAATTGACATTCGGTACACCTTTCAGCATTTTTAAAACGCTTGGAATCACGTCCTGATCAATAAATTCCGAATGATAGTTGGCAAAATTTTCTGCACCACAACCTGTTGGATGATTGAAAATTTGCTTCACTTCATTCTGCAGAATTTCCATATAGCTTGGATTATTCAGCAAAATTTGACAGGTCAC
Source organism: Acinetobacter sp. YH16051 (assembly GCF_013417135.1). Classification (NCBI taxonomy): domain Bacteria; kingdom Pseudomonadati; phylum Pseudomonadota; class Gammaproteobacteria; order Moraxellales; family Moraxellaceae; genus Acinetobacter; species Acinetobacter sp. YH16051. The sequence goes on along the minus strand of NZ_VPEN01000003.1, from coordinate 262,388 downwards.
CAAATTACCATCACTGCCTGTACTGACTTGCAACATTGCAGCCTGATTCGCTGCCACTTGGGTCTGTGTGGTTGCAGGCGCTTGGTTGCGGTCACTACATGCACGGAATAAAAATGCCAATAAACCAATTAAAATAATTAAAGCTAAAATTGGCAATAACCACGAACGGCGTTCTTCTACGGGCTCAGTCACAATGACTTCAGGTGCTTGATGTACGGTTTGGCCCGCAGCATTATTTACCCCCAAAGCAGCCAATAATGCTGTTGCCCACTGCGGTAAAGCCGCCTGAATTGAATCTAAATTGTTTTGCAGTAAATGCTGAATGGCAACTGGGTCAGATGAACCTGCCTGATTTTCCAAAAAGTTTAAACTTGGTGCAATTGAACGATTCAGGGTGTTTTCAATTTCGGTTTGCGGTGCTGTGCCGCTGACCAAATCTAAAAACTGCTGTTTTAAAGATAGATTTGAACCAAATACATCGCCCACACGTGGATTCAGTTGTCGCAGCAGATTGTCAATCAGTTCAGGTCGTGAATTTAAAATAGACAATAAAATGGGATAAAAACTATTTAATGCCTGATTTTTTTCAAGCAAATGCTGGGTTTCCCCTTCCAATACAATGGATGACACACTTTGTTTGAGCAAGTCTATAAAATCTGTTTGCATATATATGCCCTCTTTTTTGTCTTTGTTTTCAAGTTGTTTTTTAGTGTATATGCTTAAAATTTAAACAAATGTAATAAATTGTGGTGTTTTGATTTTGTTGTGAAATTTGAGTCAACGGAATGTAGAGTCTCTTCTTCGATTTTCTATTTGGGGATTGTTAAAATTCAATAAAAAAGCCAGCCGAAGCTGACTCTTATTTAAACTTGAAAATAAAATATCAATCAGAGCATATTAAGCAGTAAAGACGCGTACTGCTTTGCCTTTTACAACTTGATTAATCAAAGGCGTATTTTTGCCTTGTGACACAATCGTTTCTTTGTTCAGTGTCCATTCCACTTCTGGATCAACCAAGACCCAACCCGCTTCCTGTTCCCAACGACTTTGCATTTTTGCCACACGCGCAGGTGCAAGTGTCACTTTTTCTACCCATTCCAATGGACTGAACAGACCTTCCTGAATCAGTTGAATCCCAAATGGAATATAAGTATCAAATGCAGTAAAACCTGACAAAGTATCTGCAAATGGTGCCATTTTTGCAGAGCTATTTAACGGCTCATGATGAGTACAAATCGCATCAATCACACCATCTTTTACACCTTGACGCAGTAATGCTTTGTCTTGCTCTGAGCGCAGTGGCGGACGTACATGCGCTAACGAGTTAAAACCATCAATAATTTGATCGGTTAAATGCAGTTGATGCATCGCCACATCGCAAGTGACAGGCAAACCTTTGGCTTTAGCTTGTTGAATCAATTCAACTGATGCACCACAAGACAATAAGCCAAAATGCGCACGTACACCTGTGGCTTCAATCATCAGCAAATATTTGGCAATCGCTACGGTTTCTGCCAAAGTTGGAATCATAGGCAAGCCCTGACGCGATGCAATAAAACCTTCATGCACACAGCCATCTTTAGCAATTTGCGGTTCTTCGGCATAGAACACCACGGTCATGTCCAAACCTGCAGCATATTCCAGTGTGCGAATCACGACATCATCATCTTCAAAAGGTGCATTGGCATTGGACACTGCACTACAGCCGCCTTTTTTCAGTCCCGCCATATTGGCAGGCTGCTTGCCGTTTAAACCTTGAGTTTGTGCACCAATCACTTCTAAATAAATGCCACCATCCAACATGGCTTTTTCGACCAAACCATGAATGAGTGCACCGTTGTCTTGCACGATTGGTTTAGAATCGGGTGGCGTAAATAAGTGCAGAATTCCGTTTTCACGTGCGGCCTTGCCTTCAGATTTGAGCGTGCCATGTTGTTGCTGACCAGGTTCACGTAAACGTGCGCATAAATCGACCATAGTTGGCATGAGCCATTGACCTTGGGCATCTATGCTTTCGCTAATATCTGCACTTTCTGCAACCAACTTGCCATTTTCAAGATATACCGTTTGTACGCGGTCAATTTGCTGGATTGGGTCAAGCACACGTACATTTTCAATTTTTACAATCGCCATGACTTTTTCCTTATACCGCAATCGCGTCAATCAAACCTTGTTCTTGCAATTGACCTTGCATCGCCAAGGCCAATACCGCCATACGTACCGCAATACCGTTGGTTACTTGATTTAAAATCACCGATTGAGGCCCATCGGCAATGCTTGAATCAATTTCGACACCACGGTTCATTGGACCAGGATGCATCACAATACAGTTTGGTTTTGCAAGCGCCAAACGCTCTTTGTTTAAACCGTACATTTTGTAGAATTCGGCTTGTGAGGCAAGTGCTGGCGAATCAATACGTTCATTTTGAATACGCAGGGTGATAATCACGTCGCAATCTTTAATGCCTTCTTCCATTTTGTTAAATAAACGCACGCCTGCGCCATATTCATCAAAACCGTAGGGCAACAAGGTGTTCGGTGCAATCACGCGAATGTCTTTACAGCCCAGTGTTTGCAAGGCAGCCACATCGGAACGCGCCACGCGTGAATGTTTGATATCACCAATAATCGCAACACTTAATTCTTCATAAGGTCGTTGGGTTTCACGGCGAATGGTCAGCATATCCAACATCGCTTGCGTTGGATGTGCATGACGGCCATCACCCGCATTAATAATGGCAACCTTTGGGCAAACCGTTTTAGCAATAAAATGTGCTGCACCTGAAGATGAATGACGCACCACAAAAATGTCAGCAGCCATCGCCTCTAAGTTCCACAAAGTGTCACGCAAAGTTTCACCTTTAGAGGTACTTGAACGGGCAATATCAATATTGAGTACATTGGCAGAAAGACGCTTGGCTGCGGCTTCAAATGTGGTGCGGGTACGAGTAGAGTTTTCGAAGAACAAATTCATCACCGTGCGCCCTTCGAGCAAATTATTGGTGATCAGTTGGTTTTGTTCATTGAAAAAGGACTGTGCTGTGTCCAGAATTTGGGTGAGGGTTTCTTTGGAAAGACCTTCGATGGTTAAAAAGTGTTTTAAATGCCCATCTTTATTCAATTGAATCTGGCTCGGAGTATGCAATGCCGCCAAATGCATGAGAGATTCCTTATACGTTAAGTTAACGCATTATACAGAAATTGATTTGGCAAAGCAGTGTAACTTGGCGTGATTTAGTCAAAAGAAACTTATGATTTTAAAAATTAAGTCATGCAGACTCATCTACACTTTCTTTCATGCTTAATACTCTACAAAGCGATGTGAAAGGATGGCATTTATATTTAACTGCTCTGCTAGCCAATCATCTTGATATGGGCTTGATGAACATCTGGTGGGTCAATCTTCGCCTACAACTGCCTACGCAACCTTCAGGCTATGTAGGCATAGTCTGTACAATTCACCGTTTAACGCAATGCCCCTATATAATGATGGGACACCTGCGCCCGATAAATTTCTTCAGCTGTAGGTTCAGTCAAGTCATCTATATTTTCTACTGCATCTAATTGCTGCGCTTCAGTCTGTGGCGACGTTATTTCTGCATCAGCATCCATTAAGTTAGCCAATATACTGTTTAAGCGCAGCGCATAACGGCACAATTCCTCATCGTGTGTAGCGAGCGCCAATTGCAGCACAGCACGTGCATAGTCTGAATTTTCAACCAGATACATGACATCAATCACACGTCCACTGACCCGTCTTAATCGCGTATAAATTAAAGTGGCAACTGAAAAAATCTCGTTATTTGCTGTTAAAGCCTGTGCCGTGTTTAAAGTAGCCGTGGTCATTTAAATATTCCCCTTATCGCTTCATTGTTGTTTTGCAGTATTTGATGCTCATCTGCAAAATGTTCACCATCACAACAATGTATGAGCAAAATACATACCAATCATGTGAATATTCAGGTTTTTATTTTTCCGCAATACAATCACTCAAAATTTTTTAGAGATGTCATTACATCCTCATTGCCTTTTTAGAAAAAAACAGTAAAAAATGCCCTGAAGCTCTTCAAACCTAGACCTTTAAAATTCTGCACGATTCACGCTAAATCACTAAGTTTTCTAGCACAAAATACGGTAAAATAGCCGATTGCTGAATTGCTTTTGGAAATTTTCATGAATTCGAAACCCCGTCTTTCTACATATTGGGTCACCTGTGCAGATGGACTTGAAACCTTATTGCAAGAAGAAATGCAAGGTTTAGGTATTCAAAATATCGAACGTTTACCGGGTCGTTTAATTTTCAAAGGCACACTCGAAAATGCCTATCGTGTCTGCATGTGGTCACGTTTAGCCTCACGTGTCCTTACACCAATTCACACACACGAAATTGAATTTAGTCACGACGCGCGCGATGTAGCCGAAGAGCTTTATGAAGGTGCGCTGAGCTTTGATTGGTCACTGATTTTTGCGCCACAAAGTACTTTTGCAGTGCGTTTGCATATAGAGCGTGACATTAAAGTGAACAGCCAATTTGCGACCTTGCGCGTTAAAGATGGTGTGGTCGATTCATTTATGGATGCAGTGGGCAAACGTCCAAGCATTGACATCAAACAGCCTGAAATTACCTTATACGTGTTGGCAGGTAAAAAAGAACATACATACTGCCTAGATTTATCTGGCGATTCACTGCATAAACGCGGCTATCGTCGTTTTATGACCGATGCCCCAATTAAAGAAAACCTTGCCGCAGCGATTCTGCAAAAAGGTCAATTACAACAAATTCAACCCGACATTATTTTAGACCCAATGTGTGGTTCGGGCACGTTTATTATTGAAGCATTGATGATGCTGACTGACCGTGCACCGGGTTTGGTACGTCGTTTTGGTTTTAACGGTTGGCAAGGTCACGACCATGAATTGTGGATGAGCATTAAAGCAGAAGCGGCAGAACGCCATCAAACTGCATTACAACAGCCCTTGCCAAAATTCTATGCTTTCGATGCCGACTGGGAAGCAGTCAAAGCCACCAAGCAAAATATTATTGCGGCAGGTTTTGAAAGTCTGCTCGATCAGATTCAAATTGAAGAACGTACTTTGGCTGACTGGCCCGACTTTCAAGCCGAAGGTAAAAAGGCCTTTATTGTAACCAACCCACCTTATGGTGAGCGTTTGGGCGATAAAGCCTCGAACCGTGCCTTATATTTGGGTCTGTCTGCCCTCTTGCAAAAGCATTTCCCAAATCAAAAAGCAGCCGTCATTGCAGCCCAAGTTGAACAAGCCGATGTGTTGGCTTTCAATGACCCGCAAATTTTACGTTTGATGAACGGTAAACTGCCAATTTATGTCCGTTTTGGTACGATCAAACCTGCAACATTCGCACGCCCATTCTTAGCAGATTGGCAACCGCAACAGTTTGAACCCATTGAAGGCGCAGAAGATTTCACCAACCGTTTGCAAAAAAACATGCAGAGCCTGAAAAAATGGGCGGTGAAAGAAAATGTGCATTGCCTGCGTTTATACGATGCAGACTTACCTGACTTTAATGTCGCAGTCGATTTATACGGCGACCGTTTGCACGTGCAGGAATATGCGCCGCCGAAAAAAATTGATCCTGAAAAAGCCAAAAAGCGTTTTAACCTTGCCTTACAAGCCATTCGCGCTGTCACAGGTTTAGGGCGCGATGCGGTATTTATTAAAACCCGTGCCCGTCAGGAAGGTAAAAACCAGTACACCAAACAAAGTACCGCCTCGAAGCGTTTTATTGTGCAAGAAGGTCAGGCTAAAATTTTGGTTAACCTCACCGACTACCTAGATACAGGCTTGTTCCTTGACCATCGTCAAATGCGTTTACGTATTGCCAAAGAAGCACGTGGCAAGCACTTCCTGAATTTATACAGTTATACCTCAACTGCAAGTTTACATGCCGCGCTTGGCGGTGCAGCAAGTACCACCAGCGTCGATTTATCCAATACTTATTTGAATTGGTCTAAAGAAAACTTTGTATTGAATGGTTTAACGGTAGACCATGCCGATGAACAACATCAATTCTTTGCCAGTGATTGTTTTGAATGGCTCAAAGAAGGTCATGAACAATATGATCTGATCTTTATTGACCCACCAACTTTCTCAAACTCTAAAAAGTTCTACGGAACATTTGACGTACAACGCGACCACGTTTCTTTAATTAAGCGTGCCATGAACCGCTTAACCACAGGCGGAACGCTGTACTTCTCCAACAACTACCGTGGTTTTGAAATGGATGAAGAAATTGAAGCCATGTTTGATGTGCAGGAAATTAGCCATGAAACCATTGGGCAAGATTTCAAACGCAACACCAAAATCCACCGTGCTTGGAAAATTCAGCACCCGCCTGTTTAAATAAACGATATGGCAATACAACAAAGCCTGTTCATTTGAACAGGCTTTGTTTTATCGTAGATCAGTATCTAGATTATTGACCAGTTAAAAACTTCTTTTCACCATATTGATAATGCATCGACAGTTTAAATTCATCACCATCACGTTGAATTTGCTGATTGCTTTGCATCGCACTGAGTATCTGTTCCAACTCTTGATCAGACATGCTTTTACCTGCAGCATTCATATAATTATTCATAATGGTTTTGACCACTTGCTTGTTAAAACTCACATCGGTTTGCATTTCCAATAAACTTGGGAACATTTTCGCTAAGCCTTCTACAGTGGTTTGATGCCCTGGCATCACTTTACCAACCAAATCTGCCCGAATACTGCCTGTGCCTAATTTCAACTGATTCTTCTTGGATTCGAACTGAAAGCCCTCATTAATCACAGCCAACAAGGCTTGTTGAACTTCTTTCTCAAAGTTTTCCGCTTCTAGGCATGAGTTGTTTTGTTTTTGCACAATATCAAGAAACGTCTGCATTTTACTGCGCTGCAAGTTTTTAACATCCCAATTCACTTGCAGGTCTTGCATGGCAGGCACATTATTTAAACCTAACTCGGCAATTTTAAATTTCGATTGAATATCTACCGTGCGCTCATGCAGTTGAGTATCCATACGCCAACTGAAGTCTTTCATTTTGCCTGAACCCACTGCTTTTGGGTCTTGACGCTGCATTTCTGCAATACTGAATTGGAAATAGCCCGGCTCTAAAGACTGCACATTCAAAGCCTGATTGGTTTTAAACTGCATGCCTTTTACTTGAAGATGTCCAAATTGATCCAGCACCGTCAATTGAGGCACATCAAAACTCATATTTACAATTTTCTGCTGCCCCTGACTTTGTTTCGCCTGAAACTCAATCTGCATAGGAGAAAATTTAGCTTCAAGTCCTGCTTCTTTTTTCTCTATAGCAGGTATGCTCAATTTCGTGGTCGATACACCCAACCAATTCACTTGCGTTGTCACATTTAGAGGCTGCTGAAAGAACTCGGAAAATTGTCCCTGCCCTTGTTCCAGATTCATTTTAGAATCAATTTGGTAACCTTTCCATGTCCGCTGAATTTGATCTTGTCCGTGAAACACCAGTTTTTCTTTAGCATTACATGGGTCTGCAATAATGGTCATTTTCCATTTGGCAGTACCTGTTAAAGTCCCCATGTCGTAGTCCGTATATTGGACGCTCACATTGGGTACAGGATTTAAATTTTGTTGATAATGCTCACGCAGGCTCTTATCTGCATATAAATTTCCTGCAGTGACAGCTCCTGCCAACACTGCAACCCCCATTCCACCCCATACTATTTTTGACATAGATTCTGCTCAGAATTTATCTATTCTTATTGAACAATAAATTATAATTAATCTTCTTTAAAAAAGATAATTGTTTTGCAAATAAATCACTTAAATATAATATTCATCACAAAATATTAAAAATAGCTGTCATTTTTTACCAAAAATTTTACTTATGTGACCTAAATTGTCAGTCATAAAAAACCCAGCCGAAGCTGGGTTTCTTAAAAGTTGCTTACACATAGCCAATTAGCTGAGTTTCATTTTTTCAAACAGCAAATGACCATTTTCAGCTTTAATTAAAATCGTATCACCTGCAACAAAGTCACCTGCGAGGATTTTTTGCGCCAATGTGTTTTCCACTTGTTGCTGAATTGCACGTTTCAATGGACGCGCACCGTAGACTGGGTCAAAACCTGCTTCAATCAATTGATCAAATGCAGTATCGTCTATCGACAAGCTCAAGTCGCGTTCGCTTAAACGCGCACGTAAACGATCCAATTGAATATCGGCAATGCCACGAATTTGTGCTTTTTCCAGTGAATGGAACACCACCAACTCATCAATACGGTTAATAAACTCAGGGCGGAAATGTTGTGAAACTGCGGCCATGACCACGGTACGCACTTCTTCACGTGTTGGATTGTCACCCAATTCACGTACTTCGTGTGAACCCAAGTTAGAAGTCATCACAATTACAGTGTTCTTAAAGTCCACCACGCGACCTTGCGAGTCGGTTAGGCGTCCATCATCCAACACCTGCAACAAGATGTTAAATACGTCTGGATGGGCTTTTTCCACCTCATCAAACAGCACCACACTGTACGGTTTACGACGTACTGCTTCGGTTAATACACCACCTTCTTCATAACCGACATAGCCTGGAGGCGCACCGACCAAACGGCTGACCGAGTGTTTTTCCATAAATTCAGACATATCAATCCGAATCATGGCGTCATCGCTGTCAAACAAGAAGTTCGCTAACGCTTTGGTCAATTCTGTTTTACCTACCCCTGTTGGGCCAAGGAACAGGAACGAACCACTTGGACGGTTAGGATCAGACAAACCTGCGCGTGAACGACGTACCGCATTCGACACCGCCACCACAGCTTCATCTTGCCCCACCACACGGTTATGCAAGAAATCTTCCATGTGTAGCAATTTTTCACGTTCACCCTGCAGCATTTTCGATACAGGAATGCCCGTTGCAGCACTCACGACTTCAGCAATTTCATTGTCCGTAACTTTGTTACGCAATAATTTTGGTTCTTCTTTCTCTTCAACCAACTCATCTTGTGCCAGTTGTTTTTCCAACTCAGGAATCACACCGTATTGTAAACGTGACATTTCCGCCAAGTCATTTTCACGCTGCGCTTTTTGCAATGCCATACGTGCCTGATCAAGCTGAGTCTGAATTTGCTTGGTGCCTTCAACCAAGGTTTTTTCCGCTTTCCAGACTTCTTCCAAATCATTGTATTCATTCTGAACTTCAATAATTTGTTTTTCCAGATGTGCAACTTCAGCACGGCTGCCTGCATCTTCATCTTTCTTCACGGCTTCAAGTTGCAGTTTTAATTGAATTAAACGGCGCTCTAATTTATCTAAGGCTTCAGGCTTAGAATCTAGCTCCATTTTAATCCGTGACGCTGCCTCATCCACCAAATCAATTGCCTTGTCGGGAAGTTGACGGTCAGTGATATAACGGTGCGACATTTTAGCGGCGGCAATAATCGCCGAATCTAAAATTTTCACCCCGTGGTGCACTTCGTAGCGTTCTTTGAGACCTCGTAAAATTGCAATGGTGTCTTCTACACTTGGCTCATCGACCAATACTTTTTGGAAACGACGCTCTAAAGCCGCATCTTTTTCAATATATTGACGATACTCATCTAAAGTAGTGGCACCGACGCAGCGCAATTCGCCACGCGCCAATGCAGGTTTCAGCATATTGCCTGCATCCATGGCACCGTCGCCTTTACCTGCACCCACAAGTGTGTGTAATTCATCAATAAATAAGATGACTTCACCTTCTTGTTTCGCCAAGTCTTTTAAGACCGCTTTTAGGCGTTCTTCAAACTCACCGCGATATTTCGCACCTGCCAACAATGAGCCCAAATCTAAAGATAAAACACGTTTACCTTTTAAGCTTTCTGGCACTTCACCATTCACAATACGCTGAGCCAAACCTTCAACAATCGCAGTTTTACCCACACCAGGTTCACCAATGAGTACTGGGTTGTTTTTGGTACGGCGTGACAACACCTGAACGGTACGGCGAATTTCATCATCACGACCAATTACAGGGTCTAGCTTGCCCGCCAACGCACGTTCGGTTAAATCGATGGTATATTTATTGAGTGAGTCACGTTGATCTTCGTGATTATTGCTCATGACTTTTTCATCCCCTCTAATTTTGTCAATCACGCTACGCAAACTATCTGAGGTCACGCCTACACTGTTCAGTAGTGTTTTGGTCGCGCCCACTTCGGTCAAACCCAGCATCAACCAATCGGTTGACAAGAACTCATCACCTGCTTTTTGGGCAAAACTGTCAGCCAAATTCAAGGCTTTAACCGCATCTGGACTTAAGTTGATATCGCCTGTTGGATTGGCCAAAGTCGGTGCATCGGCAATCGCTTGCTGTAATTTGCTTTGCAAATCACGTAGGTTTGCGCCTGCTTGTTGTAATAAACTGACATTGGAAGCTTCTTCGAGCAAAGTCGCCAATAAGTGAATGCCTTCAATGGCAGTATGATCTTTCCCTATCGCAAGAGATTGGGCATCGGATAAAGCTTGCTGTAGTCGGTTGGTAAACTTTTCAAAACGCATTCTTGTTATTCCTCACAACAAATTGTGTACTTGATGGATATATGGGAACGCAGGCGTAAATTTCAATTAAATTTTTTATATATTTTTCAAAATCTTAATTAAAATTAACAGATAGATTTCAGTAATAATATTGGACTGATTAAAGTAAATTTCAAGTTTAGTCTGGTAATTTTTTATTTTAGTTGAGTCATTGACATACACTTGCATATCAATCAATTAAAGGCTTTTGATTGTTATTTATGCCATTTGAAATATTTAGTTACAATGATTGGCAAAATATACCAACCATTGTATGACCTATCAGTCAAAGCTTAATCTTGTTCAATAATTTCAAAATCATGGCTAATTTCGACGCCACCATCAGATAGCATTTTACTTGCAGAACAGTACTTTTCTGCTGAAAGTTCAACCGCCTTCGCAACCTGCTTTTCCTTGACAGCCTTGCCTTTGACCACAAAATGCAAATGAATTTTGGTGAACACGGCAGGGATGCTATCGGCACGTTCTGCTTTTAACTGACATTCAACATGCGTCACTTCTTGGCGTGATTTCTTTAAAATAGTCACAATATCGAATGAAGCACAACCACCAAGTCCCATTAAGATTAACTCCATAGGACGTGGACCACGGTTTTCACCGCCATATTCTGCAGATCCATCCATCACCACAGAATGACCACTTTCCGATTTGGCTTCAAAAGCAACGTTCTCTAACCACTGAACACTTGTTTGCATTGCAACTACCTAAAAAAAACTATAAATTGACACGGGTATTTGTACACTAACATAACTTGAGTTGATAAGGAATTTCATCTCTACTGTGTGACAAGTTCAGACTAGGTCTTGTGCGATCTATTATTTATCCATTTTCGGAACCGTTAGCATGACTTCAAACTTTTCACAGCTGAGCACTGATGCATTGTCCCCTGGACAACTGCCTGACTCAGTCAAAGCATTATTAAAACGTGCATACATCAACCGTTATCCAAAACGGACAACTATTGTTGATGCGGGGACTGAATCTAAATCGTTATATTTGATTTTAAAAGGTTCAGTATCAATTATTCTTCGCGAAGATGATGATCGCGAAATTGTTGTGGCATATTTGAATCCAGGCGACTTTTTTGGGGAAATGGGTCTGTTTGAATCGAATCCACAACGTACTGCAGAAGTTCGTACTCGTGATGTCTGTGAAATTGCAGAAATTACTTATGAAAACTTCCACGAACTCAGCAAACAATATCCTGACTTAAGCTATGCCGTTTTTGCACAGCTGGTACGTCGTTTAAAAAATACTACACGTAAGGTAACTGACCTTGCCTTTATAGATGTGTCTGGTCGTATTGCACGTTGCTTGATTGATCTTTCTGCGCAACCAGAAGCCATGATTTTGCCAAACGGTCGTCAAATTCGTATTACACGCCAAGAAATTGGTCGTATTGTCGGCTGTTCACGTGAAATGGTCGGGCGTGTTCTAAAAACACTTGAAGAACAAGGCATGATTGAAACTGATGGTAAAGCCATTCTGATTTTTGATGCTTCTTTGGAGCAAAATGAATCCACTGATGGCAACTTTGATGACGAGTAAACCATCTATATGCTCATTAAAAAAGCAAATCTTCGGATTTGCTTTTTTATTGCCTGTATATAACTTATAGCCATTTTCAACTATAAAAATATAATTCTTACGACCATTACAAAGCATCAGCAATTTTAACTGCCACAAGCGGCTCAAAATGGTTTAGCCTCTTAGGACATGACTTCATAAAGACAATGTTAAGCGAGATGCTAAGATGCAATTTAGACCTTTGGCAAAAACAGGCATTCTAGTTCCAGAAATCTGTTTAGGCACCATGACATTTGGTGAACAAAATACCCAGCAAGAAGCCTTTCAACAACTCGATTATGCGCTAGAACGAGGCTTATATTTTTGGGATACCGCAGAAATGTATCCCGTACCACCAAAAGTAGAAACTCAAGGTGCAACTGAAACTATTATTGGCAATTGGTTACAACAACGTGGCGGACGTGACAAATTGTTTTTAGCCTCTAAAATTGCAGGCCCTTCGCAAGGCGGCAGTCATATTCGAGATGGCAAAACCCGCTTTAACGCAGAGGATATTCATTCTGCACTGGATGGCAATTTAAAACGCCTGCAAACCGACTATATCGACTTATACCAACTGCACTGGCCACAACGCCCAACCAACTTTTTTGGCAAACTTGGTTATGGCAACCAAGAAGCACAAAATACGCAAGAAGTAACCGACCTTGCTGAAACCTTAACCGCGTTGCAACAAGAAATTCAAAAAGGACGGATTCGCTATATAGGTCTGTCGAATGAAACCCCGTGGGGCACCATGAAGTTTTTACACTTGGCAGAACAGTTAGGATTAAGCAAATTTGTTAGCGTACAAAATCCGTATAACCTGCTGAATCGTACTTATGAAATTGGTATGTCTGAAATTGCCCATTATGAAGGTGTTGGACTACTCGCCTACTCACCTTTGGCTTTTGGTTATTTAACTGGTAAATTCCGTCATGGCGCACGCCCTGCCAATGCACGTGTCACGCTATATTCACGTTTTAGCCGTTACAGTAATCCACAAAGCGAATGGGCAACCGAGCAATACGCCCAACTTGCAGAACAACACGGCTTGAGTTTGACGCAACTGGCGCTGGCATTTATCAAGCAGCAATTTTTTGTGACAAGTACCATTATTGGCGCGACGAATATGGCGCAACTCAAAGAAAATATTGATGCCTTTGACATCACCTTATCAGATGAAATTTTACAAGGCATTGAAGCCATTCATCGTCAACAACCCAATCCAGCGCCCTAATTTTATTTTAAGCACTGCTTTAAAATGAAATTAAAAATATGAACTCAGCAATAACTCATCATTTTTATGCTGTTTAAAGTCAAAAAGTCTTCAAAAAAAAGATGCGCATAAAACCATGCGCATCTTTTTTGTGTTTTATCTTAACCAGTTGAACTGGCTGAGGTCATCTTAACGACGACTTTGGTTATATAGCGCTTGTGCTGCTGGCAAGTTTTTACGCATTGCTTCAATACGCTGACTGTTCGATGGGTGAGTCGATAAGAAGGACGCACCGCCGCCACCTTCAAGCTTGTTCATTTTTTCCCAAAGGGTAATTGCAGCTTGTGGGTTATAACCTGCACGCGCCATCAGCATTAAACCACCCTGATCGGCACGACTTTCCAAATTACGTGAATATGGCAAGCCAATCCCAATTTGGGTACCCAATTGCGCTGCTGCTGCACCCAATTGACCAACGTTATTGCCTGCCGCACTTAAACCTACGTTCAAGGCAATATTGGTTAAAGCCTGTGCACCAATTTTACTTTTCGCGTGTTCTTCTAAAGCATGCACCATTTCATGCCCCATAATTGCGGCAATTTCAGCATCAGTTAAATTCAGTTTATTCACAATACCAGTGTAGAACACCACTTTACCACCAGGTGCGACAAAAGCATTGACTTGATCAGACTTAAGTACCGCCAATTGCCACTGGAAAGGCTGACCTGTTTGGTTCATTTGATTGGCATGTGGAATCAAACGCTGAAACACAGTATTGATACGTTTATACGTGGTGGAGCTTGTGTCTAACTGATTTTTATTGCGTGCGTCTTGCACCATTTCATTATAGCTTTTGGTTGCAGTTGCATTTAAGGTCGCAGTATCTGCACCCGCCATGTCTGCAACAGTCGTACACCCTGAAACTGTGATTGCGCCTGCGGCACATAAACTTAACATCAGTTTTTTGTTCATTATAATAATCTCCGCCTTGCGAGCTATCTTCATACCAATCAATTATATGAAATCAATTCAAGGCTTTAAATCTATAATCACTTCATAATCATATCATTTATGTAAACAACGCCTAAGCTGTGTACAGATTGTATGTCTGAGCGATCAATCACTACCCTAGTAAAGAAATTGATAACATAACCAAAATACTAAACAGAAAACATTTAAACCCAAGTAAATTTTAGACACTACTTCTACTTTTTCTTCCATTTCTGGATTTTTGCGTTTGTAGAGTAGGTAAGCATTTTGAATCAGAATCAGTGGCACCAAAATACAGGCAAAAATAACGCTTAAACCAATAAATGCCTGATACATAATATTCGGATCATGCTTTTGCGATAAAATCAGCATCATGGCAATGGTCGGTGCGCCGCCCATCGCAAACAATAAAGAATAAAAAATCGTACTGGTAATATTTTTATGCATCCTGCATAACCTTAATTAAATTTAATTTTCTAAAGCCATTGTAACAAGCCACCCTGCTCTGCACAGCGCCAGTCATCTGCAACTTTAGTCTTGAAAAAACAACTCACTCAGCATCATCTATAATGTTTCCAAAAATGAGTCGCTATTGAAACTGAAACAACAGCAATAAAAAGCCCCATCATTTAGACAGGGCTGAGTACATCATCAGAGCTTAAATGCTATGCTAAATCACAACGACTTAAGCATCAAATGGATGACGTAATACGATAGTTTCTGCGCGGTCTGGACCTGTAGAAATAATGTCGATTGGACATTCAATTAACTGCTCAAGACGTTTGATGTAGTTCACTGCATTTTCAGGCAATTGTTCTACACTGGTCGCACCCACAGTTGATTCAGACCAACCTGGCATTGTTTCATAAATTGGCTTTAAGTTTTCGTATGCAAGCGCATCAGAAGAACCTACACAACCTGAATCGGTATTTTCATAACCTACGCAGATTTTGATTTCTTCTAAACCGTCCAATACGTCTAACTTGGTCAAGCAGATACCAGACAGTGAGTTTACATCGACTGAACGACGTAAAATTTCGGCATCAAACCAACCACAACGACGTTGACGACCTGTAGAAGCACCGAACTCGTGACCCACAGTACCTAAGTGTTTACCAATCGCATCACCTACGTCATTTGCTGCGTCATACACCAACTCAGTTGGGAATGGGCCTGCACCTACACGTGTGGTATAAGCTTTGGTAATCCCTAAAACGTAGTCTAAATGTAATGGACCTAAGCCTGAACCAGAGCTTACACCGCCCGCAGTTGTATTCGATGAAGTCACATACGGATAAGTACCGTGGTCAACATCAAGTAATGAACCTTGCGCACCTTCAAACATAATGTTGTCACCGTTTTTACGGTAATTATGAATTTCAGTCGTTACATCAACCACTAATGGTGCAATCACTTCACGCCATTGGTCACATAGCGCTAAAACTTCATCTAACTGAACTGCTTCAACACCGTAGTATTGTGTCAATTGGAAGTTGTGATAGTCCAATAATTCAGTCAATTGAGCGCGTAGTGCTTCACCGCCACGAACCAAGTCAGCAACACGAATCGCACGACGTGCAACCTTGTCTTCATAAGCTGGGCCAATACCACGACCTGTTGTACCAATTTTGGCATTACCACGTTTTTTCTCACGTGCTTGGTCAAGTGCAATGTGGTTCGGCAAAATAAGCGGACAGTTTGGTGAAATACGTAAACGCTCTTTCACTGGCACGCCTTCTTGTTCCAAAATACCCATTTCTTTAATGAGTGCTTCAGGAGAAAGTACTACACCATTACCAATTAAGCACAGTACGTTTTCACGTAAAATACCTGATGGAATGAGGTGTAATACAGTTTTCTTACCACCAACCACGAGAGTATGGCCTGCGTTGTGTCCGCCTTGATAACGAACGACTGCCGCCGCCTGATCTGTGAGCAGGTCGACGATCTTACCTTTACCTTCGTCGCCCCATTGGGTACCAAGTACCACAACATTCTTGCCCATAATAGCCTCATTACATCATGCTGTTAAAATTGAAAACCAAGACCTGTAACATGAAACATGCCTTGGCGATTAAATTTTTTCGACTGTCCACTCACCATTTGCAAGAACCAATTGGTGCGTTGCGTATGGAACCGAGTTTAAATCATCATTACCCAACAATTGAATTACACTAAAGCCTTGCGCACGTGTGTTTTGGATAGCCGCGATTAAATCAGGTTGTGAGCCTTTAGGCGCAACAACAACAGACGATGATTCAAAACGACCTGCACTTAATACAAACAAGTCACAAGAGAAACCTGTTGCAGGGCGCGCACGTCCGAAATGCTGACCAATGCCATCATAACGACCGCCTTGTGCCAATGGTGCAGCACGATTTGGCGCATACACTGCATACATTAAACCTGTGTGATAGTGATAAGAACGCAGCTCAACCACATCAATACCAATATGCAAGTTTGGCCAACGTGCCTGAATTTCAGCTTGTGTTGCTTTCACGGCTTCAAACGCTTGCTTAAATTCGGTATTTTCCAACACATCAGCACTTAAATGAGCCTGCAAAGCGGTTAAATCACTGGCATAGCGACCTAAAGCATAAAAATCTGAACCGAAATTTAAATCTTGGGTAAATTCTGCCAATTCAGGCAATGCTTTACGCTGATATAAATCTGACAATTGACGTTCAGTGGCTTTGCTTAATTCTGCTTGTTTAACCAAGCTACGGAACAAGCCGACATGACCCAAGTCTAAATGCACACCTTCTGCCAAACCTGCTTCTTTTAGCAAGCTGAGCATCAGATCAACCATTTCTACATCGGCATCAATGCTGTCTGAACCAAATAACTCTGCACCCAATTGCAATGGTGCACGTGTGGTATTAAAACCTTGTGGTTTGGTATGTAAAACCGTACCTGCATAGCAGTAACGTGCAATGCCATCTACAGGATGTACATGCGCATCAATACGCGCCACTTGTGGTGTCATATCGGCACGAACACCCAGCAAACGACCTGAAAGTTGGTCGATCACTTTAAATGTGGCAAGGTCTAAATCTTGATTCGATTCTGAAAGAGAAGATAGAGATTCAATGTATTCTATGAATGGCGTGTACACCAACTGATAACCTCGAGATGCGAGGAAATCCAGTGACTTACGACGCAAGCTTTCAATCACTTGCGCTTGTTCTGGTAATACATCAGCTACACCATCAGGTAATAACCATGTCTCTGAAATGGGCATGTTGTAAACCTAAATTCTTGTTTGCGCGGAACGAATCCGCATAAAAAAATCGGGAGCACACCCGATTTCTCCTAGTTTAGCATGATACTTTTGCTCATGCACCTGACTTTTTCTGAAATATGCGGTAAAAAAATATGAATACACCACATCTTTCAAAGCCATCATTTAAAAGTCCTGATTTGATTTCACCGCCTTTGCCAATAAACTGACCAACTCAGCATTTTGCATTTCAAGCTGTGCGGTTTTTTGCACGGTTTTATCTAGCGCATCTTGCTGAACCTGCATCTTTTTAGCCAAATCCTGCATGATCTCCAACGTCTTTTTTAGATGCTCTTCTAAATGTAATACTTTTTGCTCGACTTGCTGTTGATGTTGCACGTCGCTGCTGCTGTCTGCCTGATTTTTAAATTGCAACCAAATCAGAAAAATGACAGCAAGTGCCAGCAAAAAAATAAATCCCCACAATAAAATAATCATCATGCCACTACTCTATTCAAATTTTCTATGCAAACTTTGTTATATCAATCAGTGAATTAACCGTGAATACGAAGTGTAAAATCTGTCATCACTATTACACGCTTTTCACACTTTGTATATGTCTTAAAAAGTAGCCGCTTACACCGCCCGCTGACTAAAAGATTCACACAAATCTAGTAAACGGTTGGCATAACCCCACTCGTTGTCATACCACGCAAAAACTTTGGCTTGATGACCCACGACCATGGTTTGACTTAAATCGACAATTAAAGAATAAGGTGAATGGTTAAAGTCGCTCGATACCAAAGGCTCATCGGTCACTTGCATAATTTCGGCATAATCATGCGCTGCCGAAGCACACAACACCTGATTCAATTTATGCACCGTAATTGGCGACTGAGAAATAAAAGTTAAATCAATGGCTGCAACATTGATGGTCGGCACACGAATCGAGTAACCATCAATCCGATCTGCCATTTTTGGCATGACTTGTTTTAAAGCACCTAGGGCAGAAGAAGTTGTAGGAATAATATTTTGTCCTGATGCACGCGCACGACGTAAATCGCGATGCGCCTGATCCAATACAGTTTGATCGGCTGTGACTGCATGAATTTCAGTCATTAATGCGGTATCAATTCCAAAAGCGTCATCAATAATTTTAACCAGTGGTACTAAAGCCTGCGTGGTGCAAGACACACTGGAAATAATTTGGTCAGTATTTTTGACTTCGTGATGATTGACACCATAAACAATCGCAGCATCTACAGTATCGAATGGTGCAGCGCCAATAATCACACGTTTGGCGCCCGCAGTAATATGCTGCGTTGCCGCCTCGCGGGAACGAAACAACCCTGTGCATTCCAATACCACATCTACATTTAAAGCTTGCCACGGCAACTGTGCAGGTTGAGCCTGATTCAACACCTGAACTTTTAATTGCGCCAAACCTGCAGAAATATTCAAAAAAATCTGTTCATTTTCAAGGCTAATTTCCACCTGCCCTTTAAAACGACCATGGGTACTGTCGTATTTAAATAAATGAACCAAGGTTTCTACATCGGCAATGTCATTTATGGCGACGATTTCAAAATGAAAGTCTTTGGGATTTTCAAACCAAGCCCGCAGCACATTGCGCCCGATTCTACCAAAGCCATTGATTGCCACTCGTTGCATGACCGATCCTTTCATAATGAAATCAAAATTTAAGCACAGACTATGTTAATAGATTTTGAGGCCTTACTGAAAAAAATCAGATCAATTCTGCGAATTTTCACGCAATTTGTTGTTTAATTCGGCAAATCAAAAATATCAGCTTTGACTTTCTAGCTTACATTTACGTTTTCTTAAATTTTGTATTCTACTTTATGGCAGTTCGGCATACTCCGTGACCTACAGTAAACGCTTATTTTGAATGTAAATGTTCATCATCTTCTATTGCAAAGATTTATTCTGCGTAATCGCAACCAAGTTTGCGTCAGAATTGTCATCTATTCACACTAAAATGATTGGTGATAATGGCTTTTTCCGTTATAATTTGGCGTTTTTAAAATTTTAAGCCTGCATGACAGCAAAAGAATTATTTTTGTCAGACTGTCTTGCGTTTAGCCCAATCGGAAATTATGGAGTGACTTGGTTGTGAGTACTCGTTTTATGACATCAGCTGAAATTCGTGAAGCATTTTTGCGTTACTTTGAATCGCAAGGGCATACACGTGTCGCATCGAGTTCTCTAGTACCCGCCAATGACCCAACCCTGTTATTTACCAATGCAGGTATGAACCAGTTTAAAGACTGTTTCCTTGGGTTAGAAAAACGTGATTATGTACGTGCTGTATCGTCACAAAAATGTGTGCGTGCAGGCGGTAAACATAACGATTTAGACAATGTGGGTTATACCGCACGTCACCATACTTTCTTTGAAATGTTAGGTAACTTCTCGTTTGGTGATTATTTCAAACGTGATGCAATTAAATTTGCTTGGGAATTTTTAACCAGTGAACAATGGTTAGCGCTACCAAAAGACCGTTTATATGCCACGGTTTACCACACCGATGATGAAGCATTTGACATCTGGAACAAAGAAATTGGTTTAGATGCTTCTCGTATTATCCGTATTGGCGATAACAAAGGCGGCCAATATGCTTCAGACAACTTCTGGGCAATGGGTGATACAGGTCCTTGCGGCCCTTGTTCTGAAATTTTCTATGATCATGGCGATCATATCTGGGGTGGCTTACCAGGCACACCTGAAGAAGATGGCGACCGTTTCATTGAAATTTGGAACAACGTATTCATGCAGTTCAACCGCACTGCAGATGGTGTATTACACCCGCTTCCAGCACCTTCTGTAGATACAGGTATGGGCTTGGAGCGTATTTCTGCAGTATTGCAACATGTGAATTCAAACTACGAAATTGACCTGTTCCAGCACTTACTCAAAAATGCAGCACAGATTATTGGTTTAGACACGACTGCTCTTGAAGTAACTGCACAGCAAACTGGCAAGCCTGTAGACTACCCTGCTTCACTCAAAGTAGTTGCTGACCACGCTCGTTCTTGCTGCTTCCTAATTGCCGATGGCGTGAATCCATCGAATGAAGGTCGTGGTTATGTATTGCGTCGTATTATTCGTCGTGCAGTACGTCACGGCAACAAGCTTGGCGCAACAGGTTCATTCTTCCACAAAATGCTTCAGCCTTTAATTGAAGTAATGGGTCAAGCTTATCCTGAACTTGCAGCAAATCAAGCGCGTATTGAAGCAGCATTACTGAAAGAAGAAGAACAATTTGCCAAAACGCTTGAGCAAGGTTTGAAATTGCTTGAGGGTGAATTGGCACAGCTTAAAGGCTCGGTCATTCCTGGTGAAGTGGTATTTAAACTATATGACACTTACGGCTTCCCAACAGATTTAACGGCAGATATTGCACGTGAACGCGACTTGACCATTGACGAAGCAGGCTTTGAAGTTGAAATGGCAGCGCAACGTCAACGTGCACGCGATGCAGGTAAATTTGCAGTTGACTACAACTCAATTGTAAAAGTTGAAGGTGAAACTCAATTTGATGGCTATGACTCAACAACTGGTCAGGGTCAAATTGTGGCTATTTATAAAGATGGCGAACAAGTCGATGAAGTGGTTGAAGGCGATGAAGCTTTAATCGTACTTAACCAAACCCCATTCTATGCAGAAAGCGGTGGTCAAATTGGCGATACAGGTCTATTCAAAAACGAAACAGGTATTTTTGAAGTTCAAGACACCAAAAAATCTGGCGGTGCCTTTGTTCATCAAGGTATTGTCACCATGGGCAGTTTAAAAGCTGCGCAAGCGGTGGAAGCGATTGTAAAAGCAGACATCCGCGAAGCTACTGCACGCAACCACTCTGCAACACACTTATTGCACGCTGCCCTACGTCAAGTTTTAGGTGCACACGTACAGCAAAAAGGTTCGTTGGTTGCTTCTGATATTTTACGTTTTGACTTTGCCAATGACCAACCTGTGTCATTTGAACAATTGCAAGAAATTGAGCGTTTGGTAAATGCAGAAGTCATTGCCAATACCGCAGTTTCTACTGAATTACTGGATATTGAAGCAGCCAAAGCCAAAGGCGCAATGATGCTATTTGGTGAAAAGTATGGCGATGAAGTTCGCGTACTTTCTATGGGTTCAATCATTGAAGATAAAAACTTCTCCATTGAACTTTGTGGCGGTATTCACGTGAAACGTACAGGTGATATTGGTCTGTTCAAAATCATCTCTGAAGGTGGTGTTGCAGCTGGTGTACGTCGTATTGAAGCAATTACAGGCAGCAAAGCCGTTGAAGCCGTTCAAAAAACTGAACGCGATATCAACAGCATCAATGCTTTGTTGAAAGCACAAAAAGACCAAACTTTAGAAAAAGTGAATACATTGGTCGATACAACATCTAGCCTTCAAAAGCAGATTGAACAGCTCAATCAAAAATTAGCGCACTTCCAAGCAGCTGAACTTTTAAGTCAAGTACAAGAACTTGCTGGACGTACCACGCTCATTACCACTGTACAAAATATGGATGCAAAATCACTGCGTAATTTGCACGACGGTGTAAAATCCAAACTCGACCAAGCAGTGATTGTACTTGCAGGTGTAGAAGGCGATAAAGTCAGCTTAATCGCTTCTGTTGCACCAGACTTTACTGCTACGATTAAAGCAGGAGACATCATCAAACACTTGGCTACAGAACTAGGTGGTAAAGGTGGTGGTAAACCTGATTTGGCACAAGGTGGCGCGCCACTTAACGAGAACTTTGCAACGGTGATGGCAGGTTTAA
Organism: Acinetobacter sp. YH16051; assembly: GCF_013417135.1. Lineage (NCBI taxonomy): Bacteria > Pseudomonadati > Pseudomonadota > Gammaproteobacteria > Moraxellales > Moraxellaceae > Acinetobacter > Acinetobacter sp. YH16051. Next base: position 240,010 of record NZ_VPEN01000003.1, on the reverse strand, counting down.
CTGCTTGGCTTGCGGCAAAATAATCTCACTTTTTGTGTAACTGACCCTGAGCAGGTAAATTCAGGGTCATGGCTTATATGGAACAACTATGGCACTAATCGTTCAAAAATATGGCGGTACCTCAATGGGTACTCCCGAGCGCATTTTAAATGTTGCTCGTCGTGTGAAGCGCTGGCATGATCATGGCCACAAAGTAGTGGTTGTCGTTTCTGCCATGAGTGGCGAAACCAATCGCCTACTCGCTCTCGCGAAAGCCATTACCGAAACCCCTGATCCGCGTGAATTAGACCAAATGGTGTCTACAGGCGAACAGGTGACGATTTCGATGTTAGCGATGGCGCTGAATTCTATTGGCGTTGCGGCAAAATCACTAACTGGTCGCCAAGTTGGTATTCAAACTGACAGCGCATTTACCAAAGCACGTATTGAAGCGATTAATACTGACGTGTTAACTGAAAACCTAGACGCAGGCCGTGTGATTGTGGTTGCTGGTTTCCAAGGTTTTGATGCTGAAGGTAACACCACTACTTTAGGTCGTGGTGGTTCTGATACTTCTGGCGTTGCGCTTGCTGCTGCATTGAAAGCCGATGAATGCCAAATTTATACTGACGTAGATGGCGTTTACACCACAGACCCACGCGTTGCACCAAAAGCCAAAAAAGTAGATCGTATTTCTTTTGAAGAAATGCTAGAAATGGCTTCTTTAGGTTCTAAAGTATTGCAAATTCGTGCGGTTGAATTTGCAGGTAAATACCAAGTACCTTTACGTGTATTATCAAGTTTTGATAATGACAATGATGGCGCATTCGACGAAGATTTTAAACAAAATGTCGGCACACTCATTACTACTGAATTGGAAGACAACATGGAACAACCTATCATCTCAGGTATCGCGTTTAACCGTGACGAAGCAAAATTAACTATTTTAGGTGTGCCTGATGAGCCAGGTATTGCATCTAAAATCTTGTCACCTATTGGCGCTGCCAATGTTGAAGTTGACATGATCATCCAAAACGTAGAAGAAGATGGTACTACCGACTTTACTTTTACTGTAAACCGTGGCGAACTTGCCAAAGCAAAATCAATTCTTGAAGCAACTGCCAAAGAAATTGGTGCACGTGAAGTCGCTACACGTGGTGACATCGTGAAAGTATCTATCGTTGGTGTAGGTATGCGTTCACATGCAGGTGTTGCAAGCAAAATGTTTACTGCCCTTGCAGATGAAGGCATTAACATTCTCATGATTTCTACTTCTGAAATTAAAATTTCAGTCATTATTGAAGAAAACTATTTAGAGCTTGCAGTACGTACTTTACACACTGTATTTGGTCTAGATCGTGAAAGCGGTGAGTCTAGCGCACGCGCTTAATACGCCCCTGTCAGAAAATGTAATTGTCTGACAAATTTTGCGAAAAAGTACAAAAAAATAGAGCCACTATAGTTTTTTTTATAGTGGCTCTGTTATATTGAGCAATATGCTTTCATAAATTTTGGCAGCGCTGTATCTTATAAAATAAATAATGATACGTTCCGTTAAAATTTACTGGTTTTTATTTGGTTGTGACTTTTAAATTGCTTTAAAAATCAATGCAGGTTTAGCATTTTGCAAGGAGATAAACATGCTGATTCTGACCCGACGTGTCGGAGAAACATTAATGATTGGGGACCAAGTCAGCGTGACTGTGCTTGGTGTCAAAGGTAACCAAGTTCGTATTGGTGTAAATGCCCCGAAAGAAGTATCGGTTCATCGTGAAGAAATCTATCAACGTATTCAACACGAGCGTGCCATGCATGAGCATTTGCAACATTTAGATCAAGATTATCAACCTTCATTTGAAGAAGATAACTACTCGCAAAATGACTTTAATCGTTAAACGATTAAGGTAATTGAATATAAAGCGGCTCATTTGCCGCTTTAAATTTTTCTGCTGAATGCTTTTTAAAAACTCGCATCATTTCAGAGTTGCTCGCTGATTCGAAGCATGTAAAGACTATTTTACAGGCAACTCAGCACAAGTTTTGCATGAAAATTACTGTGAGTTTTCCATTAATTCTAAAGCTTTACGCACAGGTGCAAAACTACGTCGATGTGCCGCAATCACGCCATGCTGTGCAATGGCTTCAAAATGTGCTTTGGTTGGATAACCTTTATGTTTGGCAAAACCAAATTGTGGAAATGCTTGATCAAGCAATACCATTTCACGGTCACGCGCCACTTTAGCTAAAATACTGGCTGCCGAAATCTCTGCATGTAATGCATCTCCCCCAACAACGGCATCACAAGACATCGCTAAACCCTGCGGAATTTTATTGCCATCGACTAAGACATGCTCAGGTTGAATAGATAAGGCTTCCACCGCACGACGCATCGCCAATAACGACGCTTGCAAAATATTCAGTTCATCAATTTCGGCTGCAGATGCTTCTGCAATTGCCCAAGCCAAAGCCTTTTCCTGAATTTCAACAAATAACTTTTCACGCTTTTTTTCTGTCAGTTTTTTAGAATCATTTAAACCTTCAATCGGGTTATTCGGATCTAAAATAACTGCCGCAGCGACAACAGAACCCACTAAAGGCCCACGCCCTGCTTCATCTACACCTGCAATTTTCATCATCTTTTTCCAGAAAAAATAGGCTGAAATCTTCAGCCTATCTTACGATGCGAGTCACAACGCACCATTTTTAATTTTACAGAATCGGTAAAACTTATCTTACTGCTTCTGCCACACATGCATTAATGGTTCGAGATACTGCATTGCTCACAATGGTTGCACGTGCAGCAGGGTCAATTGCTGCAGTGGCTAAATCTACTGCAGTCACATTTTGTGGTGCTTTTTCACTAACACAACCACAAATTTCCGCTTGAACATTTTGCTTTTGCGTTGGTGTCATAACACGTGTCGCAGTGTGCCATGCAGGAATGTTGTTTAATTCAGTCACACACTTGGCATTAATTGCAATTTTAATCGCCGCCATACCCAATTGTTGAGTTGCTGTCGGTGCAGTTGTCGTTCCTGTAGTAGTACCTGTAGTGGTGGTACATGCAGATAAAACCAAAGCGATAGGTGCCAATACAGCGAGTAGTTTTTTCATGGATATTTCCTGTATTTAATATTCAAGTCATTTGGGTGAAACAATGCCGCTATTGTGCCTAAACTTGTTTGGCGAAGGAATAGCTTTTTGCAATTTCTACATTCAAGTGCTTAGGCTAGAGGCTGTTGATAATTCTTCTATGTTTGCGACATGAGAGATATATCTCGCAACGTTTTTTAGCCGATATAAAGCATGAGGCAGGAAATTAGTCATTCTAAATGACTGACTCATAACGCAATAGCAGCAAAAAATATGCTCGTTCCCTCAAGAACGCTATTTTTTTGCAGCGTCGCAGATTTTCAACACTCCGTTGCAGGTGGATACTTTTTTCGCTACATGCTGTTGTTTAGCATGCAAGCACACTATTCGCCTGAAATACAACATGAACAGTTCCACTTCATATTACACCCGTACCGCACAAGTTTTACATTGGCTCATGGCGATTATTTTTATTGGTGATTCGCTTATTTTGGCGTTACACCCACCCTGCGCCACAACTGCCTGACAGCATGTCACCGTTGATGAAAACACTAGCGCATTTAGGACATCTAGGTCTGTATTTTATGCTGATTGCGATTCCAATCACGGGCTGTTTGTTTAGCTGGAGCGTGGGTAAACCTGTGCCTGTGTTGTATTTATTTGAAATTCCAGCCTTGGTGGATAAGAACCCCGAACTATTAGCAATTGTTAAACCTGTGCATACTTATTTGTCATGGTTTGCAGGGGCAATGGTGGTTGGGCATATGCTTGCAGCACTTAAACATCACTTTATAGATAAAGACGATGTATTGCGTAGTATGACGCAACAAGGTAAATAATTTTTAAAGCTTGAGTTTAAAGCGATTCAAATCGTTCTCCCACAAAAAAGCAGCTTAAATTAAGCTGCTTTTTTGTAGTCTAAGCTAATCTAAATTCAGTTTAACTCATCCCAATGCTTGAATTTGCTCAATCCATTTTTGCTTTTCTTCAGCCGAAATAAATGAAGCTTCAAAAGAATTAACCGCCAATTGTTTTAATTCAGCATTGCTTAAATCTAAAGCTTGGCTAATAGCAACAAAGTTATCATTCATATAACCACCAAAATAAGATGGATCATCTGAATTAACTGTCACTTTAACACCCTGCTGCAATAAACGGCGGATGTTGTGCTGTGCCATATCATCCACTACGCATAGCTTTAAATTACTCAATGGACAGACCGTGAGCGGCATTTTCTCTGCAATTAGACGTTGCATTAATACAGGATCTTCTTCAGAACGCACACCATGATCAATACGGTTTACTTTCAGTAAATCTAATGCTTCCCAAACATATTCGGCTGGCCCTTCTTCGCCTGCATGTGCCACGACTAAAAAGCCTGCTTCACGTGCTTTGGCAAAGACACGTTCAAACTTTGAAGGTGGATGTCCAACTTCGCTTGAGTCCAAACCCACTGCGATAATTTGATCTTTATAAGGCAAAGCCTGTTCAAGTGTGGCAAATGCTGCATCTTCGCTTAAATGACGCAAGAAACACATAATTAAATTTGAACTGATGCCTAATTTTGTTTGCGCATCATCACAAGCACGTTGTAAGCCATTAATCACGGTTGCAAATGCCACACCACGCTCGGTATGGGTTTGCGGATCAAAAAACATTTCGGTATGTACCACACGGTCTTCAACACATTTTTCAAAATATGCCCAAGCCAAATCGTAAAAATCTTGCTCATGCACCAACACTTGTGCGCCTGCATAATAAATATCTAAAAAAGACTGCAAGTTATGAAAGTTATATGCTTGTTTGACTTCTTCTACGGACTGATAAGGGATGTCTATTTGGTTGCGCTGCGCAATGGCAAACATCAATTCAGGTTCAAAAGTACCTTCAATATGCACATGCAATTCTGCTTTAGGTAATGCACAGATTAGCTCAAGTTGATTCATGTTCTGTCCTTTTTGCTATTTTATGGGAGAATATTAAAAAATTGATCAAAATAAAAAAGGGTGCAAACTGAGTTTACACCCCTTTTCAGTTTAAGAATATTAACCGCCAAACATGGCAAATTTTAATGCCCAAAGTGCAGCAATAATCCACACCATATAAGGTACAGACTTGGCTTTGCCAGTGAGTAGTTTAATCAGCGCATAGCTAATAAAGCCCATAGCGATGCCATCGGCAATAGAATAAGTAAATGGCATGAACACGACTGTTAAGAATGCAGGCACGGCTTCGGTGATGTCATCCCAATCAATATGCACAATGCCTTGAATCATCAACACACCCACAAATAACAAGGCAGGTGCAGTCGCAAAACCTGGTACCGATTGCGCAAGTGGTGCCAAGAACAAACAGGCAATAAACAACAAGCCAACAATCACTGCGGTTAAGCCTGTACGACCACCCGCTGCAACACCTGCAGATGATTCAATATACGGCGTTGTTGAAGATGTACCCAATGCCGCACCTGCAACAATTGCAGAAGAATCGGCAAAAAGCGCTTTTTTCAAACGAGGTAATTTGCCATCTTGTAATAAGCCTGCGCGGTGTGAAACACCCACTAAAGTGCCTGTGGAGTCAAATAAATCGACCAAGAAAAATACGAAAATTACACCAATTAAACTTGCTGTAAATAGACCTTCAAAGTCCATTTGCATAAAAGTAGGTGCAATAGATGGAATTTCACCAACCACTCCTTTAAATTCACTTAAACCTAAAGCTGTTGAAATCGCAGTTAGCACCAAAATACTGATGATAATTGCACCACGCACTTTAAAGTGATGCATCACCACCACCATTAAAAACCCCAATAGCGCTAAAAGTACAGTGGGTTGTTTTAAGTCACCTAAGCCCACCAAAGTCGCAGGATTATCGACAATAACACCAGCATTTTTAAGCGCGATTAAAGCAAGGAATAAACCAATACCACCGCCTATGGCTAATTTTAATGACATGGGAATGGCATTAACAATGGCTTCACGGATTTTAAACATGCTAATGGCAATGAAAATAATCCCTGATACAAAAACTGCAGCCAAAGCCGTTTGCCAAGGCACACCCATGCCTAAACAAACCGAGTAAGTGAAATAGGCGTTTAGCCCCATGCCTGGTGCGAGTGCGATTGGGTAATTGGCAACAATTCCCATCACCAAGCAGCCAATAGCTGCGGCTAAACAGGTGGCGACAAAGACAGCTCCATGATCCATTCCTGTTTCAGATAAAATCATCGGATTGACAATAATGATGTAACACATGGTTAAGAATGTGGTTACACCCGCCAAAATCTCGGTACGGAATGTGGTCTTGTTTTCGCTTAATTTGAATAAGCGCTCAAGCATTCCCGCTGAGGATGGATTAGGAGTCGTCATGACCTAGCCCCTGTAAATAAACTGAATTTGCAGCATGACACAATTTTAAGTCAGCACTTAAAAGCCTGTGTCAGTTGCGGCAATGGATTTGCCCAATGAGCATGTAAAATTACATGAAAAAGATAAACTTAATTCACAATCAAGCATTTGATTTTATCAAAATCAAAAATTCGGAATGCTAAATAAAAAAGCCGCATAAATTTTATGCAGCTTTGTTCATCTTTTTTTACTTCAGTCACTCTCAAAAGTAATGCCTTTGAGTTGTGATGAAGCAGTTTCAATTGGCAAATTATACCATAGGGATTTTTTTAAAATTCTAGTTTTTTGAATTAAAGATAAAATTTTACGATAAAGTGAAGCACACAAAAGTGTGATGAATAAAGCAATTACCACACAACATGTTAGAGATTTCTACGCTTATTCTGTGACTTGCAAAATCTGTGGTGTAGCCGCTTCTGTTTTTTCTAGCGATAAATTTGCAGATTCAGTCAAAACTTGGTTCAGTTCTGCCTGCTTTCGCGTTTCCTCTTCCAAGTAAACGAGATAACCTAATAAAACGACCAACACCACCAAAACTGGCACAAGAATGTGTTTCATGTCATTTACTTTTATTGAACAATTTTCATACATATTAGCAAAAATTATGCGCGGTGTAACTCTTAATACGCCCCAGTCAAAATTTGTGCTTCAGCGATCAAACTCAATCTATTACATTAAGCCATTGTATGAATGGTATTTTTAAAACGTTTCCAAGATACATAGAAAAATGTTGTTGCAATTGCGATTAACCATAGAAAGGAAGGCCAGACCACATCCAATCCTGCATTTCGGTATAAAATTGCTTGCGCCAATGTTACAAAATGCATTGTCGTTGCAATCAACATGATATTTTGAATAATTTCTGGCATGCTTTCTCGTGGTGTACTTGCCCCAGACAACATTTGCAAGGGAATCAGAATAAGCATCATCAGCAAACCGAATTGCGGCATCGATTTAGACACGGTTGCCATATATATACCCATTGAGGTTGTTGCAAATAAGGTCAGCAAGGCTCCAAAGAAAAATAACAGCAAACTTCCTTCTATGGGTACCTGTAATGCCCCCTGCACCACTACTTTTAAGCCTAAAAAAGCTGCTAAAAGCACCACAAGGCTCATCGATAAAACCTTTGCCAGCATAATTTCAAAAACCGTGACTGGCATAACCATTAAATGCTCAATGGTGCCATGTTCTCGCTCACGAATCAGTGCACAAATGAAATGTGGAAAGAGGCTTCAAAGCTCTAGTGCAAAATAAGCCGAAAACTTACATGTGTACACCACTGTGTACATATTTTTAAACTATAAGCGAATTTATGTATCTTTAAGAAAAGCAATAAAAAAGCCCTAAATCGTTATAATTCAGAGCTTTATTACTTATATGAAGTTATGTAACAACATATAATTTTAATGTATTGGTAGGCATATCCAGACTCGAACTGGAGACCTCTACGATGTCAACGTAGCGCTCTAACCAACTGAGCTATACGCCTAAAGTGCTTCGCATCATATTCAGTTTTGATTTTTAAGACAAGTCCTTTCTGTGTTTTTTCAACACATCCGAGCAAGTTTTAAGCAAATCAAAAAACACCTGCTCTGAAACACGGTCATGTTCAGGCGCATAAGAATATTGTTGATAGCACACGCCTAAACGCTTAAATGCCTCTTGTTCATTTGCATCTACCTGCGCTGCTAAACGCTGCATCCACACACTCACTGTTTCTGCATCCTGTTTTTGCAACTGAGCGGGCAATCTTTTAGAAAATTTGTCTAAGGCACGATTTATGCGAGAACCTTGCTGACGTTTTTTCCAAAAAATCCAGCCAAAATACCCTGCTAAGATCATGAGAATACTTGAAACCAACACCGCTGCCAAAGCATAGTTTGAGTGCAGCCCTAAGCGTCCAAACCAGTGACGCTGTGACTCGGCATCATAACCCACGACCTTGCTTTGCCATTGATAACTTGCATAATCACTCCACACCCGTAAAGAACGAATAAAATTAGAATGTTGGTATTGCCACATTTGTGTGTCAGCACCCAAAACGGCCCGATCATCTGCCATTAGGTTTTGCATACCATCATCTATACGTTGAGGTGCAATGATGGCTGTCGGGTCTATGCGTACCCATTGTTGATTGAGCAACACTTCTGTCCAAGCATGTGCATCTTGCTGTCGTACTTCCCAGCTTTGTCCATCGGGTGCAAGTTCCCCACCCTGATAGCCCACGACTACACGCGCTGGAATCCCGACATAACGCATCAATAAGGCAAAACTTGAGGCATAATGTTCACAAAAACCTTGCTTACTCTGAAACAAGAATTCATCGACTCGGTTTTGTCCGAGCATTCCAGGTTTTAAGGTATAACTAAAGCCATTATTGCGATACCACTGCAATACATTCTGCACGTAGCGTTCAGGTTGTTGCTGACTTTGAGCAAACATCTGCAGGGCAAATTGCTGAGCTTTTGGGTCAGATTGCGTCTGTACCTGAACATTTAAACGCTGGCTAAAGCGTCGATAACGCTCGTTCTGTGCATCATCCCCTTGAATACGTGCAGATTCCCCAACCCACTGCAAAGCAATCGGTTGAATCCGACCATTTTGACGCTGTGGCACCATACTCCAATCACGGCGTAACACATAGCCGTGTTGATTCGGTACAGATTTTTCCAGCGCCATAATCCACTGTACACGTGGATCTGCTGCAATATATTGATACTGAAAATCGACTTGCTCTGGCTGTAATTGTGCTGCCTGAACGGGTTGTTGATTGCTGAAATTGCTTGTCCATGTGCGACCATCATATTGATCCAGTACCATCGCCCGCCAATATAGTTTTGAACGTGGCGGCAGTTGCTGCATATTCCCCACAATACGAAATGCCAAAGCAGAAGATTGTGATAATTCGGCAATATCGCCCGGTGACATCGTGTCACTAATACCTGTCACGCCTTTGGCATCAGGAATAGGTACATGCCACAATGGCGGTAAACGTGGAAAGAATAAAAACAATAATAAAAAGAATGGCAAAGCGTATGCGATAAACTTGGCGACATTTTTAAGGTCATGCTTTGCATCTTGGCTGCTCGAATGACGCGACGCATAATCTGAAAATGCACTTTTTTGAATCCGATATAACCCAATTAAACAACTGATTAAACATAGAATGACCAACACGGTCATCCACATGCTTTGGCTGTATAAAAATGAACTGGCGCTCACAAAAAGCGCAAAATTAAATAAAATAATCAGGTCGCGCTGAGTATGACTTTCTAAAGCTTTGGCAAACAAAAAGGTGCTTAATAAGGCAACCCCTGCCTCTACACCAATCAGGCTTTTATAACTCAAATAAATGCTGGCTAAGGCACAACAGGTCAATCCATAAGTCCAAACTTTAGAAATACGCGCTGTCTTGTTTTTATAGTGAAGATACAACAGCAACAACATGAGTCCGAAAATGACACTCAATGCCACAGGGCTAAACAGCATGTGAGCAGCCAAAATTAAGATCAGGCTAAGCAGAATAGATTGCTGAATCGAATTGTGCATGATCATCAAGCCTGTGCCAAAAGAATTTTTGCCTGTTTCAACTGCCGCTCGCCTACGCCTTTTTCAAGGGTCGCATGTGGCAAAAACATCGCATAATTCAACTGTTGTTGTTCACATTGCTCGGCCAAACCCATCATCAAACTTAATTTTTCTTCGTGGGTCGGTGCAGGCATGTGTTCATAGTGAATGTCGATACTCTGTTGATCCTGATATTGTTCAAAAACTTTGACATATAAGCCTTGCCCTCGTGCCGCTTGCTTCCACGACACAGCTTGCAAAGAATCGCCCAATTGAAAATCACGCAGCTCACGAAACTCGTCTAAATCAGGTTGAAAGCTGTGTTGATGCTGTTTATTCTCTGCGCTATACATGGCGGCTTTGGGCGCAACCCACGCGGTACGTGTCAAATTCAAATAAGTCCACGCACGTACCAAGCCAAAAGGATAAACCGAATAAATGTGTAAATGAGGGAAATTAAACTGCCCACGTCGCTCCGCAAAAAATGTCAATACATACTGCTGCTGGGTGTCTTGAATAAGAACCTTTTCTAATTGATGATTGGCTTTAATCCATAAATAGCGTGCCTGCGCGACCTCTTGTTTGAAATGCAATTGTAATTGCAATACTTCGCCCACTTGCCCAACTTCAGTAGTCACAATTTCTATCTCTAATTCATGCAACTGCTTAAAGGTCAAATAAAAGCTGATACATAAAATGGCACTGATCAAAAAGCAAAAGCCTAAAATCAGGTTATTGCCATAATTCACGCCTGCAATAAACGTGATCAAAATCAGCACTAAATACAGATAGCCCTGTTGGTAAATAAAAACCAAAATATCTTTTTGTTTTAAGGCCTTGTGTCGATCAAATTTAAAACGTGTCTTGATCCAGTTTTGCCATGCCTGCTTAAACATGCGTGTACTAACTCACTTTAACCTGTTGCATCACATACAAAGTTTCTGCCTCACTCAATCCAATACGATGTGCAGCAACTGCCACAAATACCGCTTGAATATCATCGGCAGTGACAAAACTACGTTGCTCAATTAGAGCATGTGCTTGTGCTGCTTTTTTCAATGCCAAAACACCACGGGTAGATAATCCGTGACGCGCTTTACGGGTTTCTGTGGCTAAGTCGAGTAAGTAATCTAGCGCGGTATCTGACACATAAATTTCCGTGACCAATTGCTGTAAATTTAAAATTTCTGTTTCAGTAAAAATATGGGCCAAACTGGCAATCAGCGCATGTCTGGAGTTTTGTTGCAGCAACATTTTTTCAGCAAAACGCGATGGATAACCCAAAGACAGACGCATTAAAAAACGATCAAGCTGTGATTCTGGCAGCGCATAAGTACCACTTTGAAACAGTGGATTTTGTGTGGCAATCACCCAAAAAGGTTGCGGCAAGCTATAACGCACACCATCCACCGTAACCGCGCCTTCTTCCATCGCTTCCAACAAGGCACTTTGGGTTTTAGGCGAACAACGGTTAATTTCATCTGCCAATAAAATTTGGGTAAAAATAGGGCCTTGCTTAAACTCAAATTGATGTTCTTTTTGATTAAACATATTCACGCCAATCACATCACTGGCCAGCATGTCATTGGTAAACTGAATACGCTGAAATTGCAGACCCGCCAAGTGCGATAAGGCACTCGATAAAGTCGTTTTACCTAATCCGGGTAAATCTTCAAAAAGCACATGCCCGCCCGCCAACAAACAACTTAACGCCAATTTGGTCTGCTGTTCTTTATCTAAAATAATGGTATTAATTTCAGTCAAAAAAGCCTGAATTTTTCCAGCATAAGATTCAATCTGTGCATTGAGCTGTTGCTGCGCTTGCGTCAGTTGTTGTTTTTGAACTTTTTCTGTACCCCAAATCACAGTAAATCCCCTTATCCCCAATAAAAAACGGCGCATGTTTAAACATACACCGTTTTGCTAAATTTCCAAAGAAATCCTCGAGATATTCTAAACTGCCTAAAAAAGTAAGTTTTAAACAGCTCGTATCTCTATACGTTTCCATCGTGATACGGGATTAACACGGACACTTTTTCAAACCACCTTTTGCCGATGGATAACGCGCATCGACACAGTAGCGATAAAAAGTCTTCGGATCCATGGCTTCTAAATCTGGATGATGCTTACGCATGTGTTCCAAATAATTCTGATAATCGGGTACACCGACCATTAAACGAAAACTTTGTTGCAAACGCTGCCATAAAGTAGCGATACGCGACCAGTTTTTCGGATTCAGAATCAAATCCTTTTGCGACATGATGGTCATTTTAATGATGTTGTAAATCACCGTTTTACTCTGTTGGGCAAATTTAAGCTTAATCATGTGCTCACTCCTAATGACCACTATTCGGCTGAATCGTTTCAGGATCACGATAAATCGCTTCAGCTTCATGTACAGTTGGTGTTGGACTTGCCAAGGCACGACGAATCACCCCAATGGCAGCGAACAACATCACAAATGCCACAATCATAAAGAAACCACATAACACGGCATTAATTTGATTGGACATGACAATGGTTTGCATTTCAGTCACTGTTTTTGCAGGTGCTAAAATTTCATTGCGTTGAATTGCAGCATTGAAACGATCTGCTTGCGCCAAGAAACCAATTTTGGGATTGTCGTGGAAAATCTTTTGCCAACCTGCAGTCATTGAAGTAATGAACAAGAAAACTGTAGGGATAATCGTCACCCAAACATATTTTTCTTTTTTCATTTTAAACAGAATCACTGTACCTAAAATGAGCGCCATCGCTGCCAAAATTTGGTTACCAATACCAAATAGAGGCCATAAGCTATTAATACCGCCTAAAGGATCGACCACGCCTTGATAGACGAAGAAGCCCCAACCAGCCACCGCAACTGCTGTGCCAAGCAAGTTACCAAAGAAGTTATGTGAGTTTTTCACTGCAGGAATAACAATACCTACAGTATCTTGCACCATAAAACGGCAAGCACGTGTGCCTGCATCTACTGCAGTTAAAATAAATAAGGCTTCAAATAAAATGGCAAAGTGATACCAGAATGCCATCATTGAGCGGTTATTAAAAATCTCGGTGATGATATGTGCCATACCAATTGCAAACGTTGGCGCACCACCCGTACGTGACAGAATCGAGCTTTCACCGACTTCTTTTGCCAAAATGGTTAAAGCCTCAGGAGTCACTACAAAGCCTAAATTTCGTACCGCTTCTGCTGCACTTTCCACCGTTGTACCTAAAACTGCAGTGGGTGCATTAATGGCAAAGTACACGCCTGGGTCTAGCACCGTGGCACAAATCATTGCCATGATTGCCACGAAAGACTCCATCAACATGCCGCCATAACCAATCATCCGAATGTCTTTTTCGTTATTGACTAGTTTTGGCGTCGTACCTGAAGACACTAAGGCGTGGAAACCTGAAATCGCACCGCAGGCAATGGTAATAAATAAGAATGGGAACAATGAACCCGCAAATACTGGCCCTGTACCATCAATAAAATGGGTCACCGCAGGCATCTTCATTTCAGGCATTGCAAACACAATCCCGACAGCCAAACCCGCTATAACACCAATTTTTAAGAACGTCGATAAATAATCACGTGGCGCCAATAACAACCACACTGGCAAAACTGAAGCAATAAAACCGTAGGCAATTAAACACCACGTTAATTCTGTGCCACTTAAAGTAAATAAAGGCCCCCAGAATGGATGCTGTGCAACATTTTCACCATAAATAATACCCATCATCATCAGGACAAAACCAATAATGGAAACCTCAGCAATTTTCCCCGGGCGAATAAAACGCATATAAATGCCCATGAAAATCGCAATTGGGATGGTGGCTGCAATACTAAATACGCCCCACGGACTATTGGTTAAAGCTTTCACGACAACCAAAGCGAGTACGGCAAGAATAATCACCATCACGCCCAGCGCACCCAGCATGACAATCACACCAGCAAATGAACCCAACTCTTGTTTTGCCATTTCTCCCAAAGAACGCCCATCACGACGTGTAGAAATAAACAAAACCAAAAAGTCTTGGACTGCACCTGCCAACACCACCCCGACTAAAAGCCAGATCGTGCCGGGTAAATAACCCATTTGTGCTGCAAGAATAGGCCCAACTAAAGGGCCTGCACCTGCAATCGCGGCAAAGTGGTGACCAAATAACACACTTTTATTGGTGGGCACATAATCTAAACCGTCAGCCAAACGATGTGCGGGCGTTAAGCGTCGCTCATTTAACTCAAATACTTTGGTGGCAATAAATAAACTGTAGAAGCGGTATGCAATGCTATAGACACAGACCGCAGCTAAAACTAACCAGACTGCATTGACGTGTTCGCCTCTACTGACTGCCAATATCCCAAAAGATACTGCACCCAATATAGCGACCAAAAGCCATATAATTTTTGAAGTCAGACCTGACTTCGGTTGAACTGTTTCCATGTCAATCTCTCTTCTTGTTACATTTTTTAAGCGTTACTTTTATTGTCGAGATGTAGCTTTATTTCCTAAATCCTTGGTTGATCCTGCTCCTTTTATTTTGATGTCTGCTGCCCTTACATCCATAGTGTGCGCTACCGTACACTTAAATGGAGCACCAACAGTTTCCTATACTTTTCACCTATTCTTTTACCACATAATCAAATCAACAAAAAAGGGGGATGACGCGAATCATCCCCCTCTTTTACTTATGATTTATCAATAAATCATTATGCGCGTTCTAGGTATTCACCTGTACGTGTATCTACACGAACGCTTTCTTCTTGCTGTACGAATAAAGGAACACGTACCACTGCACCTGTTTCTAATTTCGCTGGTTTACCGCCACCACCAGAAGTATCGCCACGTACACCCGGATCAGTTTCGACAATTTTTAATACCACGAAGTTTGGTGCGTTTACAGTTAAAGGCACACCGTTAAACAACATAATGGTACATTTTTCGTTTGAATCATCTTTTAACCATTTTGCAGCATCGCCCATTGCGGTTTTGTCAGCAGCAATTTGCTCAAAAGATACAGGATCCATGAAGTTCCACATTTCGCCATCGTTGTAGAGGTATTCCATTTCTACTTCTACAATGTCAGCGGCTTCTAATGAATCACCAGACTTAAATGTTTTTTCTAAAACTTTACCAGAACGAAGGTTACGAAGTTTTACGCGGTTAAACGCTTGACCTTTACCTGGCTTTACATATTCATTTTCCATGATTGAACATGGGTTACCATCAAGCATAACCTTAAGGCCTGACTTGAAATCATTCGTAGAATAATAGGCCATGACTGGCACACTCCAAACTGACTAACTTAACTATTTATGTTACAAAGCAAATGACCAACGCAGCTTTGCGATGCTCGCCATCTTGCAACATCTTTTTTCATCGGACGTATTGTAAATGAGCAAGCCATAATGAAGCAATGAAAATCCACTACCGATCACTTCAAGATATCGGTAAAATCGACTGCTTTACTGTGATTTAAATCTTAAAAATTTATTTTACACAGTAATTCAACCCTTAAATTTAGAAAACGACTCTCCTTTTTCTGAGTATTTTCTGTTCCGCTTTTTTCTTATATTTAAATTTTTTGGCATGATCAATTACCTGTACCAAGAGCAAAACTGGCAATCTCAACTCAGTGACTTGATCACCGACCCACACGAATTGTTAAATATTTTGGAGCTGTCCGAACAGCAATTACTTTCTGGCGCACTCTTGGCATCTGAGCAGTTTAAATTGCGTGTACCACGCGCTTTTGTACAAAAAATACAAAAAGGCAATCCGCTCGACCCTTTGCTACTACAGGTTTTACCACATCATTTAGAACTTGAAGATCATCCTGGCTTTGTGACCGATCCTTTAGGTGAAGAACAAGCTAATCAACAACCTGGGGTATTACACAAATACAAATCCCGCTTTTTACTGACCTTGACTGGTGCTTGCGCAGTACATTGTCGTTATTGTTTCCGCAGGCACTTTCCTTATCAGGAAAATCTGCCAAAAACTGAAGACTGGGACAATATCCGTAATTACATTGAAAGTCAGCCCGATATTAATGAAGTGATTTTAAGTGGTGGCGACCCGCTCACTTTGTCAAATCGTAAATTAAATATCTGGATTGAGCGATTGGCGTCTATTCCGCAAATAAAATTTTTGAGAATTCATTCACGAGTTCCGATTGTTATTCCCAACCGTGTCGATGAATCGCTGATTTCCTTACTAAAAAATAGTAGGCTGCGTATTATTCTAGTGGTACACTCGAACCACGCATCAGAATTAGATGACTTTACCTGTTCGCAACTTGCCAAGTTAGTCGAACAAAACATCACCGTTCTGAATCAAGCAGTCTTATTAAATGGGGTCAATAATTCTGCTCAGGTCTTGGTCGATTTAAGCTATCGTCTTTTTGATGCAGGGGTGATGCCTTACTATTTACACGTGTTAGATAAAGTAAAAGGAGCGCATCATTTTGATCTAATGCCATCTGACATTGATCATATTTATAAAGAGCTTTTAGCGAACTTGCCAGGCTATCTCGTTCCTAAACTCGTTAGGGAAATTGCGGGCGAAAAAAACAAGACACCGCTTTTTGGGGTTTCAACTTATTGAGTTAAATAACAACCATGAACATGAGTACTTCAGATCTTTTTCAGGTTCCCAGCGAACTAAAGCTGGAGCAATTGAGTTTTTGTCAAAATACGGTTAAAAGCATTCAGGCGTGGGCAGCAGACCTATCCATTTTACAATTGGGGGATTCTTCTCAAGCCCTGTTCAATGCCCTTTTAGAAATTTCTGAACTGAAATGTCAGGAAACTTTGCGTTTTGATTTAATTCAAGCTATTCATCCGACACTTGAAAATGTGCTGACCAGCTTGGAAAAACACTTTTTTAATCAAGCATTGATTAGTAGTGATCGTAATGATCATATTATTGAATTGGCCTTGTTATTACGTAGCCATTTTTCCAAAGTGTATATTGATATTGCGCGACGCAGCCATCAACAACTCACTCAGCAAAAATTTTCATTATTCGCCTTTAACTTAAAGAAAAACTTACAAACGGCTCGGATTTTAGCAACCTACTATGCACTGCAACAATTGGCTTTGCTACGCTACCAACAACACATGTTGTATAGCCCCTCATTGCCTAATCAATGGATTATTGCACATCAACTTTTAGATACTGCAATTCAACAACATTATTATTTAAATAATATTAATCAATTACAAGGTACACAGCACCAACTCATAAGTATTGCTCAGGCCTATGCCCAACTGATTTTGTTGGAAATTTTTAATACACATCAAATTCGTCCGGCAGAAATTCAAGGCTTGTATTTATGCAGTTTTGATTGGGCCAAATTGGTTCAGATTTTACCCAAAGAAACCACGCTTTCGCGTTATGTGGTGGATTCAAGCAAAGATCATCCACCAATATACAACAGCCACCAAAACAATGGTTTTAACGCTGATATTTATATCTCTACCCAAGCCTTGCTTGATCATTTAAATGAAAATCAGGGACGTAAAGGCGAACATTTTTCACGCAATGAGAGGTTGTTCCTGACCCCAGCTTTACATTTCCATCTGCACAATATTTTGACCAATACCGCAGAGCGTGTGCATGAGCGTTATGAATATTCTGCACAGATTAAAATTTGTTTTGGTTTAACCGTTGCACATTTTTATTTGTCTAATGGTAAGAACTTTAACGAAACACTGGTATTGGGTGATAACTACCAATTCCAAAATGAAAGCCATTTTGTCAATGCTATGCACACCAATTCATCGGTAGACATTAGCTCAGTCAAAACTTTAGATCGCGAAACCAAACAAATTTACAATGCCGATGTTTTGGACATTAGCGTGAATGGTTACCGAATCAAATGGACTGGCGAAACACCAAAAAATTTAAAAACAGGTGAATTCATTTTAGTTCAGGAAAATAATCAGAGTCCATGGCGTGGCGGTGTAATTCGTTGGATTAAACAATCTGCCGAAAAAAGTTTAGAACTTGGCTTGGAAATTTTAACCCAAGATATTTACCCTTGTGCTGTTTTTGTTAAAACAGATCGGCATACAGGACATTATCATCCAGCATTATTGGTACAAAGTACGCAGGTCAATGAAGTCAATACCTCATTGATTTTGCCAAGTCTGCAATTATTACGTGACAAACAAACCGTACAGCTACGTTTAGGTGAAGAAGAACTAAAAGTGTTCTTAATTAAGCCGTTATTGATTACCCAAAGCTTTATGCGCTTTGATTTTGAGTTGTTGAATGACCAACAACAGCCTTTACTTGATGGTTTTATTCAGAAACAAGTGAATGAAGTTAAAAATCACGATTTATGGGAAGCATTAAAGTGAGAAATCCATTATTGTCTAAAAAGCTCAAACGTACCGAAACACGTTTACTCATAATCGATGACAACCAAATACGTTTTAATCAAATTTGTGAACAACTCACTGCAAATGAGCACCGTGTTCAGGCTTATCTATTAGATGACATTAAAAACTTTGAAAAACAATTACATTTAACTTGGGATTTGGTGATCTTTGGTCGTGCTTATGACCTAAAAGTCGATCAGGCACTCACTTTAATTCGTGCATCACAGCAACCAAATTTACCGCTACTTTTGCTCAAACCAGACGATTACGATGCCACGCAATACACCAGTTATGTGCGCAAAGGCATCTATGACATTATCAATTTAGATTACCCCGAACGCTTCTATTTTGGCTTAATTCGCGCACTGTCTTTTAGTCGCTTACAGCAGTCACAAGAACAACTTATGACTGAACTGGAAAATGCACAATCACAAGCTCAGGCGTTGGTCGAAGACAGTAGCAAAGCAGTAGCCATTATTCAGGAAGGAATTCATGCACAAGCCAATGCTGAATATTTACAGCTATTTGGTTTAAAAAGTGAAGATGACCTTATTGGCTTGCCATTATTGGATTTATTGCAACCGCAAGATATTACAGATTTTAAATTCCGCTTTAAGAAAGTCAGTCAAGGACAATTTGAACACGGCCGTTTTGATATTCATAGCCAAAACCCGCTTCTGGCAAAACAAAACCCACTCAAAATTGAATTTGTTGGAGCAGCTGACGACGCCATACAAATCACCATAGATATTGAAAATACGGCGCAAAATACTGTCCCTGCTCAAACGACAGCAGACAAAGCAGCGGCAAAACCAAGCACATACCAATTGGTAAATCGCACTTTAGCCAAACAGCCTTCTAGTGCCAATGCTTTGGTGGTGTTTTCTTTGGCGAACTGTCCTGAATCAATTTTCCAAGCCGACTGGCAAACCACAAAAAATTACTTTACCAACATTCAAAATTTTTTAAAAGAACAGACCAATGTACCATTATTTAATGTGAGTAATGGTTTAGTGGTTGGTTTGTTCCAAGCAGAATCGCCTGCAATTTTAGAATCGAAACTGATTGGCTTAAATTCACTCACGAAACCGCAATTACTTACGGTAGATCAACATACTTACCCACTTAATTTGCGTATTGGTTATGTGCCATTCACTCCAGACATTCAAAATGAAAGCAGTTTTGAGCAACTGATTAGCCAAGGTTTTGCCAACGCATTACCACAACAGCAAGAACAACATAACTCAGGTTTAACCTTAGACTTGTCCTTTGGTGAATCTAACTTAAATGTAATTGAATCTGCTGCAGCTGTACCACAATCGTATAGTGAATCTGCGATTATTGCAGCGATACGTCAAAGTCTTGATCGTGGTGAAATTCATCTGAAGTATCAACAACTTTATGATAAGCAAGACACCAATTTATATACCTATGAAGTAACTAGTGGCTTTATTTTCAATAGTGAATGGAAATCACTGACAGGCTTAATAGATTTGGCTGAAGACCCAGAATTATCCATTAAACTGGATCGTTGGATTTTGGTCGAAGCTTGTAAACAATTGCACAACTTCATCACCCAATATCCTGAAGCGAAGCTGATTATCAATTTAAACAAATTTGTTTTATTACAAGACCGCAGCTTCCCTGAGTTTGTGTCTAAACTGATAACGATTATTGGTAGCCGCCTCAGCCATCCATTAATTTTGCAATTCTCTGAAGAAGACATCAGCCAAAACTTAGGTGATGCGCAGAAACAAATCAGTTTATTACGTCAGCACGGCGCTGAAATTTCTCTGCGTGATTTTGGTCATTCGATTTATAGTGAATCCATCTTGAAGCAAGTCGATATTCACTACTTGACCTTACACAGTGCTCTGACTGAAAAACTGGCTGCTGATGACTCGACGCAAGAATTACAGGAACAATTGAGCATTTATAGTGAAATTAAACCTGTAGAAGTGTTATTGCGTGACTTAAATGATATGAACCTGTTTGCGAATGCGTGGAATGTCGATGCGCGCTTTATTCAGGGTGATTATTTCCAGAAAAAACTCGATCATTTAATTGATGTGCAAGACCAATAAGGTCTTGTGCATTAGGGTCTATTTGTAGACCCTAAAATTTAAGGCACAAAAAAACGGGCAATTGCCCGTTTTTTTCGTACTGGATATTAACGTTTGATAGAACGTGACATACCAGCAAAACGTTGTTTGAACTTGTCGATACGACCGCCAGTGTCAACGTTCTTTTGCTTACCAGTGTAGAACGGGTGGCATGCAGAACATACGTCAAGATAAAGAGTTTCTTTACCAACTGCTGAACGAGTTTCGATTACGTTACCGCAAGAACAAGTTGCAACTAATTTTTCATATTTTGGGTGAATATCGGCGCGCATCGTCGATTACTCCTAAGATTTAAGAAGGCTTAAGCTGTCATCGCAATTGGTCACTCTCATTAAAAAAATGAGGACATGCTTTAAAAGCAGACCAACACCACAACAGACCATTCTTTTGGCCCACCGAGACGGATACCGTCAGAGCTAAGCACAACAAGTTGGGCAATATTATACGGAATAAAATATTTTAAAGCTAATTATTCTTAGGAATTTAATTCCTGAGGTTCAGTCGAATCGGGCTGCTTTTCGAGATAATTGGCTATCACACCGCACACCATCAACTGAATTTGATGGAAAATCATGATCGGTAAAACAATCATCCCCAACGGCTGCCCAATAAATAAAATTTGCGCCATCGGTACACCACTGGCTAAGGTTTTTTTGGAGCTACAAAAAAATGCGGCAATTTGGTCTTCACGTGCAAAACCCAACCATTGCGGCACAACCCACGCCAACCACATCACAAGGGTCAATAACACGGAACAAGCAATAATCAACAGCAATAAAGTCATACCACTAACTTGATGCCACAATCCTGCTACCACTGCCCCACTAAATGCACCATAAACCACCATCAAAATCGAACCCTGATCAAATACCTTGACCAGCTTTGGTAATTTCAACATCTGAGGAAAAACATAAGGACGTAATAACTGCCCCAAAATAAATGGCACCAATAACAATAAAGTAATTTGAATAATCGAATTTGTCGGGTCAAAACCGTGTTCAGACTGCCCTAAAATAAAGATGCCTACTAAAACTGGGGTAATAAACATCCCAATTAAATTAGAGAATGACGCACTGCAGACTGCGCTGGCAACATTGCCTTTTGCCACTGACGTAAAGGCAATTGAAGATTGCACGGTTGAAGGCAAAAAGCACATGAACAAAAAGCCCCAATACAGCTCCTGCCCGAGCATTGGCACTAGAATTGGCTTTGCCAGCAAACCTAAAATTGGGAATAACGCAAAGGTAAAAGTAAATACCAACGCATGCAATTTCCAATGCATCATGCCCTGAATGACAGCTTCACGTGATAATTTCGCCCCATGCAAAAAGAATAAGATTGCAATGGCAACTGTCGTAATCACACTAAAAACTTCGGCTGCTTGCCCTGACACAGGCACGACACTGGCGAGGATGACCATCACAAACAAAAGAATGGTAAAGCGATCCAATGCCAATAACTTCAACATAAACACATCCTGTATATTCTTTTACTGTTGCAAAAAAGCCCAGCAATTTTTACCTTTCGATAAAGGTATATTACTGAGCAATATTCAAAAAGCGAGCATTTTCAGGCGATGTTCAATATTTTCAAAATGAATACTGAACAACATTCAGTTTATTGCGCCATAAAGGTTTGGTTTTTACTGCTTCACTGATGAAGACTTAGTTATTACGTGCGTTCTGATCTTGCTGAATCAATTCAACTTTATAACCATCTGGGTCTTCAACAAAAGCAATGACAGTTACACCACCTTTCATTGGCCCTGCTTCACGTACCACATTGCCGCCGCGCGCTTTAATTTCTTCACATGCTTTGTAGGCATCGTCTACCGCAATTGCAATATGACCATAACCATTGCCCAAATCATAGCTGTCTGTATCCCAGTTATGCGTCAACTCCAAAACGGTGTGATTTTCTTCATCGCCATAGCCTACAAAAGCAAGGGTAAAACGACCTTCTTCATAATCACGCTTACGCAGCAAAGTCATGCCTAAAACTTCTGTATAAAATTTTAATGATTGCTCTAAATTACCTACACGTAACATGGTATGAAGCATGCGCATGTCATTCATCCTTTTGTTCAATCGGTTTTGCTTGTATGTGTTGATGGTCACGTAACAATTTCGCCACCCACACCACTAAAATTAAAATAGGGATTCCAATTAATGTGGTCATGAGGAAAAAGTTTGGATAACCAATATTGGTCACTATAGTACCTGAATAACCACCTAAAATCTTAGGAGTCAAGGTCATGAGTGAGCTAAAAATTGCATATTGCACAGCAGTAAATGACACACTGGTTAAACTGGATAAAAATGCGATAAAAGCCGCGCCCGCTAAACCTGAAGCCAAGTTATCGACAATAATCGCAAAATATAACCATGCTGTGCTATATGGCTTAATCACCTTGCCCTGAATTTCAACCATATTGTTTGAAGATGATTGAACGATCGGCAAAGGTTGTATATCTACATCCAAAGCATTGCCTTCATGTGTGTTTAAATCGACCTGATAGGTTTGGCTGTGTTGTTGTACTGTTTGCTGTCCATTTAATAATACGGCTTGCAGTTGTTTACTTGGTGAGTCTGCCAAAAGCTGCCCTGCAATCGCTGCCGTAAAAATTCCTTGTGCATCTAGTTTTGCATCAAAATTTTGACCATCTAGCTGCAGTACAATTTTTTGCTGTTCGGTTAAGGCAGGCCCTGCATATTGCCCACGTACGACAATACTGTTGCTGGCTTCATTTTCGCTAATACGATTATCCGAAGTCAGTGGTAAAAACTGGAGTTGTGCAGTTTCAATCTCAGTTTGGTGCAAATACGGCATCGACACTAAACGTGACGGCGTATCGCCCGTTTGGTATTGCGCACGTACCTGAATTTCATCCTGTGTTGCTAAAACCTGACTAGGCACAGCCACTTTCCAATATCCAACTTCATCGGCCTGGGTTTGATATTGTTGCTGCCCCACAGAAACTTGCACATCGCTCAGTTGCTGTCCTGACTTCACCAGACCAATAAAAATAAGATTGGTAGATGATGCCAACACCGCGCCAACAAACATTAATTTCATAATGTTCATACGCTGTGCCAGTAAACCACCCAAGAAGCCACCCACTAAACTGAAAATAACCCCATAAACCTTAACCGCTTCGGCAATTTGTTCTTTGCTAAAGTTCAAATCCTGATAGAACACATTGGAAATTACACCTGCAATAATGTCTGAAACTCGATAAAAACCAATCAAGAGTAATAACACCAGTGCCAGTTTCATGCCGTAGCGTTTAAAGAAATCTGCAACAGGATGCACCCATGTTTCAAATGCCATCTGTTTATTGACTGCGCCCAATTTGACCAAAATTGTGCCCATACCTACAGCAGCCGCACCCGATGCAATAAAACGTAAAGCTTCTATAGAAAATAATAAAAATGCATCTTTGAGTTGGAATTGTTGTTTTAAGGCTTCGGTAAAATTACCCGAAAAGACGTAGCACAATACAAAACTGAATACCGCAACAAAAAATACTGTCACCAGACGAAAATAGTCGCGTCGTTGATAATGTTTGCTGACCCGATTCACTTGCGGTTCACGAATCACCAAAGTCGTGATAATGCCAATCAGCATCACCGCAGCCATCGCCAAATAAGTAATTTTCCATGCACTATAAATATAGTTGCCTTTAGCAGTACCTAAAGATGCAGCCAAAAATAAAGCACCTGCCCCTGCAACAATCATCCCAATGCGATAGCCCGCGTTATAAGTCGATGCCAACACGGTTTGCATTTGAGTTTCAGCCAATTCGATACGGTAAGCATCAATCACAATGTCTTGCGTGGCTGCAGAAAAGCCTAGTAATACTGCACCCAATGCCATTTGATATAAATGTGCCTGCCCCAAAGCTGGGTCAGAAAATGCCATGACTGCAATTGCACAGACTATTAAACATTGAGCAATGAGCAGCCATGCCCGACGTCGCCCTAGTTTTTTGGTTAAATAGGGTACGGGTAATTCATCAATCAATGGTGCCCAAACAAATTTAAAGGAATAACCTAGAGCAGCCCAACTAAAGAAAGTGACCGCACTTTTATCAATGCCTGCTTCGCCCAACCACAAAGATAGACTGGAAAAAATCAGTAAAATTGGAATACCTGCAGAGAAGCCCAAAAACAGCATGATCAGCGCACGACGGTCTAAAAATGCCGTAAATGCTGCTTTCCACCCTGTATTTTGTGCTGAAGTTTGCCCAGTCTGTTGTGTGGTCATTCGATTATTATTTTCTATCAAGTCAAATTGTTGTTATTCAATCGCGGAATAGCTTCTGTTTCAACAGTATTTATGAAATTATCCACAACAGCCTTGTCATTTTGTAGTAAAAATTACGGCTTAGCTTGAATTTTCCGCTTAAACCTGTATACCTTTAAACTTCTAACTGCAATATTTCGTTTTGGATTTCTACAGTGACCCAAAGACTTGATCAAATCACCCCATCAATGACAACCAACACAACAACAGCAGCGCAAGATGAACAACAACCGCTTCTCAGCTCTGCCTTTGAACAAAGCGAAATACAAACGACTTTAGAAAATACACGACTCAAAGCAACACAACTAACCCATATTCCAAATTACGATAACATTCCCGCTTCGACCCGACGCATTAAACCGCTGAATAATTTTTTAGGACAAGATCGGGCACGCGCTTCGGTGGAAGCAGGTATTTCCCTGCCATATTCTGGCTACAATATTTTTGCAGTGGGTACGGCGGGATTGGGCAAACGTACCATGGTCAAGCGTTTGCTGCAGCAACATGCCAAGAGCATGCCCACACCGAATGACTGGGTTTATGTCAATAATTTCAAACACCCGCGCCAACCGATTGCCTTGCAACTGCCTGCAGGTCAAGCGCCTAAATTTCAAAGTTTGTTACATCAAACTTGGCAAACTATTTTAAAGCAACTCGAACGTCGCTTTACCGCAGAAACCTATCACAACCGCATTGAAATGATTCGTCAGCAAGCGGGTGATGAACAGCAACAAGCCTTAATTGAGCTGACCAGTGAAGGTGAAGAACTCGATTTAAAACTGATTGCGCAGGAAGATGAACATTGCTTTGTACCCGTGCATCTGAAAAATGACAAAATGCAGGAAATGTCTAAGGAAGATATTAACGCCTTGGACAGCAAAACCCGTGCAGAAATTGCGTCCAATATTCGTTATATGAATAAAAAACTGGAGCGTTTGGGTTTGCATTTAGGCGATTTAGAAGATGACGCACGTGACAAAGTACAAGACCTGAACCGTGATATTGCCAAACAAGTGGTAATGCCACGCATTGATATTATTCACAATAAATATCCTAGTGTCGAAGGTTTGACTGAATATTTACAATACTATGCCGAAGATATTATTAATAATGTCGAGTTTGTTTTAGAACAGGAAGAAGATGATTTCCGTCCTGGCACCTTTAGCCGTATTCCTGCGCGCTACCAAGCCAATATTATTGTGACGCACAAACCCAACAGCGGTGTACCTGTTATTTTTGAAGATTTTCCAACCCATTACAATTTATTGGGGCATGTAGAACAACTCACGCAAAACGGCACCATTACCACTGACTTCACCTTAATTCGTGCAGGTAGCTTACATAAAGCCAATGGCGGCTTTTTGATGCTCGAAGCAGAGCAGTTACTGGAACAGCCTTATGCATGGCAAGGACTGAAACGCGCTTTAAAATCGGGGCAATTGAAACTTTCATCTTTGGAACACATGCTAACTTTAACAGGCAGCATTTCAATTGAACCACAAGCCATTCCACTAAATATTAAAGTGATTTTACTGGCAGAGCCTGAAATTTATTATGAAATTTTAGAGCTAGAACCCGAACTTGGCAGCGTGTTTAAAATCCGTGCCGACTTTACCGATACATTACAACGTAATGACGAAAACGAGCAGGCATATATGCAGCTGATTGCCGACTATGTGCAATCTGACAAATTATTACCATTTGACCGTTCTGCTTTGGCAGCTTTACTTACTGACTCAAGTCGTCAAGCTGAAGATCAAAGCTCACTCTCCTTACATGCCCTCACCTTGGGGGATTTAATTCGTGAATCGCATCACCATGCGGCACAGGCGGGCGATAAAACGGTTTCCGAACAGCATATCAATACCGCACTGGATCATCGCAAATATCGCTTAGGCTATTTAAGAGAACTGTACTGGCAAGATTTATCACGCGGTACGCAGTTAATAGAAACTCGCGGACATCGTTTAGGGCAAATTAATGCCCTGTCGGTCATTCACTATGCCGATGTCGAGTTTGGCTTACCTTCGCGCTTAACCGCCTCAGTCTATCAAGGCGGCGGCGATATTTTAGATATTGAACGCAGTGTTGAACTTGGCGGTTCTTTACATGCCAAAGGCGTGTTGTTGATGGCCAGTTTCCTCAAAGCACATTTTGGCCGTGAGCAAATTTTACATTTTTCTGCTGCCCTTGCCTTTGAGCAAAGTTATGGTCAGGTTGATGGTGACAGTGCAACAGTGGCAGAGCTTTCTGCTTTGATTTCTGCAATCAGCCAACTACCTATTGACCAATCTTGGGCCATTACAGGCTCCATGAACCAACTTGGTCAAGTACAGCCAATTGGTGGCGTGAATGCAAAAATTGAAGGTTTCTTTGATGCCTGCAAACTGCAAGGTTTAACTGGCAAGCAAGGCGTGATTATTCCACGTCAAAATATGCAGCACCTTATGTTGCGTAAAGATGTGATTGAAGCGGTAGAACAAGGTCAGTTCCACATTCACGCCATTGATACCATTGACCAAGCCTTAGAAATTTTAATGGCGCGTCCTGTGGGTAAACTCACTAAAAAAGGACGTTACAGTAAAGGTTCAATTTACGCTGCAGTGATGGAACAACTTGAGTATTGGCAAGCCATTGAAGATGGTGCTGAAATTGAAGAAGAGCCAAAGAAAAAGAAAAAGTCCAAGAAAGAAAAGGACAAAAAAGACCCAGAGAAAAAGGAAAAAGCGCAAAAAGCCAAGAAAAAACAGAAATCGGCTGAACCATCTGATGCGGCAACTTCTGATGAAGTCACTGCTGAGTCGGCTGAAACTGCTGAACTTGCAACTGAAAGTACTGCGGTAAACTAAGTGCAGTGATTCAAATCAGCTATTCAAGTGAATTCCAGATATAAAAAAAGCGCCAAGGCGCTTTTTTTATATCAACTTTTTTGTATGGATGACTTTGGTCTAGTGTGACCCAAGTCCAATACTTTAAGCTTCAGGTGCTGGGCTGTATTGCTCAACTAAAGGCTTTAACTCACCTTTCTGGAACATATCCAACATAATATCGCTACCACCAATCAACTCACCGTTAATCCACAATTGTGGGAAAGTTGGCCAGTTGGCAATTTTTGGCAAAGTGGTACGAATATCCTGATTTTCTAAAATATTCACATAAGCAAAAGGACGACCAATTTGACTGAGTGCTTCTACTGCGCGCGCAGAAAAACCGCATTGTGGAAATTGTGGTGTGCCTTTCATGTAAAGAAGAACAGCATGTTTAGCAATTTGTTCACGAATTAACGCTTCGGTATCGCGTACTTGTTCAGTCATTGGTAAATCCTCAACTCATCTGTGTGGCATTATACCCAAAACCGAGCAAAACAGTACGTCTAAAGCAATAAATCCAATTTTATTTACAATTAGGCTTTTCATCTGCAGTAGATTTTGCTTATATAAGTTTTTCCCTCCAACCTAACAGATAAGAGTTAGTCATGAATAACATTACCCTTGCTCCTGTGCAAACTGATCAACCATCACATTTGATGCCTGTATTTGGCCGTCAGCCGATCAGCTTTGTCCGCGGTCGAGGTTCTTATCTTTATACTGAAGATGGCACAGAATATTTAGATGCACTTACAGGCATTGCCGTATGTGGTTTAGGTCACGCACACCCTGCAATTACCGAAGCCATTGCAGATCAGGCGGCTACCTTAATTCACACCAGTAACTTGTTTGAAGTGCCGTGGCAGACTGCTGCTGCACAAAAATTGGCGCAAGTTGCTGGCATGGAAGAAGTGTTTTTTTCAAACAGTGGCGCAGAGTCTAACGAAGGTGCAATTAAAATTGCACGTAAATTCGGTCATATGCAAGGCGTAGCCAATCCTAAAATTATTGTTGCAGATCACTCTTTCCACGGTCGTACTTTGGCTACCCTGTCTGCAACTGGCAATAAAAAAGTTCAGGAAGGTTTTGCACCTTTGGTTGAAGGCTTTATTCGTGTGCCTTTTGGTGATGTCGAAGCCATTGAAGAAGCTGCGATTCAGCATCCTGATATTGTGGCTATTTTAGTCGAGCCGATTCAGGGTGAAGGCGGTGTGAATACTGCACCACAAGGCTTTAGCTACCTAGAAGACATCCGCCGTATTTGTAATCAACACAACTGGCTGATGATGCTGGATGAAGTACAAACAGGAAATGGTCGTACAGGTAAATTCTTTGCTTATCAGCACACCAATATTGTGCCTGATGTATTGACTACAGCGAAAGGTTTGGGCAATGGCTTCCCAATTGGTGCAGTCATGACTCAAGGTCGTGGTGTGGGCGTTCTTACTGCTGGTAATCATGGCTCAACCTACAGTGGTACTGCGTTAGGTTCACGCGTGGTTTACACTGTTATTGACACCATCCAGAAAGAAAACTTGGTAGAAAATGCAGCAAAAATGGGTGGCTACATTGTGGAACAATTGCGTCAACAACTCGCAGACCAAAATGTAAGCGTGCGTGGTTTTGGCTTGATGATTGGTATTGAATTACCAAAACCATGTGCAGAGTTGGTCGATATTGCCCGCGATGAATACAAAATGATTATTAACGTAACTGCAGGTTCTGTAGTGCGTTTATTGCCAACATTAAATATTACTCAAGCCCAGGCAGATCAATTGATTGAACGCCTTGTAGCAATGATTAAAAAATTCTTGGCTTAAATAAATCCCTAACAAAAAGCCGCAGTTTGAACTGCGGCTTTTTGCTAACTAAATGGTCGATCAGTATATTATCAACATTCAATTAAGATGCTTCTTGAAACACTCGCCCACCCGGCAATTGAGAAAAATATTGTTTTAAGGCTTCCAAACAACGATGTACTTTCATCGGTTGTTGCTCATGTTTGGAAATGATTGCATACAAGGTAAATGCGGGTAATTTCCACTCAGGCAAAATTTCAACCAAACTGCCATTAAGCAAATCTTTTTGAATATCCAAATGCAAAATTCGCGCAAGCCCATGCCCTTGCATACACAAAGATTTAGACACCAACACATTATTGGTCGATAGACGCGAGCCCAACTCTACATCCACATTTTCAGCAGTGCTGATATGCTTAAAATTGAGTTGCTGAAAATTCTTCATAATGGTTAATGGAATTAACTCGTGATGTTTTAAATCTTCAGGACGTGAAATGGGCGCGGTTTGATTTAAATAACTAGGTGATGCGACTAAAACTTGGTCAATAAGTGCAATAGGAATCACATGCTGGTTTTGATCTTCAATTATTGGACTCATACGCAGCGCAATATCAATACGACCATCAATCAGGTCAATGTATTGATTGTCGGTTTCTAGATGTACAGACAAGCCACGATGGGCAGACAGCCAATGAGAAAGTGCGGGAATCACATGGTTCGCGGCTAATTCTGGAGTGGTGGCAATTCTTAAATCACCGACCAAATCATCTCTTAACTCATTAATGCGTATTTTACCACGCTCAGCAGCGGCGAGCATTTCTTGACAACTGTGGAAAAAAGCTTGTCCTGCTTCAGTCAAACTCAGTTTTCTAGTAGAACGATGCAGAAGCGTGACTTCCATATCTTGTTCTAGTGAACGGATTTGCTGACTGACGGCGCTGGTGGTGATCCCTAAATCACGTGCTGCACCGCTAAACGAGCTTTTTTCAACAACACAAGCAAATACACCCATTGCTCGAAGTTGATCTAACATAAATTCCCTCTGAAATTATAATCGTTGCCCTCATCTATCGATAAAAGCAACTTATTGTATTATACGGTGAAATTTATGCTTTGTATTCGTGATATTTAATTTATTGGTAAAACATTAGTTGGATTGATTGGCTTGCCATCTAGACGTACCTGAAACTCCAACATGGTACGTGTTGCACCAGAAGAACCCATTTCAGCAATCTTTTGACCCGCTGTGACATTTTGACCACTGCTCACATTCATCTTACTGTTATGTGCATAGGCGGTGATATAACCATCAATGTGCTTGATTAAAATCAAGTTCCCATATTCTTTTAATCCATCTGCAGCATAAACCACCTGCCCATCTGCTGCGGCATAAATTGGATCGCCCACATTGCCACCGTAACGAATTCCTTTGATATTACTTGCCAAATTAAACTGTGCAATCACAGCACCTTGTGATGGTTTCACCCAGCGCAATGTGCTGCTACGCACAGGTGTACTTGGTGTGGTTGAGCTAGTGGTCGTGGTTGTAGTCGATGTTACCGGTGCAGGTGTCACAGGTGTCGTTGGTAATGTGACTGTTTGACGTTGAATTGGTGCAGCCTGTGTTACAGGGCGAGTGCTTGTTGTACGTGGTGCATTGCCCGCTTTCAAACGAATCGACTGCCCGACATAAATACGATACGGCGGTGCAATATCATTCATTTCTGCAATGCTGAGATAGCTCAAACCATAACGTGCAGCGATACCACTTAAAGTATCACCCGAACGCACAGTATAAAAATTCGGCGCTGTTGCATAACGCGCAGAATTATTCACTTGAGGTTTAGAGGCACAACCACTCAACACGACGGTAGCCACAACAGCACTTGATAACACTAAGGTTTTCAACAATGCTGTTGGTGTGCTAAATAAACGATACTGAAACACCACAGGCATTCTTTCCTCTCTACAAATTCTAAATATTTTCTATTGCGCTAAGAGTAGCAAAAAAGTCCTTGTAATGAGGCTTACAAGCTACTTTTTCACAAAGTTATAACATTAGTTAGCCAATTTGGGAAAATTGACTGTGCAATGATTGCAAAACGTCATAATTGGTGGCATCCATCTGAATTGGTGTCACGCTGACATAGCCATTTGCTACCGCAAAAAAATCAGACTCAATTTCAGTTAAGCCTTTTTTCGGTGCAGCCACTGCCTCGCCCGACAAACCAATCCAATACACTTGACGCCCTCGTGGATCGACCTGACTAGTAATTGGCTTAGATTGGGTACGCTGTCCTTGATAGGTAATTTTTGTGCCCTGCAACACTGGCACATCTGGAATATTCACATTAAAAATATGTCGTGCAGGTAAACTTGGTAAACCTTGAGCAATAAAGTCATGTACCCACTGCGCTGCCTGCATATAATCTTGCGGATGCTGATAAGCACGTACATTATGCCCTGCAAGTGATACCGCAATCGCAGGCTGTTTCATCAAACGTCCTTCAAATGCCGCACCGACTGTGCCTGAGTACAGTACATCATCCCCTAGATTTGCACCGCTGTTAATGCCGCTGACCACCAAATCAAATTCGAAATCGAACAATCCATTCATCGACAAATAGACACAGTCTGCAGGTGTACCATTCACTGCCCAGACATCTTCAGCAATTTGCACAGGACGTAATGGTCGGTCTAAAGTCAGCGCACTCGAAAAACCACTGCGTTCACTTTCGGGTGCAACAATCACCACGCGACCCAAAGGTTTTAAGGCTTTCGCCAAAGCTTGGATACCAGGTGCAAACACGCCATCATCATTGGCTATCAAAATATTCACAGAAAAATCTCAGATAAAACAAATATAAAGGTTATATACTAAAATATAGCAACGTCGGTTCAATCTTAAACTTGTTTGTGCCTGATTCATGCCTAAGCACATTTAATAAGCACACGACAACAAAATGACTGATCAGCACATTTCATTGAAATATACAAAAGATTATATATATTTAGCGCTTAACATCCATCCAAAAATATATGTGATTCTCATGATTTTAGCTTTGTCATTTCGTCGTTTATTGGGTCTAGGTTTTGCTGCTGTATTAACGCAGTCTGTAATTGCAGAAGATTTGACTGCAGCAGAAGCCAATACGATTGTGAAAGAAGATGTTGCAGCGGCACAAGTCATGACTGAAATGTGCCCTGCACTGATTGGAAAAAATGCAAAATTAGATGCCAATATTCAAGCACTGATTCAAACTTATCTACAAGATTATTCAGAATCGAACATGACGCTTGCCAAACTACAAGCCGACGCAGAATATCAATCCGTTTTAGCTGAAGCGCGTGAAGCAGCAAAAGATACAGCCAAAGAAGAGCAAAAAGTAGTGTGTCAGGAAGCTTTAGAATTAGCACTTTAAATCACATGATTTAAATACTATTTTGAGCCTGTAAATAATTTTGCATACTCACCCTTTAAGGCAAACTTTCAAAGTTTGCCTTAAATTTTATGCTTAGTTTTTATATCTGGTATTTTTCCACTATTATTTTACGCTTTATATCAAGCCACTGATTTTCAAATTTCAGACTTTAATCTTCACTTTTTATACATGATTTGCGCTCAGATCACACAGCTTTAATACATTTTCACTCTTTCAATTCGCAAATAAATGATTCATCTTATAAGCACTTAAATGAATCGGTAGATTCAGTTCAAACAATATTTAAGGTACTTGATATGCAATTTTCTGGCTTAAAAAATTCACGTGCAGTTCATTTTTTTGGCGCAGTTGCGCTCAGTTTGGGTTTAAGTCAAGCCGTAATTGCGCAAGAAGAAAATATTGAAGTGACGCCATTACAACAAGTGACTCAGCAAGAATTAGCCGCTATTTATGTGTTATCTGAAGTTTGCCCTTCACTAGTCAAAGAACAAGATCAATTTCATCAGGGTTATACAAAACTTGCCCAAGAATATATGCCTAAAGAAAAAGACGCTGTTACTGCCTTAAGTAAACTCAGCAAACAAAAAAGCTTCCAGCCAATTTTAAAAGAAGCCCGTGCCGATGCCAAAGCTGCTGGAACAGCCAAAAACCAAGCAATTTGCCAAGAATTGACAGCATATAGCAGATAATACAATTTGGTTACAATACTTTTATCAATAAGCCGATTTCTCCCATAGAAGTCGGCTGAGCTTTGCCCTAAAATGCTAGCTCTTTTGTGCATACCTCAAGTATTGGAACCTCTTAGAATGACCCCAAAAAGCGCCCTTGCTGCATTATTACTATTACCAAGCTTTTCTTATGCAGCAACTGTCTTAGCTACACCACCAGAACTCAATAACAAATCATACGTTTTGATGGATTATGAGACGGGACAAATTTTAGCTTCAAAAAATGAAAACGAAAAACTCGCCCCTGCCTCAATGACCAAAATGATGACTAGTTTCATCATTGAACAAAAGTTATTAAAAGGCGAACTCACGGAAGATGAACAAGTCCGCATGAATGAGTCTGCATGGTGTCGTGGCAGCAACACAGAATCATGTATGTATGTTCCTTTAAATGGCACAGCAACCGTACTTGAAATGCTACGCGGAATTATCGTGCAATCGGGCAACGATGCATCTAAAGCCATGGCAGAGCACATTGCAGGTAATGAAGGCACATTCGTTCACATGATGAATGAAGAAGCCAAACGTATTGGCATGAGCAATACCCAGTTTATGAACTCTACGGGTATGCCTGCTGAAGGTCACTTTTCTACCGCAAAAGATATGGCGACTTTAGCGCAGCACATCATCCATGACAGCTCAAAATACTACCCAATTTATTCTGAAAAAGAGTTTTCTTTTAATGGAATTAAACAAGGCAACCGTAATGCCCTGTTATATACCGACCCAAGCGTGGATGGTTTAAAAACAGGTCATACCAACGAAGCGGGTTACTGCTTAACCACTTCATCTAAACGTGGCCCAATGCGTTTAATTTCGGTGATTTTTGGTGCGCCAACCATGCAAGCTCGTGCAACTCAAACTCGTGAATTGTTAGCTTGGGGTTATGCAAACTACGAAACTGTACGTGTACAGCCTGCCAACCAAGTCTTAGCTAAAGCAAAAGTATGGTACGGTAAAAGCAAAGAAGCACAAATTGGTTTGCCAGAAAACTTTAACGTGACCATGCCAAAAGGCAAAGCCAACCAAATTAAAACTCAATTGGTGGTTCAACCTAAATTGACTGCTCCTTTGAAAAAAGGTCAAGTGATTGGTAAATATGTCGCAACCTTAGATGGTAAAGTGATTGCTGAAAAACCATTGGTGGCGTTGCAGGAAGTGGAAGAAGCGGGTTTCTTTGCACGTATGCTAGACCATATCAAACAATTCTTTAGCAACTTATTCTAAGATTCATAAGCTTAGACTAAAGCGCAAAGCACACATGCCCGCATGTGTGCTTTTTTATTTTATACTGTCCTCAATCCTAAATTTATAAGCTAAAGATTTGTCCATTATGAAAAAAAATGTGCGTGCTTATTTAGAGCAAACCCCAAAAATTGACGCAAGCTGTTATGTAGATGAATTGTCGGTGGTGATTGGTGATGTGCATTTGGCCGCAAATGTATCGGTTTGGCCATTTGCCGTGATTCGTGGTGATGTTAACCATATTCGGATTGGTCAAAATTCCAATGTGCAAGATCATGCCATGCTGCATGTTAGCCATAAAAAAGCCGACAAACCTGAAGGTTCACCGCTGATTATTGGCGAAGATGTCACAGTTGGACATGGTGTGACCTTACACGGCTGCACCATTGGCAATCGGGTGTTATTGGGCATCAACACAATTGTTTTGGATGATGTCATTATTGAAGATGATGTAATGATTGGCGCAGGGTCTTTAGTGCCACCGCGTAAGCGTTTGGAAAGTGGCTATTTGTACG
The DNA here is from genome assembly GCF_013417135.1 of Acinetobacter sp. YH16051. Taxonomy (NCBI): domain Bacteria; kingdom Pseudomonadati; phylum Pseudomonadota; class Gammaproteobacteria; order Moraxellales; family Moraxellaceae; genus Acinetobacter; species Acinetobacter sp. YH16051. Next base: position 204,556 of record NZ_VPEN01000003.1, on the reverse strand, counting down.
TGGGTAGCCCTGTGCAAAAAGTTCGTCCTTTAACCGACAAGGAAAAAGAGTTTTTGCCTTATTCTGCACGGCACTATGTAAAAGTGGCGGGGAATTATCAATAATCCACCCCTCAAAGTTCTTTTTGATTGTTGTAATTTGAGGGATTACACGTTCTGCACCGTTAATTTTAAACTCAGTGTATGAATGACATGATTAATCTTATCAAATCGAGAGGCTGAATCTTGACTTAGAGTTTTATACAAAGCTTTACGGTCAATATCTGCCTCTTTTTCTATTTGTGCAATAGCTTTGACTTTGGCAACAACACCTAGCGCAAATGAGATCACATCCAGCATCACCAAATGAATCAAAGAACAAAGTACCCCTCACATCTTCCCACAACTACACAAACCTACATTTACAGTTTTAAAGAAATCCCCTTTCAACATAGCCACATCCCCCTAAATTTTGTAGAATATGCGTTTTACCCCATGGTGCTTTTCAATGACCGCTTGGACTGCTCACGTTACTGTCGCCACCGTTATCGAAAAAAACGGAAAATTCCTGTTTGTTGAAGAACATACAGAAGGTGTGACGCATAGCGTGTTTAATCAGCCTGCAGGGCATGTTGAAGCTGGCGAAAGCTTAATTGAAGCAGCAATACGTGAAACCATGGAAGAAACTGGGCATCGGGTGAAAATTAATGCCTTACTCGGTATTTATAGCTATACTCCGCCTATGTTTCCTGACCGCACCTATTATCGCTTCTGCTTTCTAGCCGAATCGCTGCAACATGATGCGCAAGCCCAGCTCGATTCCGATATTATCGGTACTGTGTGGATGTCTGCAGATGAACTGGCTGAATCAGCACGTGCCCGAAGTCCGTTGGTACTGAAAGCGGTTCAAGATGCGCTCAGTGGTCAATCTTATCCTTTATCGCTCATTTACGAGCACCAAAATTCTCCCCTTATTTCTAGTTTGGATGCCTAATCCTATGCAACAACGTGTCATCGTCGGTATGTCAGGTGGTGTAGATTCATCTGTTTCTGCTGCACTTCTACTTCAACAAGGTTATCAAGTTGAAGGGCTTTTCATGAAAAACTGGGAAGAAGATGACGGCACCGAATATTGCACCGCAATGGAAGATCTTGCCGATGCGCAAGCGGTGTGCGACAAGCTAGGCATTAAATTGCATACAGCCAACTTTGCGATGGAATATTGGGATCGAGTTTTTGAGCATTTTCTTGCCGAATATGCCGCAGGACGCACGCCAAACCCAGATATTTTATGTAATAAAGAAATTAAGTTCCGTGCTTTTTTAGATCACGCCATGAATTTAGGCGCAGATTTTATCGCCACAGGTCACTACGCTCGTCGTGGTGGAACGCAGTACAACTCCAAAGGTGAAGCATACGCTCCACTGTTACGTGGTTTAGATAAAAATAAAGATCAAACCTATTTCTTACATGCAGTGCATGGTCGTGAAATCAATAAAACCTTGTTCCCTGTGGGCGAAATTGAAAAGCCGCAAGTCCGAAAAATTGCCGAAGAACTAGATTTAGTCACTGCCAAGAAAAAAGACTCGACAGGGATTTGCTTTATTGGTGAACGTCGCTTTAATGATTTCTTAAAACAATATTTGCCTGCTCAAGCTGGAAAAATTGTTTTAGACGATGGCAAAGAGGTTGGTGAACATCACGGCTTAATGTACTATACGCTCGGTCAGCGTGGCGGGATTGGTATTGGCGGCTTAAAAGGTGTTGCTGAAGGTGCATGGTTTGTCCTGCATAAAGATATTGAAAACAATCGTTTAGTGATTGGTCAAGGTCATGAACATCCACTCATGCAAAGCACTATTTTATGGAGCGAAGCAATTGATTGGGTGGCAGGTGAACAAGAAATTCCAGCGTCAGGCTTCCGTTGTACTTGTCGCACTCGCTATCGCCAAGATGATCAGGACTGTGTAATTTTCAATGATGACAGCATGCCTGGCGGTGTACGTGTGGAATTTGATGAACCACAACGTGCAGTCACTCCTGGTCAAAGTGTCGTATTCTATTCAGGCGAAATGTGTTTAGGCGGTGGTGTGATTCACCATACCAATGCACCTAAACCCGATTTTATTTAAGGATTGTTTTGGATGACAGAGTTACCGTTTCAACAGTCACCAACTCTGAATGTTCGCCAAAATCGTGCCTTGGCGTTAGCGGGTGTGTTTCAAGCCACCCAGCTCACGCACATGACTGCACTCACAGGCAGACAAAGTATTGGTGAAAGCGGTAACTTTTATTTTGAGCAATTAATTAAAGCCAGTTTAAATATCCGTCCAAGTAGCAATCACAGTTCGCAAACTTTGGATTTTTTTAATCATTTGGCCGATATTTCTTTGGGTTTAAAAACGCTAGAAAGCAGCATCAACCAACCTTTTAATACTGCTCCTAAATCGCGTTTACCTAAACTATCCAATACCAAACTACCCATGTCGTATGCGATGGCACTCTTACAATTAGAAAAGAAAGTGTATAGCAATCCTAAATACGTCGAAATTATTGAGCAGTCACAGCAAAAAATCTTAAAACAACTTTCATTTTTTGATCATAACTATTTGCATCCCAGTATTATTGCCAATTTAGCCCAAACCTATGTCGATACTGCGGGACAAATTAACCCGCGCATTATGGTACGTGGCAATGCAGAAGCATTTAAGGATTCTGCACATACCAACCGAATTCGAGCTTCGCTTTTTACAGGCTTACAAATGGCACACCTTTGGCGTCAACTTGGTGGCAGTTCATGGGGCATGGTATTTAGCAAACGTAAATTATTACGTGATATTCAAGATCTGGCGCGTTTACAGTATCAGGTGGTTTAAACCATGCTGAACACGCTTTTGTTTTAGGTTTAATTCCAAAGTTTAAGGAATCGATATGAACGCTTTAACCGCACTTTCTCCATTAGATGGGCGCTATGCAAGCAAATGTGATGCTCTCCGCCCTTTCCTCTCTGAGTTTGGTTTAATCCATGCTCGTGTGACTGTTGAAGTGCGTTGGTTACAAGCGCTTGCCAATCGTCCTGAAATTACCGAAGTACCTGCTTTCAGTGCTGCAACGAATGCTGCATTAGATGCAATTGTTGCAGATTTCTCTGAAGATGATGCCAACCGCATTAAAGAAATTGAACGCACCACCAACCATGACGTAAAAGCAGTTGAATATTTCTTAAAAGAAAAAATTGCCAACATTGATGAGTTAAAAAATGCAGGTGAGTTCATTCACTTTGCTTGTACTTCAGAAGACATCAACAACTTGTCACATGCTTTAATGCTTAAAAATGGTCGTGAAGTATTGGTTGCAGCGATGCAGCAAATCATTGATTCGATTGTTGCATTGGCAGAAAAACACGCAGATCAACCAATGTTGTCACGTACTCACGGTCAAACTGCAAGCCCAACAACTTTGGGTAAAGAAATGGCAAACGTGGCATATCGTCTTGCACGTCAAATCAAACAGTTCAAGCAAGTTGAGCTTTTGGGCAAAATCAATGGTGCAGTAGGTAACTACAACGCTCACCTTTCTGCATACCCAGAAATCAACTGGCCTGCACATTCTCAAGCATTTGTAGAATCTTTAGGTTTAAGCTTTAACCCATACACGACTCAAATTGAGCCACACGACTATATGGCAGAATTGTTTGATGCGCTACGTCGTTTCAACACCATTCTAATCGACTTCAACCGTGACGTTTGGGGCTACATCTCACTTGGTTTCTTCAAGCAAAAACTGAAAGAAGGTGAAGTTGGTTCTTCAACCATGCCGCACAAAGTAAACCCAATTGACTTTGAAAACTCTGAAGGTAACTTGGGTATCGCCAATGCAGTCTTGGCTCACTTAGGCGAAAAATTACCAATCTCTCGCTGGCAACGTGACTTAACTGACTCGACTGTATTGCGTAATATGGGTGTTGGTTTTGCACAAAGCTTGATCGCATTTGAAGCTTGCTCTAAAGGTATTGGCAAACTTGAATTGAACGCACAACGTATTCTTGAAGATTTAGACAATGCTCAAGAAGTATTGGCTGAGCCAATTCAAACTGTGATGCGTCGTTATAACATCGAAAAACCATACGAAAAATTAAAAGCTCTTACACGTGGTCAAGCTATGACACGTGACATGATGGTAGATTTCGTGAATGGTAATGAGTTGGAAGGCGTTCCTGCAGCAGATCGCGCACGTTTAGCGACAATGACGCCTGCAACTTACACAGGTAATGCAGCTGAACAAGCAAAACAAATTCAAGATTTAATTGCTAAAATCTAATTTGTAAAAGCATTCATCACAATACAAAAATGCGAAGCTTCGGCTTCGCATTTTTATTAGAATAAAACAAATCTTCCAACTTAAACATCACATGCAAAATCAATTCCGCATTCAACATTACTGTGCTTTAGGCTTGGTTATACTCGCCATGCTTGCTGCCAGTATTCAACCACTGGAATTTGAATCGTATCTACTGCATCAGGCAGGCACAGTTTTTATGCTCGCGGCTTTATTGATTGCGTTTAAAAAAGTAGGACTGAGTTTTTCTAGCTTTGTGCTGTATTTAATATTTTTACTGATTCATATTGTCGGAGCACATTATCTGTATTCTTATGTGCCCTATAATGATTGGATTTTGCACAGCTTTGGCTTCAATTTAGATCAGAGCATGGGTTGGTCACGCAATATGTATGACCGTTTTGTGCATTTGGCTTATGGTATTTTGCTCTATCCTGTTTTATTGCGCTTGTTTGAAGTCTGGTTTCCAAAAAACAAACCTATCGTTTTATATCTTTTGGTCATTCAATTTATCATGGCAAGCAGTTTAATTTATGAATGGGTGGAATGGCTCATTGCGCTTGGCTTATCGCCAGAAGATGCTGAAAATTATAATGGTCAGCAAGGTGATATTTGGGATGCACACATGGATATGCTTTTAGCAACGATAGGAGCAATGCTGATGGGATGCTTCTACTTGATCAAGAAACCCTAACAGGATGCCTCTTTCGTACTAAATCCAAATTTATTGCCAATACCACCACCAGAAGCCAGCTAAACTTGCGACTGAAATCATCCAGATCAACACCGTTAATACTGCAGGTTTACCTGAACCCCAAAACATGGTTTTGGCAAGCCATTTTTTAAACAATACGCTGCTTAAAGTTAAGCTTGCTAAATGCATCAACACTGCAGCTAAGAATAAATTTGCAGCAAATTCATGCACCTCTTTTAAGGTATGACTTTGGGTATAATCGGTGAAAAACCCAGCCAACACGGTTAAAGGCAAAGCCAGCCAAATCAACAAAATACTGAATTGAAACGCACTGGAACTGCCTGACTTTAAAAACTGCAATGAAAAAAACTGCTGTGGCTGTTTCCAATAGCGTTTTACAAATTGTTGAATCATGCCTAAACGTTTAGAAATTCCTGTCGGCTGTGTGCTGTTCAACATACTCAACACCTGCCATACAATTCGTAAAGCTAAACTAATCCCCAACGTATAGCCAAAAGCCATATGTAACTGATGCCATTCTTCCGCATCACCTGTTAAATAAGCCCCTGTAAAACTTAGCAGCATCACCACATGCAAAAAACGAATCATTAAATCTGTAGATGTTGATTGCTTCGCGGGCACAATATTTGTTTGCATATTCAACCTATCAAGGTAGTTTTGTTCTTATCACAAAGATATAACATCAAGCTGAATTGAAAATTAAGATGCTTAAATCAAAGACCCTATATTTTTGAATAAAAGTGAATAAAAAAATTGCGCTCAATTGAGCGCAATTTTTAGATAAATTTTAGAAGTTAGATAATCTCTATTACAGTTTAGGATCACGAATTTGTAGCAAACTGCTGTTGGCTTTGCTTAGACTATCAACCAGTTTATTCATCACCGCAGGAATCAGGCTGTCTGCCATTTGTGCAGCTTGCAAACCCAGTTTTTCACCCAAAGTTGGCTTTTTACGAGTTTGAATCACATAAATATCATGCTGTGGCAATAAGCTCAGTAAGTATTCATCTGAGGTTTGTAGTTTATCCACCAAATTTAAATCTAAAGCATCCTGACCATACCAATGCTCACCTGTTGCGACTTTTTCAACATTCAGTTGTGGGCGGTACTTTTCAACAAAGTGCTTAAACAGAATATGGGTTTGCTGCAACTCTTGTTCAAATTTTGCTTTGCCTTCTGCGGTATTTTCACCAAACATGGTCACGGTGCGTTTATATTCACCTGCGGTGTACATCTCAAAATCTATATTTTTTTCTTTCAGCAAGCGATTAAAGTTCGGTACTTGTGCCACTACCCCAATAGAACCCAAAATCGCAAATGGCGCTGACACAATTTCTGAACCAATGCATGCCATCATATAGCCACCACTTGCCGCAACTTTATCGACACAAATGGTTAAATGAAATCCTGCATCACGTAAACGCACCAATTGAGCAGCAGCAAGTCCATAGCCATGTACCATGCCACCAGGGCTTTCTAGGCGCACCACCACACGGTCACGACCTGCTTTTGCTGTTGCCAAAACCAAAGTGATTTCTTCACGTAATTGCTCTACTGCTGATGCGGCTGTATCGCCTTTAAAGTCAAGTACATAAATTTTTTGATTGTTCTTTTTACGGGCTCGTGCTTCACGTGCCATTTGTTGGCTAAGTTGCAACAACTCAAGTTTAGATGCCGTAGTTTGCGCAATTTTTTTTCGTTGTTCGTTAATTCGCGCATTTAAATGGCTAATACGAATTTCGGCAGGTAATTTAGGTAAATGAAATAACATAGATCCGCAATTCTCAATTTTATTTGTGCTTAGCTTAAGATGAGGGCTGAACTTAAAAATTCAATATCACCTTGTTGATTTGCTTAATTTAATCGATTTTAAATCTCATTACCGTTTAATTTGTGCAAAAGCAAAATCATGCTAGGTACTAAACATTCGTCATAAAAAAACCGCAAATCGGTTTGATTTGCGGTCCTTTTATACAGATTTTGAAAATTAACCAAAACGACCTGTAATATATGCTTCTGTTAATTGATGGTCTGGCTGAGTAAATACTTTTTCAGTTGCATTCACTTCAATCAAATCACCCAAATGGAAGTATGCAGTACGGTCAGATACACGTGCTGCCTGTTGCATAGAGTGCGTTACAATTGCAATTGTATATTGAGTAGAAAGTTCAGAAATTAATTCTTCTACTTTTGCCGTTGCAATTGGGTCAAGTGCCGAACATGGTTCATCCATCAAAATTACTTCTGGACTTACCGCAATGGTACGCGCAATACAAAGACGTTGTTGCTGACCACCAGAAAGACCTGTGCCTGGTTGATTCAAACGATCTTTCACTTCATCCCACAAACCTGCTTTACGTAAGCTGTTTTCAACAATTTCTTCTAAATCGTACTTATCACGTGCTAAACCATGTAGTTTAGGGCCATAAGCCACGTTTTCAAAAATTGATTTAGGGAATGGGTTTGGCTTCTGGAACACCATGCCCACTTGCGCACGTAATAACACCACGTCAAGGTTCGGGTCATAAATGTCTTGGTTATCCAACATTACTTTACCCGTTACACGACAGCTATCAATCGTGTCGTTCATACGGTTTAAAGTACGCAAGAACGTAGATTTACCACAACCTGATGGACCAATGAAGGCAATCACTTCATTTTCATAGATATTTAAATCAATACCTTTAATCGCTTCAGATTCACCATAATACACATGCACGTCATTGGTGCTTAACTTTACATTTGAAGATTTCGCTTCTTTTTTGCTTGAAGTTTGCGTATCAAATTGTGAAACAAACGAAGTCGATGATTGCTTCTGTTCTACATGGGTAGATGTAAATTGGCTTTGTTGTGGATTCACTTGCTTATCCTGTTCTAAGGAATTCGGTTTTTCTGGGCTTACTACAGTATTCATATTCTCTGCCCTCAATTACCAGCGTACTTCAAACTTCTTACGTAACCAAATTGCAAGGCTGTTTAAGCCAATCATTAGCGCAAGTAGTACGATAATGGCTGCAGCGGTACGTCCCTCGAAGAAGTTACGCAATTCATTACCCTGCCATAAGAAAATTTGCACAGGTAACGCAGTAGATTGATCAAGTGGAGTTGCTGGTACACTGGCAACGAAAGCACTCATACCAATTAATAACAATGGTGCGGTTTCACCTAAAGCTTGTGCGACACCAATAATTGCACCCGTTAAAATACCCGGCAATGCAAGTGGGAGTACGTGGTGGAACACAGTTTGTAAACGAGAAGCACCCAAACCTAAAGCAGCTTGACGAATAGACGGTGGCACTGCTTTTAATGATGCACGCGTGGTAATAATCACGGTTGGTAAAGTCATTAAACTCAGTACCAAACCACCGACCAATGGTGCAGACAATGGTAAATGCATCCAACCAATAAAGATCGCAGCACCCAACAAACCAAATACAATAGAAGGTACAGCGGCCAAGTTATTGATGTTCACTTCAATAATATCAGTAATCGCATTTTTTGGCGCAAATTCTTCTAAGTAAATTGCTGATGCAACACCAATTGGAATCGAAATAAAGATCACAATCAGCATCATGAATAATGAACCCATGAATGCACCTGCCAAACCAGAAGTCGCTGGAGAACTACGTGAGTCTGGGCTAACAAAAATATTGGTATTGAAAGTACTTTCAATAATACCTTGTGATTCGAGCTGATCTGCCAATTGACGTACTTCAGGGCTTAATTGTTGCTGCTCATCTGGTAAGCTGCGGTCAATCTTGCCTTCTAGCCATACATCGACGTTGGCATCTGCAAGCACTTTCACTTCTTTGGTTTGGCCAATTAAAGAAGGATCTGCCAAGACCATGTCACGAAGACGGTATGCTTCAGAACTGGTATATAAGTAACCAAGATCATCACGCTTAGCTTCTAGCGCTTTGTCTTTCGCTACAATACCATTCACAATTAAAGCATCCCAATCGACCATACCCATTTCGGTTTGCCACGCAATCATACGGTCTTCGTATTGTGCTGGTGACTCGCCTGCAATCGCCTTAGGTTTTGGACCTGCATTGACAATCGCTGGATCGAAGTAAATTGGAAGGCTCATGCTGCTTTGCCAGAACGCAGGCAAACCTTTAGATAAGATACTGCCGAATAACAATACGACAAAGAATAAACCTGCAATAACTGCCGAGAACCCCATCAAACGGAAGGTTTTTTCCTTACGATGACGCTTACCCAATGAACTGGCGATGGTTTTTTTACGTTGTTCACGTAATTCGGCAGCAGCTTGTGGATCTAACTGATCCAAAGACGATGTATTTGAAGTACTCATTAGTCGTATTGCTCACGATATTTACGCACAATGTATAGTGCAACAATGTTCAAACCTAAGGTAATCACGAACAGGGTCAAACCAAGTGCGAAAGCAACCAATGCCTGCGGACTTGCGAAATCTGTATCACCTGTTAATTGGTTCACAATCGTAATCGTAACCGTAGATACCGCTTCTAATGGGTTTGCGTGTAGTAAAGGACTATTACCTGCAGCCAACACCACAATCATGGTTTCACCAATTGCACGTGACGCAGCAAGTAAGAATGCACCAATCACCCCTGGTAATGCAGCTGGCATCACCACGCGACGAATGGTTTCAGATTTGGTTGCACCTAAGCCTAAAGAACCATCACGTAGCGCACGCGGCACTTGCGTAATAATGTCATCAGACAATGAAGATACAAAAGGAATGATCATAATACCCATCACTAAACCAGCGGTTAATGCACTCGTGGCATTAATATCTAGTCCAATGATTGCACCCGCTGTTTTAAGGAACGGACCAATGATCATCATGGCAAATACACCGTACACAATGGTCGGAATACCTGCTAAAACTTCAATGGTCGGCTTTGCCCATGCACGGAATTTAGGCGATGCATATTCTGCAAGGTAAATGGCGATCATTAAACCAATAGGTACTGCAACTAATAAAGCAATACCACTCACCATCAATGTGCCCCACAGTAATGGAAGTAAACCATAACTGCCATCTGCACTACCCGAGGTGCTAAAACCAGGGTTCCAGACTGTACCAAAGAAGAAATCCAGTGGGCTAACGAAACTAAAGAATCGCATCGCTTCACTGAACATGGACATCACAATACCAACCGTAGTTAGAATCGCAACACCAGAACATAATGCCAAAGAAATGTTGATGATTTTTTCAACTTGGTTACGTGCGCGGAATTGTTGTGAAACACGTTTCTTTGCCCACAGCAAACCAAATAAGGCCGCACAGATCACCACCGCAAGTTTGGCATAAGAACCAATGGTTTCAATTTTCGCTAATTGCTCTGCCGCTGCAACTTCGTATGCAGCAGGTGTATCACTTACACCAAAACCAGATGCAATGGCTTGTACGCGATCAACCAAAACACTTGTACTTGCAGGGTCTAGGCTTGCAGCAATGTGCGCTGGCACATTATTAATTACCACTTGCTCTAGAATACTTGGTTCAACCAAGTTCCAAACAATCAAAATTAAAAAAGCAGGAATACCACACCATAATGCTACCAACGCGCCATAATATCCTGGGCGTGAATGTAACATTGCAGAGTTATTTCCCTTACCTGCTAGGTTACGGCTCTTGCTTAACCCGATTTGATAGGCTACGGCGATAATCGCCAATAACACACCTATGAGTAGCAGATTCATGTATTCTCCACTGTTTTTTCAATTTGTGTTTTTGAAAAAACATTTCTTAGCAAAAAGCCGATGGCAGGTTGTTCCCTGCCATCAGCTGCTTTAACTCAAATTACTTAACCGCTTTACCAGCTTTGAAGTTAGCAAGAACTTGTGCACGCTCTTTGTCAGACATAGAGATCAAACCTACTTTGTCTAATTTAGAACCTTTACCAGATACTTTCTTGCTCAAGAAGTATTCAGTAAATTGCGGTAAACCTTTGATTGATTTAAGGTGCTCACCTTTCACGTAGAAGAACAATGGACGTGATACAGGGTAAGAACCATTTAAAATTGTGTTTTCAGATGGCGCTACGTTGTTTACAGTTGCAACACGTAAACGGTCACGGTTTTGGTCATAGAAACCTAAGCCGAATACACCTACTGCGCTTGGAGAAGTTTTCAAACGTGCCAGTGTTTCTGTGTAGTCACCCGCGATTTCGATTACACGACCATCCTTACGGAAAGTAGTACACACTTTCTTTTGCGCATCTTTGTCTAATGCTTTGATTGCAGCATAAGCTTCACAGCCTGCATCAACCATTTTCTCTTGGAACACTTCACGTGTACCGTGGTTAGACGCTGGAATTACAAGTGTAATAGGCTCGTTTGGAAGTGTTTTGTCAATTTGGTTCCAACTTGTATATGGGTTAGCAACCATTTTACCTTTAGATGGTAATTGAGCTGCAATTGCTGCATATACATGGTAAGGCTTTAATTTGTAAGCCGCTTTGTTTGCGTTAGAAGCAAATACGATACCGTCGTAACCAATTTTAATTTCTAAAACTTGGTTTACGCCTGCTTTTTTACAAGCAGCTAATTCTGAATCTTTAATTTTACGAGATGAGTTCGCGATGTCGATTGTGTTATCACCCACACCTGTACAGAACTGCTTCAAACCACCTGAAGAACCGCCTGAACCAACAACTGGAGTTTTGAATTGTGGGAAAGTATTACCAAATTCTTCTGCTACAATACTTGCGTATGGTAGAACGGTTGAAGAACCCGCGATTTGGATGGTGTCACGAGCTGCGTTAGCAGTTGTTACAGCTGCTGCAGATACGGCTAAAGCAATGGCGATGTTAGTAAAGCGCATTCTGTTCTCTCTCATAGTATGCAAGTTCGGAGTACGTCACTTGTTATTAAGTTTTGTACTTATTTCGATAACTGCATTGTGGTTTTATAATATGACAACCATGTTACAGCTTTGTTACGCTTTGGTTATATTTGCTTTTCGTATCTGAAATAATTTTTAAATGATTTAAAATCAATAACTAATAAAACACTAGAGTGCTTATTTTTTTCAGTATTTAAATTTCAAATTGTAATAATTCATGCCAATGTCATCATTATTTATGGTTTTTTCTACCAAAATTGATGGTTTATTCGCCAATTGCGTAATTTTTATGACATCCGCAGTGCATTATTTGAGCCCAAAACACCCAATCCATCACAAAATTCAAGCAAGAACGGTACAACACTTCACTGCAATATTTTTTAATCAGACACAAAAAAAGCCACCGTAGTGACTTCTTTTGTTGTATTTCATAACAATCTGAATAATGAAAGCATTAGTCGATTGGTGGCGTATAAGTACCCGCGACAATCGCATCTTTAATGCGATCTGCTTCTGCCAATACTAGGCCTAACAAGTTTTTCACGTTTTCAAGTGTTGCCACTGGACTTAAAGTCGTCATCTTCAATGATTGAACATTACCGACTTTAGTTACACCAATATTGGCCTCACCACGTGCAAATAATTCATCTGCCACGTTTTGGTTCAAGCTATCCAAGAACTCTGCAGGATAACCTTCAGGCACAACACGGAACAACACTGAAGCAAATTGTGGTTCAACCAACAATTCTAAACCTGCAGTCGCTTTAATATAATCAGCAACGTCACAGGTTAGCTTCACACCATGATCAATCATAGAACCGTAAAGCTCTTCACCTAATGCTTCAATCGTCATCCAAAGTTTCAACGCATCAAAACGACGCGTTGTTTGCAATGACTTAGACACCAAGTTTGGTACGCCATGTTCTTCATCATAAGCAGAGTTCAAATATTCTGCTTCATAGTGCATGAAACGATAGTTCGCTTCATCTTTCAGTAAGAACGCACCGCACGAAATAGTTTGGAAGTAATGCTTATGGAAATCCAGTGTCACAGAATCAGACAGCTCAATACCATCAAGCATGTCACGATGACTGTTAGAAAGAATTAATGCACCACCCCAAGCTGCGTCAATGTGCATCCACGCGCCATATTGATTAGTGATGTCACGAATCTTTTTAAGCGGATCAATCGCGCCTGCATCGGTTGTACCTGCAGTCGCAACCACACACGCAACGATCTTACCTTCAGATTTTAAATGCGCCATGGTTTGCTCAAGTGCAACCACGTCCATTTGTGCATTTTCATTAACAGGTACAGTAACAACCGATTGGAAGCCCATACCCATCATCGCCATGTTCTTTTGCACAGAGAAGTGTGCATTTTCAGAACAAATGACTTTCACATTACGCATTGCATCGCTTGGAATACCATCGCGCTGAACAGACCACGGATTACCGTTTTCATCTTTCCAGTTCTTTGCAATACACGCATCACGCGCCAATAACACACCCATCAAGTTAGACTGCGTACCACCTGAAGTGAACACGCCCGCTTGACCTGCACCATAGCCAACTTTTTGACGTAACCAGTCAATTAGTTGTACTTCCATCAATGAACCTGCAGGGCTTTGATCCCAAGAGTCCATAGATTGGTTGGTTGCGTTAATGAGAACTTCTGCAATTTGGCTTGCCACCATAGTTGGACAATGCAAATGTGCCAAAGAATGTGGATGATGAACTTTTAAACTTTTGTTTAAGAAAAGCTCAACCATGCGTTCCAATGACTTTTGTACACCCAAACCTTGTTTTGCAGGCTGGAAAGAAATCGCTTCACGCAATTCTTTAATGCTACCGCCTGTGTACATTTTGTCATTTTGCAACCATGCCGCGACTGCTTGAGTCGCTTGTTCCATTGCTTCACTGTAGTCAGCAATGGATTGAGCATCATTGCAGAGTAACGCTTTACGATGTTCTGCAAAATCTACCATAAACTTATGCGCCTCGAACTGCGACTAACGCTTCAGCAACTGCTTTCTTGAAGCGAGCGATGACTTCTACACACTCTTCTTGAGTAATGATGAGTGGGCAAAGTAAACGGATTACCGTACCACCACGACCACCTTTCTCAAGCAACAATTTGTTGTCAAAACATGCAGCTTGAACAGCAGCAGCCAATTGAGAATCTGCTGGATAAGCACCTAAACGGTCTTTTTCTTGGCGTTCATCTACAATTTCGATACCAATCATTAAACCGCGACCACGCACGTTACCAATACATGGGAATTCAACAGCTAATTTTTTCAATTCAGCTTGTAAGAACTCACCACGCTCTTGCGCGTTTTGTGCAAGGTTTTGTTCTTTAATGGTTTTAAGCACCACAAGACCAGTACCCATTGCCAATTGGTTACCACGGAAAGTACCCGTGTGACCTGCAGGCTGCCATGCGTCAAACTTACGTTTAATAGCAAGTACAGCTAATGGCAAGCCACCACCAACAGCTTTAGACATAACAATCACGTCTGGCTCAATACCTGCATGTTCAAATGCAAACATTTTGCCTGAACGTGCAAAGCCCGCTTGTACTTCGTCTAGAATTAAAACGATGTTGTGCTTTTCAGTCACTTCACGGATTTTCTTCAACCATTTTACTGGTGCAGTCACAACACCGCCTTCACCCTGAATTGCTTCAAGAATTACAGCTGCAGGCTTAGTGACACCGCTTTCTACATCTTCAATAAAGTTTTCAAAATAATACGTTAACGCATCTACACCCGCTTCGCCACCAATGCCAAGTGGGCAACGGTATTCATGCGGATACGGCATAAATTGAACACCAGGCATTAAACCATTTACTGCATTTTTTGCAGACAGGTTACCTGTCATGGCCAATGAGCCATGTGTCATACCATGATAGCCACCTGAGAAACTAATAACTGAGCTACGACCTGTGTAGGTTTTTGCCAGTTTAATTGCAGCCTCAGTGCCATCTGCACCTGTAGGACCACAGAATTGTAAGCAGTACTCTTCTTGGCCGCCAGGCATGTGTGAAAGCAACGCTTCAGTAAAAGCATCTTTCAAAGGTGTCGTTAAATCTAGGGTGTGTAATGGCAAACCACTCGCTAAAGTGTCTTGGATGCTTTGAACCACCGCAGGATGGTTATGACCCAATGCCAAGGTCCCTGCCCCAGCCAAACAATCTAGGTACTCAGTACCTTCAACATCGGTAACCCAACAACCCAGTGCTTTCGCTATCGCTAACGGTAATTTACGAGGATAACTACGCACATTCGATTCCATCTGACTTTGGCGAGTCAAGTAGTATTCGTTTGTGGAATGGTTGGCAGGGTTTACAGAAGTAACGCTCATATCGAATTACCATCTCTGATATGGGTTGAAAGAAATAAGTCTGGTGACTTGCGGTCCTTTGACTCGGTGCTTTTTTGATCTAGCGAGATAGAGTTTTGTTCTTCAAGACTAGGAAGCGGGATAATACCTAATTTTTCTAGAAAATAAACAGGTTTAACCCAAATATTGCCTAATTTCATCGAAAAAACATATCTTGCAGATGATTCGATTGAATTATCATCTTACATTGTGACAAAGGAAAGAAAATTTAACTCTTTCCACTTCCTTTATACGTTTTTTTGCACAATCTCTCAAGTCATGCAGCATTTATTTTCAAAATAGTATAGATCATTATTTTTATTGAATTTTATAAATGCTTTTTTGCTGCAATTTTTAACGCATATTTTACAAAGCCACCACAAATTCAACTAAAAATCCTCACAAAGCAAAGTTACTATTTAAATCAATTCAAACGCTTTTCATAAATCCTGATCCCCTGAATAATAGGTCATAATATGCGCTTACTTTCTCTCGCTGCTACCCTGTTGGCTGTTGGTGCTGCAAGCACTGCTTTTGCCCAACAAAATGAATCTTTAAATTACAATATCATCAATGTTCAAGCTGAAGCTACACGCGAAGTTTCAAATGATCAAATGCACGCTGTGTTATATATTGAAAAAAGTCACAAACAGCCTGCTGAACTTGCATCACAAATTAACCAGTTAATGAGCCAAGCCATTGCAACTGCACGTAAGTATCCACAAGTGAAAGTTGAAACAGGTTCGCAAACCACCTATCCAATTTACGACAATGACAGTCGTAAGTTAAAAGAATGGCGTGGTCGTGCAGAAGTACGTGTGCAAAGCACCGATTTTAAAGCCGCAAGCCAGTTGGTGAGTGAGCTACAACAAAACTTTCAGACCCAATCAATTAATTTTAGCGTGTCGGATGCACAACGCAAAAAAGTTGAAAACGAGTTGATGGTCGAAGCGTCTAAAAACTTTCAACAACGTGCGCAAATGTTAAGTCAGGCTTGGAATAAATCGGGCTATAACTTGGTTAATTTGAACCTAAACACCAATTCTTATTTTCCGCAACCTGTTATGCGCGCGAGTATGGCTAAATTTGCTGTCGCAGAAACGGCTGTAGCTGATCAAGATATGGCAGCAGGTGAATCTAAAATTACAGTCAATGCAAATGGAACGATTCAGTTTAAATAAACTTGAAGCATGACATGCGTTGTTTAAGTAATAAAAAACCCGCTTAGATATTCCAAGCGGGTTTTTTAATAACTTCAATTGAATGATAACTTACAGCATCATCAATAAATCGCTATGTGATTGCGATGGATCATCTCCAACGAACGTGCCTCGCCTAACACCTGATGCACTTTGTCAGAAGCCAAGCCTTTGACCAAATCTGCAGAACGTGAACTAAAATTAACACGTCCCACAGCGACACGATGACCTTGTGTATCTACACACTCCACCACATCGCCACGTTCAAAATGCCCTTCTACCGCTTTTACACCCACAGGCAATAAACTGCGATGATTTTCTTTAATGGCTTTGACTGCGCCATCATCAATCACCAAACGTCCTGCCGTTTGTAAATGTGCCGCCAACCACTGTTGATGTGCGGCAATACGGTCATTATCGGTAATAAATAAAGTACCCAACAATTCGCCCGCCATTAAACGCGCAAGTACGTTGTCACTTTCACCACTGGCAATCAACGTCGGACAGCCCGATTTAGCCGCTAAACGTGCCGCACGAACTTTAGTCAGCATACCGCCACGCCCAAACTTACCGCCACCACCTGCCATATCGAACAAGCTTTCATCCAAAGCACGTACGGTATGGAATAGTTTTGCATTTGGGTTAGAACGTGGGTCAGAGTCAAACATGCCTTGCTGATCAGTCAAAATGATCAGTAAGTCTGCATGCACTTGCCCTGCCACCATTGCAGCCAAGGTGTCGTTATCACCAAAACGAATTTCATCGGTAGAGACCGTGTCATTTTCATTAATGACAGGAATCACCCGCCATTCAATCAGGTTTTGCAAAGCATCACATGAGTTTAAATAGCGACGACGATCTGCCAGATCATCATGCGTTAAAAGTACTTGTGCCGTTTGAATTTGGTGTTTTTCCAGCACACTTGACCAAGTCTGAATTAGTCCCATTTGACCAATGGCAGCGCATGCCTGAAGACTGGGTAGATCAGTGGGTCGATGCTCTAGTTTCATTCGCACCATACCTTCAGCCACAGCTCCCGATGACACCAAAATAATTTCGTGTCCTGCATTGTGTAGATCTGCAATTTGTCCCGCCCAATGCGAGATCGCATCTAAATCTAAACCTTGCCCATTGGCTGTGAGTAAAGATGATCCGATTTTAACAACGATTCGTTTACAACCCTTGAGCTGACGTTGCCCATCTACCACTTCTATCATCTTGTCCTCAGTCACTTTTTGTAGCGCTTAGCGTACGTAGTACACTTCTACATCGCCATCTTCACCATCATCGTCTTCGTCGTCATCGCCCAACATACCTGCAAGACGTTGCTGACGGCGCATCTCACGATACGCTTCTTTCGCGGCGATGGTTTGTTCACGTGTTTCAGCTTCTAGCTGATCACGGAATGCTTTCATTTCAGCAGCATAGTCAGGATCTTCAACTTCACGTTCGCGTTGTTGCTCAATTTGATCCATCAGGTAATAAACCACTTGCTGAGTACCTTCAGACATTAAACCTGAAGTTTTAAATACAGGGCCGTCCCACTGCAATTCTTCCAGAATGTGTTTACACCATTCTTCGCGTGAATCTTCAGGAATTTGATCCAGTTTATTTAACACCAACACCATTGGCAGTTTAGCCAAAGTTGGAGAGAATTTTTTCAATTCTTCCATAATGGCTTTGGCATTATACGCTGGGTCAGAGCCATCAATAGGCTGAACATCTACAATGTGTAGCAAAATACGGGTACGTGCCAAGTGTTTCAAGAAACGAATACCAAGACCTGCACCTTCAGCCGCACCTTCAATTAGCCCTGGAATATCGGCCATCACAAAAGAACGATGACGGTCTGCATCCACCACACCCAGATTTGGCACCATGGTGGTAAATGGATAGTCGGCTACTTTTGGTTTTGCCGCAGAAACAGCACGTATGAACGTTGACTTACCCGCATTTGGCATACCCAATAAGCCAACATCCGCAAGTACTTTCAACTCCAGACGAATTTCGCGGAATTCACCTTTGGTACCATGCGTAAATTTACGCGGGGTACGGTTGGTCGATGATTTAAAGTGAGTATTCCCTAAACCACCATCTCCACCTTGTGCAACCAATACTTTCTGACCGCTTTCGACTAAATCTGCAATGATGTCGCCAGAGTCAGTATCCACAATGGTCGTTCCCACTGGTACAGTCAATACAACAGATTCACCGCCACGGCCAGCACAGTTTGCGCCCGAACCATTTTTACCACGTTCAGCGCGAAATTTACGGGTATAACGATAATCTACAAGGGTGCTTGCGTTGTCGTCGGCTTGCACATAAATACTGCCGCCACGACCGCCATCACCACCATCTGGTCCACCAAATGGTACGAATTTTTCTCGGCGAAAACTGGCTACGCCATTGCCACCGTCGCCAGCCTCTACGGTAATGACTGCTTCATCAACAAAGCGCATCTTGCCAATCCTCTAAAACTTTAAAAGCCGTATATTCTGCCATATTTTAGAAAATTTCTCGAATTATATTTATGCAATCGTATCAACTCAGGCTTTTTATATCAGGAACGTCAAAATCACTGATTTATTTTAACAATCATGTGATCGTTTTTTCTTATTTCTCCTTCTTAGGTTAAATTCTTATAGTGCATCCGCCCTTTTTGTTTTACTTGCATTTATGTCTGACTCTGCAACCACAACAACTGCTTTATCTCCTCAATTTATTTTACTGATGGCAACAGCATGTGGTTTATGTGCAGGCTCTGCTTATTTTAACCAACCGCTGATTTATTCAATTGAAAAAAGTTTAGGCATCAGCACCAGCCAAGCAGGTTTTGCAATAGTACTTGCACAAATCGGCTATGGTTTAGGATTAATGTTACTTGTGCCTTTGGGCGATTTACTCAATAAAAGAAAATTGATTGTGAGTTTGATGGTCTTTGCAGCACTCTCACAAATTTTACTGTCCTTTAGCAGCAATTTAACCATGCTGTATTTCTTTACGGTATGTGCCACATTTGGTGCGATTTCCGCACAGGTTTTAATTCCTTTTGCATCAAGCATTAGTCCACCCGAATCGAGTGCTGCCATTGTAGGCAAACTGATGAGTGGTTTGGTGATGGGTATTATTTTATCGCGCACCTTTGCTGGTTTTGTTTCGACCTTTTGGTCTTGGGAAGGTGTTTATTTAAGTAGCGGCATAATCACCCTACTGTTTGCAGGGCTGATGTGGAAAAAGCTACCTTCTACAACTGCCAATAAAAATTTGACCGTGGTAGCTATTTATCGTTCTCTAATACAATTGGCCACCACCCAGCCACATTTAATTCGCAGAGCCTGTGCAGGTGCTTTAGGCTTTGCCATTTTATCTTTAGTTTTCACTTCCATGACTTTTGTCTTGGCCAATCCACCTTATCATTTTAGTGATTTTCAAATCGGGCTTTTTGGCTTATTGGGTGTAATAGGCATTTTTTCTTCAAGCTGGTCAGGTAAAACGGTGGGCAAAGGCCGCGAAAATTTCGTCGCAATGCTCTGTATCAGTTTGATGTTGTTTTCTTGCATTCCACTCTTTTTTGCACAGCAGAATATTGTGGCTTATGCCGTTGGCGTATTGATGAGTTATTTTGGTCTAACTGCTTTTCACGTATTGAATCAAAACTTGGTGTACCGAATTGATGCCACCGCACGTTCCCGCATTAATGCGGTATATATGACTATTTATTTTTCAGGTGCAGCACTTGGTTCACTGACGGCGGTCTACGCATGGCAACACCGGGGCTGGATGGGTTGTGTTGTCAGTATTTTGGTATTTGCCATCGGGATTTTGCTGATTGATCGTTATGATTTTTCACATCGACGCACTATTTAATCATCCAGAATGTGCTTTGGAGTAGGAACATCTACAGCAACTTCCCTAAAAGATGAGTAATCCATTAGTGAGAAGATTGCTGTGAAGTTTCAGGCAAATGCTGTTCTAAATACTCAATCAGTTGATTCACTCTTGCTGCAATTTGTGAGCCTTCAAAAGTGAGTTGATATTCCACTTTAGGCGGCACCGTTGGGTAAACTGTACGTAAAATTAACCCATCTTGCTCAAGAGTTTTCAGGGTTTGCGCCAGCATTTTTTCACTCACCCCTTCAATGCGCTGTCTTAGCTCACTAAAGCGGTGCAAACCTTCGCTTAAACAATGCAACACCAACATTGACCATTTATTGGCTAAATGTTCTAAACGAATCCGTGATGGACAATCTTTAGCAAGGACTTGCCCGAGTAAGTGACTGGTTGCATATTGCATAACGGTATCCTTCTGTTATTTCTATTGTTCAGGCTTTGAAAGCTTGAAAGCAAAATCAAATTTACTTACTTTTTAGCATAGACTTTATTTTGGTAAGTTTAGGATAGCGTATTAGGTGGAAATTTCAACACTCATCCTTATATTTAAGAATGAAATAAATGCAAAAAAAAGAGCTTCATTTGAAGCTCTTTTTGATTTTAAATTCTGTATCTACAAATTATGCATTTGTTTCAGCAGGAACTTTAGGATAGCTTACGCCGCCCATTTGTTCAGCAATACGCAATACTTGGCAGCTATAACCCACTTCGTTGTCATACCAAACGTAAGCAGTTAAACGGTTGCCTGAAGTAATGGTTGCTTGCGCATCAAATACACCTGCAGTACGCGAACCAATGAAGTCACTTGAAACCACTTCAGTCGAGTTGGTATAACCAATTTGACCTTGAAGATTAGAGTGAATTGAAATTTGACGAATGTATTCGTTCACTTCTTCGCGATCTACTTCTTTCTCAAGCGTTAAGTTCAAGATTGCAAGTGATACGTTTGGCGTTGGAACACGTACAGAGTTACCTGTTAATTTACCTTGTAATGCAGGCAATGCTTTCGCCACTGCTTTTGCTGCACCTGTTTCGGTAATAACCATGTTTAATGTTGCTGCACGACCACGACGATCTGCCTTGTGATAGTTATCAATCAAGTTTTGGTCGTTAGTGAATGAGTGAACAGTTTCAACGTGACCATTCACAACGGTGTACTTGTCATGCAACACTTTTAAAGTTGGTGTAATCGCGTTTGTTGTACAGCTTGCCGCAGAAATGATGGTATCTTCATCAAGAATGTCAGCTTGGTTAACACCGTACACCACGTTTTTCATGTCACCTTTACCAGGTGCAGTTAAAATTACGCGTGCAGCGCCTGGGCATTGAAGGTGTTGTGCAAGACCTTCTGCATCACGCCATTTACCCGTGTTGTCAATCACTAATGCATTGTTGATGCCATAAGCCGTATAGTCTACTTCAGATGGGTTAGATGCATAGATCACTTTAATGAAGTTACCATTTGCGATAATTGCTTCATTTTCTTCATCTACAGAAATAGTGCCTGCAAATGGACCATGAATAGAGTCGCGACGCAATAAAGACGCACGTTTTTCTAAATCACCATCAGATGATTTACGTACCACAATTGCTTTAAGGTTTAAGCCACGGCCAAGACCAGATTGACCAATGATTAAACGCGCAAGGATACGACCAATACGACCAAAACCGTAAAGTACAACATCTTTGCTTTCTACAGTTGTTGGATTGCCCGCTAAAGATTTCACAGCGTCTGCAACAAATGCATTTACATCGCCGCCTTTTTCTTTATATTCAACAGCAAGTTTACCTAAGTCGATTTCTGCTGAACCGATGTTGTCTACTTTTGCCAAAGCTTCAAGCAATGGGAAAGTGTGAACAACTGAAAGTTCTACGTCCATCATACGAGTACGACGGTGTGCTTTCAAAATTTGAATCACAGAACGGTTAACTAAAGAACGACCAAAAACTGAAACCATGATATTTTTTTCACGGTACAACTGACCGAGTAAAGCAATCATACGTTCCGCGATTTCTTCACGGTTTTTCCAGCGACCTTGGTGCTCTGCGTGTAGGGCGATGATAGTCTCTTTGCTCACAGATACGTCCTCTAATTAATTGTATATCTAGGCATGAATTTCAAAACCCGATAATTGTAATGGAATTGTCGTCAAGATTGAATCAAAAGCTGGTACTGACCCGACTATTTTCCTATATATTCACTATAAATTCATAAAATAGTTGTAATTATTTTTGTGATTTTAGTTTTTTCAACAAAAGTTCAATTTTTTAGAAGAAAAAGAGGATGATGCCAAACTCGATTATCCTCTTGGAAATTTGAATATCTCACCACAGCGACGGCTTTTATTGTCCAGATGACTGTTGAATCTTCTGCTGTAAATCTTGCTGATTCATTTTTTGTTTTCTTAAATGCAAACACCCTTCAACCACCAATAATGCAACTGCCAACCAAATTGGGATATAAGTCAGCCATTCCCCTGCTTCAACTCGTTCACCTAACAACATAGACACAAAAGCCAACAGCACAGGTTCTAAATAACTCAGTAAACCAAAAATCACAAAAGGCAAATGGCGGCTGGCCAAAATATAACTGCCAAGTCCCAATGCACTTAAAAAGCCCAATCCAAGTACCGACCAAATTAAATATGGAAAAGCTGCGATGACATTTACACTGTCACTATAATAAAAGCCTAAATATACCGCGACAGGAATAACTAGCAGTAAATCCCACCAAAACCCGCCCAAGTGATCGGTTTGAAAGACCCGACGTAAAAAGAAATATAAAGGATAGGCAAATGCCACATATAAGGTTTCCCACGCCACCGTGCCAATGCGCCAGATTTCATGACTGACACCTAGCACGGCTAAGGCAACTGCTGCCATCTGCCAAGTCGATAACTTTTCTTTATATAGCACACAGCCAAGCAAAACCATGATCAAAGGCAATAAGAAATAACCCAAAGAAACCTGCAAACCACGCCCGTTAATCGGCCCCCACAAAAATAACCACAATTGCGTAGTGCATAAAAAAGAACTAAAAATCAGCCAAAGTATGAATTGTGGTTGTTGTTTGAGCCGCTGAAAAATCGCGGAAATATGTTTTAAATCTCCCGACCACCACATAAACAAAGTTAGGAATGGCAAAGTTGCCAACATACGCCACGCAAAAGTTTCTTCGCTGTCTAAAGGTTTGAGTAATTGGGTATAAAAATACAGCACCCCAAAAGTGACCGATGCTAAAACCGATAGTGCAATGCCTTTATACATCCGACTCTCCCCTAGATCAGTCGGCATTATACTCATATATACGTTGTTTTAGAGATTGATCGAATGTTCAAAATTTAAAATGACAGGATATAAAAAACCACGCAGCTTTTGCGTGGTCAATTGGTCTGCATACGTTTGTCTGCTTATATCTATAAGTAGCTCTGGAGCTGCTGCAACTTAGTCTGACTTTTTAGTTTGCGTATGTCTGGTATAAATCACATCACTTAAGTCATAACCGAGTGATTTGGCATAGTTCAGATATTCAGTCACGACAGCCTGATCAGGATGCGGCGTACGTGAAAGTACCCATAAATATTTACGGCGTGGTTCACCCACCAAGGCAGTTTGATAGTCATCATCTAGCTTTAACACCCAATAATCACCACGCCCTACAGGCAACCAACGAATGACTTCAGGTAAAAAGCTAACTTTGAGTTTGCTGTTAAAAGGCGCATTTTGTACAAAAGCTTCGCCCAAAGCACGCATTTGTTTGCCATCTTTTGCAATACAAAGGTTATCCACCTGCACATTGCCATTTTCATTCAATGTATATGCTGCTGTTACATTTGAACCGCATTTGTTTTGGAAATATAAAGGCTTTCTTGCAACCTCATACCAAACGCCTAAATATTTATCTAATTCGACTTTTTCTACCGTTTTCATCGGTTCATTGGTTTTGGAATATGCCATAGTCGCAGCACCCAAACCAATCAGCACCACACCACCAAGGGCAATTTTGGCAAGTCGCGCACCTGCAAACGGAAGTTTTTTAGCCATTGTCCCAACCTCTAAACTCTAATGTTCAGTCAATTTTGTTTATCTTCTTCAAAAATAACCGCAAGCATTTCAATTTACTGTATGGATATGTAATTTTTGCAACTCAAATTTTACATAGCAAGTTTAGTATGCAAACTCGCACTTACACTGACAGTGCAATTCGCCCCAATTTAGCCAGATTGCAACATTTGCGCTTTTAAACGCAAAATTTCATCACGTAAACGAGCCGCTTGTTCAAATTGCAGTTCTTTAGATGCTTTCAACATCTCTTTTTCAAGTTTGGCAATATGTTTGGCATACAGTTTAGGATCAGCCAAAATGTGCTGTTCATCGTCACTTAAAGCACGGCTTTGTGCATTGATTTTTTCATCAATTTGCTCATCGTTCAGCACTTCACCTGTGTCGATTTCTTTAATCACCTGACGCACTGCACTACGTGGAGTAATGCCGTGCAATTCATTAAATTCAATTTGTTTGGCACGACGACGCTCTGTTTCATCTATCGCCTTTTGCATTGAATCGGTAATGCGATCTGCATATAAAATTGCTTTACCTTTCAAGTTACGTGCTGCACGTCCAATGGTTTGAATCAACGAACGTTCTGAACGTAAAAAGCCTTCTTTGTCGGCATCTAAAATTGCCACTAAAGACACTTCAGGCATGTCTAAACCTTCTCGTAACAGGTTAATGCCAACCAAGACATCATGCACGCCTGTACGTAATTCGTGAATAATTTTGACGCGTTCTACGGTATCAATATCAGAGTGTAAATAAGCCACTTGAATGCCGTATTCTTTTAAATACGAGGTCAAATCTTCAGCCATGCGTTTGGTTAAAG
Source organism: Acinetobacter sp. YH16051 (assembly GCF_013417135.1). Lineage (NCBI taxonomy): Bacteria > Pseudomonadati > Pseudomonadota > Gammaproteobacteria > Moraxellales > Moraxellaceae > Acinetobacter > Acinetobacter sp. YH16051. Next base: position 179,329 of record NZ_VPEN01000003.1, on the reverse strand, counting down.
TGGTGACCAACACCCGCTCATTCAATTCTTTACGCAAATTGATTTCAGACAGCACATCATCCACCTGCGTTAACACAGGACGAATTTCAATTTCTGGGTCAATCAATCCTGTTGGACGCACCACTTGCTCTACAATTTGTTGCGATTTTTCCAACTCATATTGTGCAGGTGTAGCGCTCACATAAATTGTGGATGGGACGATGCGCTCCCATTCTTCAAATTTCATTGGACGGTTGTCTAACGCACTAGGTAAACGGAAACCATAATTCACCAAGTTTTCTTTACGTGATCGGTCACCTTTATACATCGCGCCAATTTGCGGAACGGTCACGTGCGATTCATCAATAATCAGCAAGGCATCATCAGGTACATAATCAAACAAAGTGGGCGGTGCTTCGCCTGCAGGTCGTCCAGACAAATGTCGTGAATAGTTTTCGATGCCGTTGGTATAGCCCAATTGCTGCATCATTTCTAAATCATAGCGGGTACGTTGTTCTATGCGCTGCGCTTCTAGCAATTTGTCATGTTCGCGAAAAAACACCAAACGCTCTTTTAGTTCTTCTTTAATGGTACCAATCGCACGTTCCAAATTATCCTTAGGCGTAACATAGTGACTTTTAGGATAAATAGTCACGCGCGGCACTTTACGCACCAATTTGCCTGTTAATGGATCAAACCAACGAATCGAATCGACTTCATCATCAAATAATTCTATGCGAATAGCATGCTGATCAGATTCAGCAGGGAAAATATCTAAAATTTCACCACGAATACGGTAAGTACCGCGCAAAAACTCTAGCTCATTACGGCTATATTGCATTTCCACCAAACGACGGATCAAATCATCACGATTCACCCGATCACCTTGCACCACATGCAGCAACATGCTCATATAAGCATTGGGGTCACCCAAACCGTAAATTGCAGATACCGATGCGACAATAATGGCATCACGACGCTCTAGCAAAGCACGTGTGGCCGAGAGTCGCATTTGGTCAATATGATCATTAATAGCCGCATCTTTTTCAATAAAAGTATCGGAAGATGGTACATAGGCTTCAGGCTGATAATAGTCATAATAACTGACAAAATATTCGACTGCGTTGTTCGGAAAGAACGCTTTAAACTCACCATACAACTGCGCTGCCAGCGTTTTGTTATGTGCCATGACAATGGTCGGACGCTGTGTTCTGGCAATCACATTGGCCATGGTATAAGTCTTACCTGAGCCTGTAACCCCAAGTAATAGCTGATCATGATAGCCCTGTTCTATCCCTTGAACCAATTTTTCAATGGCTTGTGGTTGGTCACCCGCAGGTTGATAGTTGGTGACTAAATCGAAAGGTTGCTTATCACTCACAAATGCAGCTCTCAGGTTTGATGCGACCTAATATTTTAGCAGATTTGCCTACACTCAGGACATCCGAATATGTTGTGGCGATGTTGCGTAGCTACAAAGCCATTGCTCGGTTTTAATTCTGTATTGGACGCTGTTAGAACGAAGATGTGCTACGACTAAATTGAGCACGGGGAAACTGCTTTAAGACTTGACCCACTGGCTATTCAAAGGCAACATGAAATTTCAGGACGACAACCATAAAAGCACACATTCATGACTTACCAATATCACGACGAATCAATTATCAAAAGCCTCCCTGAAGATACTGTTTTCGTATTTGGCAGTAACATGGCAGGACAACATGCAGGTGGTGCAGCACGAACAGCCAAAGAATTTTTTGGTGCCGTTGAAGGCGTCGGGCGCGGTTGGGCAGGACAAAGTTTTGCCATTCCAACCATGAATGAACATTTACAACAAATGCCACTATCGCAAATTCAGCACTATGTGGATGACTTTAAAATCTATGCCAAAAACCATCCTAAAATGAAGTATTTTTTAACTTCAATTGGTTGTGGTATTGCAGGTTATACGGTTGAAGAAATTGCCCCTATGTTTAAAGGCATTGCCCATAATGTGATTTTTCCTGCGTCGTTTCGTCCTTTTGTCGAAAAAGCATTGCCTAAACTAACGCAAAAATTACTACACACCATTTACCGTGATTCTGTGATTTTTACCCCTGCCACCGATGAATTAATTGAAGTCTTGGCATTGAGCGATAATGAAAAAGCCTTGGCTAAAATCATATTGAATACACAAATGTACCCAACTGACAGCAATGGGCGTGATCGGGTCTTTGAAATTCAGGATATTTTGCACAACTTAAATGGTAAGGTATTCGAGTTCCAAAATAATTCAGAAGGCCCAATGCTATTTGGTGCAGCGATTTTGGCTTTATTGGAATTGTATAATATCAACGAGCAAGATTTTAGCGATGTATGGCATGGCGTACGTGAAATCTCGCCGCCAAAACCTGCCAACAAAGCGCGTAAGCATGTTCGTTAATTTCAATACTTTTAAATCCCCATCAATAAAAAATGCCACGTAATTGTGGCATTTTTTTTAGCGCTTACCCATCGAACGACGAGTACCACGTGGCGGTGGCCAAGTCTTATCCGCATATTGCTCAGGTTTAGGACGCACCGAATTATGTACCGCCTGATCATTATCCTGCGCTGTGTTTGGCATTGGGAATGGGAGATTCACCAATGGTTTTTTTGAAGTAGGCTGCTGCTTACTCATGACCATCACTCTTATAAAATTTGGACTATTTTAAAGTTTTTTGCCGCCCGATGCGAGAAACTTCCACCTCACAGCAGTTTTAATCACGATTTCATAGGAAATTGGTCTAATTTGGTGATTTTTTATTAATTTGATGCAATTTTAAACGACGCAGACATCGAATTTAGGCTAAGATAATATGCTTTTTATTTTTTTATCCCTATAAGAAGGAATATGCCGTGGACGTACGTCTCTCTGATCGTGTCAATGCCATCAAACCGTCCCCAACACTTGCAGTAACCAATAAAGCCGCTGAACTTAAAGCTGCGGGTCATAACGTTATTGGTTTGGGTGCAGGTGAACCGGATTTCGATACACCACAACACATCAAAGATGCAGCTATTGCAGCAATTAATAACGGTTTTACAAAATATACTGCTGTTGACGGTACGCCTGGTCTTAAAAAAGCCATTATCGCAAAATTAAAACGTGACAATAATCTTGACTACCAAGCGAACCAAATTTTGGTGTCTTGTGGTGGTAAGCAATCATTCTTTAACTTGGCGTTGGCTTTGTTAAACAAGGGTGATGAAGTGATTATCCCTGCACCGTTCTGGGTAAGCTATCCAGATATGGTGATTATTGCTGAAGGCGTGCCAGTTATTGTGGAATGTGGTGAAGAACAACGTTTCAAAATCACGCCTGAACAATTAGAAGCTGCGATCACTGACAAAACACGTTTAGTGGTGTTAAACAGCCCATCTAACCCTACAGGTATGATCTACACTAAAGCTGAATTAGAAGCTTTGGCTGCTGTACTACGCAAATACCCTGAAGTATTCATTGCATCTGACGATATGTACGAACCAATCCGTTGGGATGATGAGTTCTATAACATCGCGACAGTTGCACCAGACCTTTATGACCGCACAATCGTGTTAAACGGTGTGTCTAAAGCTTATGCAATGACTGGCTGGCGTATTGGCTATGCAGCGGGCCCTGCTAAACTAATTGGTGCGATGAAGAAAATTCAATCTCAATCGACTTCTAACCCAACTTCTATTTCACAAGTTGCTGCAGAAGCTGCATTGAACGGCCCACAAGACGTACTTGAGCCAATGGTTGAAGCATTCAAACGCCGTCATGACTTAGTTGTAAATGGCTTGAATGACATCAAAGGTATTTCTTGCTTACCTGCAGATGGCGCGTTCTATGCGTATGCAAACATCAAACCATTAATTCGTGCGAAAGGCTTAAAATCTTGCACAGAATTCTCTGCTTGGTTATTGGAAGAAACTGGTGTTGCCGTTGTTCCTGGTGATGCGTTCGGTTTAGGTGGTTTCATGCGTATTTCTTATGCAACTGCAGACGAAGTACTTGTAGATGCGCTTGCACGTATCAAAAAAGCTGCTGAATCAATTGAAGGTGTAGATGAAGCGATTGCTTCAATCGAAGCTGAAAAAGCTGCAAAATAATCTAAACCTGTTTAGATGAACAAAACCCACGATTGAATCGTGGGTTTTTGTTTTTAATTGCGTTTTTTCACTCACTATTTCCCCTTCTTTCTGAGGAGAGAGATCACAAACAACGCTTTAAAAAAGCCTCACAATCATTTCTTGATAGATATAAGAAATTCAATAAAAGACCAAACCCGCTGCAATCTAAACGGTTTTATACACGTGGTTTAGTTAAAATCACCATCAAAATACCACATAACACAATCAAGGTTGCCACGACCATCAACAGGGTGAGTTGTTCACCTAAAAAAATCACACCGCCTAAAATCGCCAAACACGGCACAGAAAGTTGCACAGTACTTGCGGTAATGTGATCAATTTTTTTCACAATGCTGTACCACAACACATACGCTCCAGCCGAAGCCAATGCACCCGACAAGACCGCCAAAACCACCCCCTGCCAAGTGATAAAACTTTCGGGTAAATACCAAAGAAAAAATACAGCAACAAGCGGAGTCGCCAGAATGAAATTAGATAGAGTATTGGTTAAAGCATGCTGCATCGTCTTTGCAGCAATACTGTAAAAACCCCATGCAATACCTGCCAGTAACATTATCAATGCATATTTGAACGTTGGCGTACTGGCTTCAGGCAATAGCAACAAACCCATCCCCAATATAGCACAACCTAACCCGACCCAGCGCGGCAAAGTCATGCGCTCACCATGCAAAATCGCATAACTGATCATGGTGATTTGCACTGCGCCAAATAGAATCAATGCGCCTATGCCTGCGTCTATATGCAAATATGCTAACGAAAAACCGAGCAGATATACAGCAAGGCTGAGTGCAGATTTCCATTGGAATTGAATTGGTTGTTGAACCTGCAAAACAGCATAGAACAGTCCTAAGCACACTGCTCCACTGCCAACCCTGAGCAAACTAAAACTAATAGGGTCAATTTGCTGTTCAGCCAATGCCAAACGACACAGCAAGGAATTTGCAGCAAATGCGAGCATGGCAATGCATATTTTAATCCACACGGCTGAATATCCTTTTCAAGCTGTTCGCAAATTTTTATCGCAGTTTATAACACTATTTTGGTGCGAGTCATTTAACTCGATTCAATGCAAATCTATTTGGCTGGCAATGATCAATCATCATAGATTAAACACTGTTTTTCAACGCAGTAATCAGTTCTGATTTAGACACTGTAGGTTGAGATGTTCCTTTATATTCACATAAATAGCGAAAAGCAAAGTCTAATTCTACACGCAATTGTTTTTGTTCAGACACAGACCACACGCGTGAACGGTTACTCCCCGAAAGCGCGCTGCCCGCCAGTTGGTACAAATATAAATCATGATCACGCTGCAATGGTTTTTTTGTGCCGTTGTCTGGATGGTCTGAAAGCAATTGGCAGGTCGATTGAATGAGCCATTTTTCACTAAACCACAACTGCAATAAATCGCCCAAATACAAATCTTGAGGTGCCAAAGGCCAGACATGAATAAACGCGCCTTCTACAGCAGTGTAGTATTGTTCAGGCGTAGACAAGATAGAAAGATAATGTTCTTGATAATAAGAAAATTGAGAAAAAATGTCAGAAATGCTGAGCGTATTCATTCGCTTACTCCGATTTAGCCATTTTAGTGCTGGCAAGTTGGGTTAAATCCACACTGTTTAAGATGCTACTTAAACGCTTTGTTCTGTCACTCAGACTAACAACCGATTTTGTGTAACGCAAGTCTTGTGGGTGATTTTTTAATAAAATTTTGTTTTTTGTTCAAATAAAAAGCATATAAAGTCAAAATGAAAGAAACATGACAATTTATGCTTGACCCTTGCTTAAATCTGCTTATAATCGCATTCAGATTCTCCCATAGCTCAGTCGGTAGAGCGACGGACTGTTAATCCGCAGGTCCCTGGTTCGAGCCCAGGTGGGAGAGCCAAATTCTAAAAAGCCCAAGCATAACGACTTGGGTTTTTTATTGCCTAAAATTTATGGATGATGTGGTCTGTAAATAACCAAGCAGCGATTCATGCCTTAATCGTTCAAAAAGATGAATGTAACTGTTTTGGGCAATTCAGCTTAATGTAATTCCTAATCTTAGCCTTGATCATTTCTAAGTGACTTAGGCAACAATCCACAATCAAAATACCTAAGCAATAACTTGATTGATAAAAAAACGGAACCGAAGTTCCGTTTTCTATCTTAGATCATCTACAAGTTTTAAGCGGCTTGCACAGGCACACCACTATGAAAACGGAACAGATCATCTGGACTTAAAATAAGATTCTTTTCCACTTCACGTATATGCTGAATTCGCCCCTGAATATCTTCTTCAGGGTTTTTCAGTTTTGCTGTTTTTGCTACATCCAAAGCCAGTGCCAAATAATCTTCATAATGCCGTGATTCTGATTTCAGTAAATAACGGTAATACTTACCTAATTCTTCATCTACCAATGGCGCAAGCGCATAAAACCGCTCGCATGAACGTGCTTCTACAAAGGCACCTATCACCAAAACATCAATTAGTGCTTCAGGTTCATAGGTACGGATTTCTTTACGTAAACCGCCTGCATAACGCCCTGCACTTAAACCCTGCCACATTTGCCCACGCTTTGCCATGAACTCTAGCACCTGCTCATAATGCAGCATTTCTTCGCGTACCAACTGTGCCAGTTTGACCTGCAAATCGGTAAAAAAGCTGTAACGAAACATCAGATTCATGGCTGTGCCTGCTGCTTTTTTCTCACAGTTAGCATGATCTTGCATCAAAATATCTAAATTATTTAATGCTTCGTTCAACCATTCTTTGGGTGTTTCGCAGCCTAAAAATGCTATCACAGGCTGCATCAATTCATCATAATTTATGCTGGACATAACGTTTCAAATTTTATCTTTCAATTTTAAATATGCAGATTAACGCGCTGCATCAATCGCAGCTTTCATGCGTTTAACAGCCTGTTCCAAGCCGACAAATACAGCATCACCAATTAAAGCATGACCAATATTTAACTCATGGATGTGTTGAATAGCGGCAATTGCACCTACATTGTCCAAGTTCAAGCCATGCCCTGCATTAATCACTAAGCCACGGCTAGCTGCATATTCTACGCCCTGAACAATACGGGTCAATTCGGCTTGCTGTGCAGCTTCATTTCCTGCATTGGCATACGCGCCTGTATGAATTTCAATGGTCGGTGCACCACATGCAACGGCCGCATCAATTTGTGCAAGATCTGCATCAATAAACAGTGACACATCACAGCCAATTGCTGTTAATTCCTGAGTAGCGGCCTTAACTGCTGCAAAATTGCCTACTACATCCAAACCACCTTCAGTGGTTACTTCTTCACGGCGCTCAGGTACCAAACATACATGCTGTGGACGAATTTCTTTGGCAAACTCGATCATTTCTTCAGTAACTGCCATTTCCAAATTCATACGAGTTTTTAGCAACGGACGCATACGACGCACATCATCATCCTGAATATGACGACGGTCTTCACGCAAATGCAAAGTAATCCCCTCTGCACCCGCCTGTTCACAAACTAATGCGGCCTTCACAGGGTCTGGATAGTTCGTGCCACGCGCTTGTCTTAAAGTTGCCACATGGTCAATATTGACACCGAGTAAAGCCATAATAGGTTCCTACATTACGCTTGGGTTTGAGAATTCTGAATCCACAATTGGCGACTTTTTAAAGGTCGATCACCCAACAGTGAACTAATCATTTGTCGATACAGCCGAGACAGTAATTGTAACTGCTCTGGGTTAAAATCCCTACCTTTTTCATAGTCGCACATACTCAGGATCTGTGCGCCAAGCAAATTTGCTCGTGATACTTGCGCGGTGGGGATAAAACCATCATTCAGTTGAAAATGATAATGTAGATTGGGCTGAATCGGCTCTTGGTTCGCATCGACTGAAAAATCAATCCCATAGCCTAATTCTTCCAATAAAGTATGTTCAAACTGACGCAAAATTTGTCTTAAGAATAGATTGGGATTTTCTTGACTAGATAAGTGTTGTAAATGCGCCAAAGTCTGGTGATATTGCACAAAAGTTTCTGGCATTTCCACTTCGGCAGAACATAAGCGCAGCACGATTTCATTTAAATAAAAGCCTGAAAAAAATGCATCACCAAAGAAGAAAACCGGTTGATTAACAATTTCCAGCTTGGTGAAATTTTTAAGGTCTGATTTTCCCGAAGCTTGTATGCGAATCGGTTGATATTGTGGCGGTGGCATTTGTCTTAAAATACCATCAACCCGCCCATGTTCGCGGGTAAACAAGTGCACAATATGGCTACGTTCGCGGTATTTTCGATGATGGATTAAATAACCATGCAAGATTTCATTACGCATGATAGCGTCAATTAATCCTGTTCTTTAGAGGATTCTTGTTTGGATTTTTCTTCGTCATCACCATCTGGAATGACAGCACCAACTACAGCAGCAGTGCCTTTCACCACACCCTTTGTAGTTTTGTAGGCAACTTTTACGGGAACTGTCACAACTTTGTGAATACAACCTTGCAAGACAAACATACATGCCACAATGGCCAACACTTTCATCATCACAGTTCCCTTTTCGTCAAACTTAGATATCGCTATATCCTAAGCTTTTTAATGCACGTTCATCATCAGACCAACCACCTTTGACTTTCACCCAAAGCGTCAGCATGATTTTTTGCTCGAACATTTTTTCCATGTCGACCCGTGCATCCATACCAATTTTTTTCAGCTTCGCGCCTTTTTCACCAATCACAATGGCTTTTTGACCAGAGCGATCTACAAAAATAGTGGCATCAATATAGGTACATGGTGCTTTCATACGACCCGTTTTTTCATTTAAAACCGCATCTTCAGTTTTAAATGATTCGATTTGCACGGTTAAATCGTAAGGCAGTTCTTCGCCCAATTGGCGCATGATCTTTTCACGGATAATTTCAGATGCCAAGAAACGTTCTGAACGGTCTGTGATTTGATCTAGCGAATACAACGGTGGCTGGAATGGCAAATAGCGTTCAATCGTGTCACGCAAATGATCTAGGTTCGCGCCGCGCAATGCCGATACAGGTACAATTTCGGCAAAGTTCATTAACTTGGCACGTTCTTGAATAATCGGCAAAGCCTGATTTTTATTCTCAAAAGTGTCGAGTTTGTTAATCACCAGAATCACTGGCATTTCTGCATTTTTCAGCTTTTCTAGGACTAACTCATCATTTTGCGTCCATTTTTGTGCATCCACCACAAACAAAACCAAGTTCACATCACGCAAAGCAGATGATGCAGCACGGTTCATCATTTTGTTGATGGCACGGACTTCTTTTTTATGCATCCCTGGTGTGTCTACAAACACAGCCTGAGATTTTTCACGTGAATCAATTCCCACAATTTTGTGACGTGTGGTTTGCGGTTTACGTGAAGTAATGGATAGTTTTTGACCCAATAAGTGGTTCATGAGGGTCGATTTACCCACATTCGGGCGACCAACAATCGCAACAAAACCACTGCGGAAATCAGATGGAATTTCAGTTCCCTGACCGCTAAAGAATTGGTTAATTAGGTCATTGGCGTCGTTATTCGACTCGTGATCAGCATCTACGTGATCGGAATGGATGGTCATTCAGACTTTTGCTCCAAGAATTTTAAAATATCTGCCGCAACTGCCTGCTCGGCAAAGCGACGGCTTGAACCTTCACCCTTCATTACAGGTAAGCTATCGACTCGGCATTCCACAATGAAATGCTGATTCGGTGCATCGCCCTGAATATCTACAACCTCGTAAACCGGGAGAGGTTTTTTACGTGCTTGTAAATACTCTTGTAAGCGTGATTTAGGGTCTTTGAGTTGATCAGTTGGCTCAATATGATCTAAATAAGGGCTGTACCATTTTAGCACAATCGTTTGCAGCAAATTCAAATCACCGCTATCGACATAAATAGCGCCAATAATCGCTTCTACGGTATCTGCCAGTATAGACTCACGATGATGACCGCCAGATTTCAATTCTCCCGTACTGAGAATTAAATTTTGGCTGAGCTTTAAATCATTGGCAATTTTGCCTAAGGCTTCCTGACGTACCAGTGTTGCCCGCATGCGCGTTAAACGCCCTTCATTTTCATGTGGATAAGCCACATATAAATAATTGGCAACAATCATTCCCAATAACGAATCGCCTAGAAATTCCAGACGTTCGTAATTGTGTTTATGACTCACCGAGCGGTGAGTCAAAGCCAGTTTAAGCAATTCAGGTTGCTTAAACTGATAACCGATTCGGCTGGCTAGACGGGTCTCATTTAGCTTGGACTGAGCTTTGATCAAAACTTTTCTCGAACTTCATTACAATATCAATATTCAATAAGAAAGGTTTTCTTATTTCATATTCTTTTTTCACTTCTAAACCATCTACGTTGGTCACTTGAGCTACATCTGCAAATTTAATATCGCGAATGTTGTTCATGCTTAAACGCTTGTCCATTTCACCAATAAACTTTTGTGGTGATAGGTTTTTTGGCCCATTCAACAATTGCTCTTCAATTTGATTGTCCAACATTCGATCATCGAAATATGGTCCCCAAACCGCAATTGCCACTTTTGCCATAAATGCAAAACCAATAATTGCAATTAAAATTGCAATATAGGATGCCCCTTGTTGATGACGCATTTTTTATTTTCCTAATCTGCTGTATTAATCAATTTTGCCGTTACGACTAAATGACGGCAAATTAAACCCAGGCTCTTTATGCATCCACACATAGAATGCACGACCTGTTAGGTTTTCCTCTGGTACAAAACCCCAAAAACGACTGTCAGCACTTTGATCGCGGTTATCCCCCATCGCGAAGTAATGACCTTCAGGTACTTTGACTTCCCAATATAAACCATTTTCTGCTGAATATTTACCATTGTCTACATAGTTCAGGAATGGTGCCTGACGCGCCACGTTTACACCTTCAAGCTCGCGCATGGTAAATGTATGCGCCCCTAAAGTTTCCTGATGGTAAATTGAAGTAGGTGTATCTAGACTGTCTTTTTCACGGCTAAACTGGATTGGGGTTTTCGTTACTTTCTCGCCATTAATGCTCAGCTGACCATGATCATAAACAATATGATCGCCTGGTAAACCGACAATACGCTTAATATAACTAATGCTTGGTTGTGGTGGATAACGGAACACCGCAACTTCGCCACGCTCAGGCGAACCCACATCTATAATTTTGCTGTTAATAATTGGCAAACGCACGCCATATTCAAACTTGTTCACCAAAATAAAATCGCCCGTTTCTAAGGTTGGCACCATAGAATCTGACGGAATATTAAATGGTTCATACAGGAATGAACGCAGTACCATCACCACTGCCAAAACAGGCCAAAAATCATAAGCCCATGTGATAATGAAGTTTTCATTGCCTCGCCCTTTCGTTGCTCTTTGCTTAAATACAAATTTATCGAGCAGCCACACCGCAATAAAAAATAATGTGGCAGGAACGAGAATCAAATTAAAATCAAAATCCATGGGTTTATTATCCTTATAATTTTAGCGTTCGACTTTAAGTACAGCTAAGAAAGCTTCTTGCGGGATTTCAACACTTCCCACTTGCTTCATACGTTTCTTACCTTCTTTTTGCTTGGCAAGTAGTTTCTTCTTACGAGAAACGTCACCGCCATAACACTTCGCAAGTACGTTTTTACGCATCGCTTTCACGGTTGAGCGCGCAATAATTTGTGCACCAATGGCAGCCTGAATAGCCACATCAAACATTTGACGCGGAATCAAGTCTTTCATTTTTTCAACCAAGGCAATACCACGGTGACGTGCATCCTGACGGTGACAAATCATCGCTAAGGCATCAACTTTTTCACCGTTAATCAGTACATCTACTTTAACCAAAGATGAACTTTCAAAACGCACAAAGTTATAATCTAACGATGCAAAACCACGTGAACATGACTTCAATTTATCAAAGAAATCCATCACGACTTCTGCCATTGGAATTTCAAAAGTAATAGACACTTGGTTACCCAAGAATTTCATGTCTTTTTGCACACCACGACGCTCAATACATAGGGTCATGACGTTACCCAAGTATTCTTGCGGCACTAAAATATGACATTCCGCAATCGGTTCACGCAAATCTTCTACAGTTGAACCATCAGGCATTTTAGATGGACTGTCGATATAAACAGTTTCGCCATTTTTCATCACAGCTTCATAAATAACCGTTGGTGCCGATGAAATTAGGTCTAAATCGTACTCACGCTCTAAACGCTCTTGTACGATTTCCATGTGCAACATGCCCAAGAAACCACAACGGAAACCAAAGCCTAAAGCATCTGAACTTTCAGGTTCAAAGAACAAAGCTGAGTCGTTAATTTGTAGTTTGTGCAAGGCTTCACGGAACGGTTCAAAGTCGCTGGCATCAATTGGGAATAAACCTGCATAAACCTGCGGCTTAACTTTTTTAAAGCCTGGTAAGGTTTCTACTTCTGGTGTCGTTGCAAGTGTGATGGTATCACCCACTGGCGCACCAAAAATATCTTTAATACCCGCAATAACAAAGCCAACTTCACCTGCTTCCAAAATACCTGTTTCGGTATGTTTTGGATTAAAAATACCAACTGAGGTAATAATGTGCGTTTGACCTGTCGATTTCATCAACATTTTATCGCCTTTACGCACGCGACCTTGCTTGATACGTACCAGCGACACAACGCCCAAATAGTTATCAAACCATGAGTCAATAATTAAGGCTTGCAATGGCGCATCACGATCACCTTGTGGTGCAGGAATGACATTCACCAAGGTTTCTAATACATTGTCGATGCCTAAACCTGTTTTAGCCGAACAGGTGGGTGCATCTTGCGCTTCGATACCAATAATTTCTTCAATTTCATGAATCACGCGCTCAGGTTCTGCCTGCGGTAAATCAATTTTATTCAGTACAGGTAAAACTTCTAAGCCTTGCTCAATTGCGGTATAGCAGTTTGCAACTGATTGCGCTTCTACCCCTTGTGCCGCATCGACTACCAATAGCGCACCTTCACAAGCTGCCAAAGAACGTGATACTTCATAGGAAAAGTCAACGTGTCCTGGGGTGTCAATGAAGTTTAACTGGTATTCCTGACCATTTGGATGGTTGTAGTATAAAGTCACTGAGGTGGCTTTAATGGTAATCCCACGCTCACGCTCAAGCTCCATAGAATCCAACACCTGAGCTTGCATCTCACGATCTTGTAAACCACCACAGGTTTGAATGAAACGATCTGCTAGAGTCGATTTACCATGGTCAATATGGGCAATGATCGAAAAGTTACGGATGTTTTTAATATCAACAGTTTTTTTAGCTTGCGCCATGGGTTACCTTGAAAAATAACACGCTCTGCACCTCAAAATTCATGCAGAGCAAAAGCCGAATAGAAATTGCGAAGGATTATAGCAGATGGATTTTTCAATGTATCCATAATAATGACTTCCTTTTGCAGCCTCACGCGTTTTTCTTTTTATTCGAGAGTTTCAGGCTTTTTATGCAGAGATGTGTGTCGTAATTAAAGTGAGAATTGAAGAATACTTCATGCTATTTGAAACAGGTGAATACCCTCTTTAACAACATCGACAGCAATAACATGCAGCAACTTTCAATGACGCTACACTTGGTGCTTCAACTCATCTTAATGAATCATACTCACTAAAATCCAACGGATTCACATCAGCAGCAAGGGGTTGATAGGCTTGCGTAAATGTCGGTGACATGCGTTTTGGACGACCTGTAGCAATTTCCACACAAGCCCATTGTGTATTGCCCATAAACAGCAGACTTTTATCTTGAGGGCGATAAAACGCATATTGGCGGAATGAATACAACGCATTCAAATCACTTAACCATGTACGCAAAATCAGCTCCTCACCTTCGAGTGCCGCTTTACGATATTGCACATGATGTTCCACCGCCACCATCGCATGTTTTAGTTTTAAGTATTCCAGCACCCCTAAACCTAATGTTTCGATATGTGCCGATGCTACATCCTGCATCCACTGCACATACACCACATTATTTACATGCCCTAAAATATCAATATGTTCTGGCTGTACGGTGATTTTTAAATCAAATATGCTGCTCATGTCATCCTTTTAACTAAAACGGCGATGTCGGTCTAGTCTAACAAAAATACCGAGTTACATAAAAAAAGTCGCTCCAGTTCAAGAGCGACTTTCTTAAAATAAGTGACTATCTAAAGTTTAGCAATATGCTAAATTTAGTTAGATTTACGATTTTATGCCACTTCAACTTATTGAATACGCATGCCAATAATCGCACGTTGCCCTTGACGGATAATCACCACACGCGCAATTGTACCTTGTTTCAAGGTAGATACTGTTTCAACAAATTGGTTGGCATTTTGGATGGTGGTGTTATTCAGTTGCACAATCACATCACCTGGCATAATACGTGCCTGAGCTGCCGAACCACCACGACGCACTTCCTGAATCAGCACACCGCCTTTAATATCTAATTGGCGTTGTTCTGCAACGCTTAAATCACGAATCGACACCCCTAAAACAGGGCCTTTGGCTGCTGTGTCAGGGTTGTTTTTGGCAGGCGTGTCGTCAGGTGCTGTGCTCACCGTAGCGGTAATATTACGGCGTTTATCATCGCGTAATACTTCAAGCTGAATACTTTGATTTGGCACTGAACGGTTTAAATAGTTCAACAATTCAGACGTTCTGGAAATAGGTGTGCCGTTGTATTTAAGAATCACATCGCCCGCGCGCAAACCTGCACGTGCCGCAGGTGAGTTTGGTGCAACTTGAGTAATTAATGAACCTTCAGGCTTACTGAGTTTATAAGATTCTGCCAAATTGCGGTCAATATCTTGCAAACTCACCCCTAAATAAGAACGAGTCACTTTACCGTTACGCTTTAACTGATCGGCAACATCCATGGCAACATCAATAGGAATGGAGAATGACAAGCCCATATAACCACCCGTACCACTAAAAATACGGGAGTTCACGCCGACCACTTCACCGCGCTGGTTAAATAGTGGCCCGCCTGAGTTACCTGGGTTAAGCGCCACATCGGTCTGAATAAATGGCACTGAAGTTTCACCCATCATATTACGCATTTTGGCACTCACGATTCCTGCCGATGCAGAATAGTCAAAGCCAAATGGTGAACCAATCGCAAGTACAGGCTCACCTACACGTAATTGATCGACATTGCCTGTACGCAGTTCTGGATAACTGCTGCCCTGCACTTTTAATAACGCGACATCGGTACGTTCATCACTACCCACGACAGTTGCATCAAGTTCACGGCGGTCATTCAGTACAATGGTAACTTTAGAAGCATCTTCAACAACGTGGTGATTGGTTAAAAGGTATCCATCTTTACTGATAAAAAAGGCACTGCCGTAACCTGTTTTTTCTTGTGGAATTTGCTGTTGAGGAATAATCACTTGATTGCCAAAAAAACGGCGTAAAATTTCTGGAACCTGTTGTTGTAAGAGTTCTTCCTGACTCATTTTTTTGACAACATTGACACTCACCACCGCAGGACTAACCAGCTCAACCAAATTAGAAAAGTCTACTGGTGGTGCTGCTTGAGTCTGCACAGTTGCCATAGTAAAAACAGCCGCATATAAACCTTTTTTTAAGTTGCGATTTTTCATAAATAGCATTCACTCAATAATAATTATGACTTTGAACTCACCTTATTTAGCACAAAATAATAGGCTTTTGCGTAATAAAATGTTGAATCTTTTTCAATTACGGTTTGGCAGGCACTGTGGAGGATAGCTGAGATAGCATCTTATATTTGACCCATCAAAAATGATGCGCCAAAGTGCTATAAATGAAAAGCGTGGAATCGAATCACAATAAAAGTGGGATATTCCATAAAAGTTGCCAGTTTATTCTTTTTTTTCATTATTCAAATCCACTTCGCACTTGCCTTTTTCTGTAAAAAGGGGTGTCATTATCCAACTTTTTTCAAATTAGCTGATGGACATGCCTAATTTAAACACAACACATCAATTTGATGTGATTATTGTGGGAAGTGGTGGTGCAGGTTTGAGTTTAGCGCTCTCATTACCCCAGCATTTCAAAATCGCCGTTTTGGCAAAATCTACCCTAACTGAAGCCAGCACCTTCTATGCGCAAGGTGGTGTTGCTGCAGTCCTTGATGAAACCGACTCAATTGAACAACATATAGATGACACCATGATTGCAGGTGCACATTTATGTGAAATTGACGCCGTAAAACAAACGGTGGAAGGCGGTAAACCTTCGGTAGATTTTCTGCTCAAACATGGTGTGCAGTTTACCTTAGACGAACAAGAGCAATTGCATTTAACCCGTGAAGGTGGCCATTCTCAGCGCCGTATTATTCACGCTGCCGATGCAACAGGTCGTGCAATTTCCACGACTTTGGTGCAACGTGCTCAAGAACAGCAAAACATCACGATATTTGAAAACTATATTGCCATTGACCTGATTACCTCACAAAAGCTTGGTTTAAACGAAGCTAATCGCTCATTGGGCTTATATGCACTAGATGAAAGTACTCAAAAAGTACATACCTTCCTTGCTCCATTTACTGCACTTGCCTGCGGCGGCGCAATGAAAGCCTATCTATATACATCTAACCCAGACATTGCCACAGGTGATGGTATGGCCATGGCATACCGTGCAGGTTGCCGTGTGGCAAATATGGAGTTTAATCAATTCCACCCGACCTGTTTGTATCATCCCCAAGCACGTTCGTTTTTAATTACTGAAGCCATGCGTGGTGAAGGTGCATATTTGCGTTTACCCGATGGTGAGCGTTTTATGCTGCGTTTTGATGAGCGTGCAGAATTGGCGCCACGTGACATTGTAGCACGTGCGATTGACTATGAAATCAAACGCTTAGGTATTCGTCATGTGTGGTTAGACATCACCCATAAACCTGCAGAATTTGTGAAAGAACACTTCCCAACGCTGTATGCACGTTTACTGGAATTGGGCATTGATATCACTACCGATATGATTCCTGTTGTACCTGCTGCCCACTACACTTGTGGCGGAGTAATGGTGGATGAACATAGTCAAACCGATATTGCAGGTTTATATGCGATTGGTGAAACTTCTTATACAGGTTTGCATGGCGCTAACCGTATGGCAAGTAACTCTCTTTTAGAATGTTTTGTCTATGGAATGGCTGCCGCCAAACATATTGAAGCCCATTACACTGCAGATTATAGCTCGCCTGAAGTTCCTGCTTGGGATGATTCGCAAGTGACGAACCCTGACGAAGATGTGGTGATTTTACAAAACTGGGATGAGCTACGTGCAACCATGTGGAACTATGTCGGCATTGTACGCACCACTAAGCGTTTAGAGCGTGCCTTACACCGTATTGAAATGCTAAAACGTGAAATCACCGAGTATTATCAGGACTATCAAGTCAGTAAAAACTTGATTGAGCTGCGTAATTTGGTTCTGGTTTCTGAAATGATTGTGCGCTGTGCCATGCAACGCAAAGAATCACGTGGTTTACACTTCACGCTAGATTATCCAGAGCTTGCGCCTGAATTGCGTAAAACTGTGCTCATTCCACCAAATTTCCAAGTGGAAACTCCATTGGTGAATGAGTGATCTGATTGCTTGTTACACAACAGCATTTGCATAAAAGTATCTGTGAATAAAGTGCATTTGAATTCTAATGCAAGAAAGCACCGAATCGTGTTCCATAACACGATTCGATATTTTATCATTTTGAATATGATGACGTTAACTTACTAAACCTCCCCCCAAGAATTCATCAAGTTGAGTTTTAGATTACGGCTGCAACTTGAGTACCATCTTGAATAAATGCTTCTAAGCGAACTTGACCAGCCAATAGTTGCTGTAATTGGTGGCTAATTATGTACTGCAATTGCTGCCGTGTCTGTTCGTCTATAGGCGCATTTTGCAATTGTTTTGACAAATGCTGTAATGCTGCTTGAGCCCCCAACTGCTGCATTTTAATTGCATACAGATAGCCCAACACCACTCCTTTCTGCACATAATTTGCAGCTAAATCATGCTGCAGATGATAAATCAAAGCACCCATCACCCGTTCATTGGCTGAGAGTTTACGCAAAGGGTCACGTGCCACACGCTGACACGGGTCTTTATAGGCATGTTCACATGAGTCCAGAAAGCTCTGTGCCAGATGCTTTAAGTTTTGCTGACGATGCGGCAACTGTGCAGCTAATCCCAACGCTACTTGTGCCGAAACAGCGCGGGTAAAATCTGCAACCAATGGGTCTGCCATTGCGACACCAATACTGTTATGCCCTATTAAACTGGATAACCAAGCCATCATGGCATGTACACCATTCCATAAACGATTTTTAATGAGTTGGATTTCGGCAATATCATCTACCAAAATCATTTGACGCATGTGTTGCAATAATGGACTGGCATTTTCCACATAAATAGGCATGTCACTTTCAGCATGAAATAAAATTAAATCCATACTTTGCAAAATGTGACTGGGCTGAAAATTGCGTCTTAAATCTTCTACATATAAGGTGGCTTGACGCTCTTGCTCAGGCTGCAATCGAGTATTGTCTTCAATTTCAATTGGCTCTGCTTCGTCATCCAACTGAAATTGCTTAAAAATATTATACTTGATGCGTAATTGGCGATATAAGTTTTGATCGCTTAATTTAGAGACCATTCTATTTACGACAGTATCGCAAAAATAATGCTGCGCCATAATTTTGGCTGCCGTATCGGGATCCAACAACGCCTCTAACGCCTGATGAATATGCGTCATCAAGAGCTGTTTTGCCCCAACTTTATTTAAAATTACCAAAATAGTTAAAGGCTGATGGAGTTCAACTTGCGCTATAAAACGGGCATATAAGCCCTGCGCAATTACTTTAGCCTCTTGCTGTAAAGCATGTTCAGGCAAACATAATGCAATTAGGCTCGACTCCACATACATTTGCTGCGTCTGCTGCAAGTTCTCCGCATCAATGATGTGCATATTTTCAATTCGTTCATCATAAGAACATTGTCCATAACGAATTGAATACGTTCCAAAGGCGTTTACTGCAGAACGATATAAGGTATTCCGTGTAGAAGCATAAATACGTTTAGGACGGGTATAGCCATCCCAGTGCGATAAAATTTGGGCCAAATAGCCCCCACCTATTGCACCAAAACCATGAATCCCCACACTCAACTGATTTAAAGTTTGCGGGAAGGCCTCTTGTAAACTCGGCATTTCCAATACAGGAATAACTTGATTTAAGTCATCTAAATAAGCTTGCATACTTGCGTAATAATGCTGCGTGAGTAACAACATATTAGCATTAGGTTTTTTGATATCCCGAAATAGTATGGTTATGCCACCCGCTGCATGTGCAGATTTGATTCCATTTTCAGAATCTTCCAGCATGAAACATTCGCTGGGTTCTAGATTAATTTTTTGTGCGGCTGTTATAAAAATTTCAGGATGTGGCTTGCCCTGTTGCACCTCATCGCCACAAACTAATACATCAAAAAACTTATAGACATTGGCATTAATCAAATATTCTTCGGCAATGGCACGACGACTAGACGTAGCAACCGCCATTCTCAAGCCAGACTTTCGTAACCGCTCTAATACCTGCAACAAACCTTTTTTAATGGGCACACCAAAATTGCGCACACTTTCTAGTTCTAGTTCATCAGCACGCTGACGGATCTCACGGTAAGGAATGTCTGCACCATATTCTGCTTGAGCCAGTTGTTCAGCGCTCTTTGCACTCAAACCCAAACATTGCATGAGGTATACGTCTGAAAATTCAACGCCAATGAGCTCCTGAGATGCCTGCTTCAATGTTTGAAACCGTAATCGTTCAGTATCAAACATTGTTCCATCCATATCAAAGATTGCTCCATGAACAATATTGTTCTTAAATTTAAGCATTTAGCTCCCTTGTTTTATTACTTACGGGTTGCTAGCTTAGACAAAAGCAGATTTGATCTATATGAAAAACATAAAATGAAATATTTGTGATTATTTTTCAACCAATCAAACCCTGATTTTCATGTGGTATGTGTACATATGTAACCACATGGTAAATATAAGTAACTAAAATTAAGATAAAGCTGACTTTATTCTCAGCCAATCTGTGGAATCGAATACGTCCCTGTGACATGCGCCACGGCATCATCTACACCTTCGGAATATACCCAAACCTCACCGACCACGAGGTTTTTCCCTACTTTCATTAAGCGACATTCACCACGTAAATTACGGCCTGCTGCGGGCTTGCGTAAAAAGTTGATGTTTAAATTACTGGTCACCGCCAAAGCCACCAAACCCAACTCCCCTAAAATGGCGATATAAAGTGCATAGTCTGCAACAGTCATCATAGTCGGCCCTGATACCGTACCACCTGGGCGTAAATCACGTTCATCGATGTGATAATTCACCAATGCCCCACGTGGCGTGATGGACACAATTTCACATTTTTCCAAACTTTGCGGAAACTCAACTTTTAAAAATTCAATAATTTCGTCTTTGGTCATATTTACTATTCGCTATTATTTAAATAAAAAAATCTTCTAAAGCATTTCCACTATAGAAGATTTTTCCATTCAATCAAATGCATAACCATGACCCATTGGCTTGTTATACCTTTGTTTGTTATGCCTTAGCTTGCAAATAGTGCATCGCCTGTGCAAATACTTGATCGGGGCTTTGTGTTGCATCTATGCGTTTCAGCCGCTCAGGATGTCGCTCCCACAAAGTTTGATAGCCACTTCTTACTTTCTCAAAGAAAGCTGCTTTCTCTTGTTCAAAACGATCAAGTTCTCCACGCGCCCGTGCACGGGTCATACCCAGTTCAATCGGTGCATCCAGCCAAAAAGTTAAGTCAGGCATACGTGCAACAAAGTTATTATTTAAAGTCTGCAACTTGCTTTCACTCAAACCACGTCCTGCACACTGATAAGCAAAACTGGCATCGCTAAAACGATCACATAGCACAGTTTTCCCTACAACCAACGCAGGTAAAATCACCTGATCTAAATGCTGGGCACGCGCTGCATACATCAACAATAACTCAGTGTCTGAACACATTTTTTCTTCATGGTTGACCGCGAGCAACAAAGCACGAATTTGCTCTGCCATAGAGGTTCCACCCGGTTCACGGGTTAAAACCACCGACTGACCTTGTGCAGTAAAATAATCATGAATACGGCGAATAAGTGTAGTTTTGCCTACCCCTTCAGTACCTTCAAAACTGATAAACATACTTATTCCCCTGATTTTTTTGTGCGTAGTACGTTTAAATATTCCTGTACGGCACGGTTATGATCTTGCAAATTGGTGCTAAATTTATGCCCACCGTTACCTGTCGCGACAAAATAAATATTGTCAGATTGGTCTGGATGCATAGCCGCTTCAATGGCTTTTTGACTTGGCAAAGCAATTGGTGTTGGCGTTAAGCCACTCATGGTATAGGTGTTGTATGGCGTTGGAGTGCGCAAATCCTGACGGGTGATATTGCCCTGATAACGATCTCCCATACCATAAATCACGGTTGGGTCAGTCTGTAAACGCATACCCAGTTTTAAACGACGTACAAACACACCTGAAACTTGCTCTAATTCCGCATCAACATTGGTTTCTTTTTCAATAATAGATGCCATGATTAAAGCTTCATATTTATTTTTATAGGGCAAATCTGCTGCACGATTATTCCAAGCATCATCCAATGATTTCATTTGACGCTGATACAAATCGGTTAAAATTTTACGGTCAGTTTCACCTTTGGCAAAGAAATAAGTATTCGGCGCAAATAAACCTTCGGGATGTGTAAAAGGAATATTTAAAGCTTTTAGCATTTGATCATATGGCAAATGCGACACTTCTTTGGTGACCAACTCATCTTTCTTTAACGCATCAATCAATTGTTTAAAAGTCGTGCCTTCGATCACCAAAATACGGTTCATTTGTGCATTTTCAGCATTGGCGATCATTTCCATAACCTGACGCACACTCATGCCCTGACGGACTTCATACACGCCTTTTTTCATGCTGTCGTGAATCATCACTCGTTGATAGAGCTTTAAAACAATTGGAAAATTCACATGATCTTGTTCTGCCAAACGATCAATAAAGCGTGAATAGGTATCACCATCATTAATTGCCAATAATTGTTTTTTGCCTTCAACAGGATAATCTTTAAATAAGCTTGACCATAAGATCATGCCAATGACCAAAAACAGTCCGAGTACAAAAATAAGCGCACCCTGAATAGCACGCTTAGACCATATAGGTTTGGTTTTCTTTTTAGATTTTGATGGACGCTTAGACATAAGAATGAATCTGATTCAGTTGAAGTTGCTTAAATAGTTCCACACACGGCTGCACATCTAAAACCTGCTGCCCTAAATGGCTGACAATTTTCATGGGCGTTAAGGCATTACAGAAAAACAGACTTTGAATCTGCGCAATTTCCGAAACATGAATATCACGCTGTTCACAATGCAAATTCTGTTGTTGCATGCGCGATAAAATTTCTGCCCGCATGACACCGTGCACGCCATTATAACCAAGTTGTGGCGTAATCCATGTATTGTTTATACGAATGAAACAATTACTACTCACACCTTCAACCACACTGCCCTGTACATCAGTAACCAAAGCTTCTGTCCAGCCTTTTTGATCGGCTTCTTGTTTGAGCAATACCTGTTCAAGTCGGTTTAGACTTTTCAGCCCAACTAAATTCGGCATGCTTAGTCCAATCGCTTGTGCCAAGATGCCACTTTGAATGATGTCATAATGATATGCCGTATCTAAAGCCGCTTGTACTTGTGGATAGAAAAACACCCAAACATCGGCAGGATGATCAGGCAAGCTGTAGCCACGCTGCCCCACACCACGACTTAAAACAATCTTCAAAGTACCATTTAACTCGCCATGCGCCTGCTTTAAAATTGTCAGCGTTTCAGTGATTAACTCAAGATTGGCATTTAAAGAAAGTTGGCGATTGGCATATTGCAAACGCGCCAAATGGCGGTCAAATAATTCAATTTGATTTTGGCGAAAACGTGCAGTGCTAAAGCATCCATCACCATAATGAAACGCGCGATCTAACACATGAATCTGCTCGGTAGGCTTGGCATTTTTATAACACTGCATGGAAGAAGTACTCGTTATTTATCTCTAAATATAGAAAACAATGAAGAAATTTATATTTATCATTTACTGATATTCACCGCATTTTAAATTATTTTTTCAGCAAATAGACTACCGATATGCTTGCCTCATTCAACAACAGATTTAATACCTGAGGTCAAACATGAACTTTACAAAACTGAAAATTGGACTACTGGCGGCAGTACTTTCGGCAACAACCTTGAGCGTTTCTGCAAAAGACTTTCTGAATGTTTCCTACGATCCAACCCGTGAATTATACGATAACTTTAACTAAGATTTTGGTGCGTACTGGAAAAAAGCCACCGGGCAAAACATTAACTTTAAACAATCACATGGCGGTTCGGGCAAACAGGCACGTGCGGTGATTGATGGTCTAGGTGCCGATGTCGTGACTTTGGCACTGGCTGCCGATATTGATGAAATTGCCAAACGCGGTCTATTACCTAAAGACTGGCAAAAGAAATTTCCGCACAACTCGACCCCTTATACATCCACAATTGTATTTTTAGTGCGTAAAGGCAACCCAAAAGGTATTCGAGATTGGGGCGATTTGGTCAAACCTGGTGTGGAAATCATTACTCCAAATCCAAAAACATCTGGCGGTGCACGCTGGAACTATTTGGCAGCGTGGGCATGGGCAAAACATCAACCTGCGGGCAATGATGCTAAAGCGCAAGAGTTTGTTCGCCAAATTTATAAACAAACCAAAGTATTGGATTCAGGCGCACGTGGCTCAACCACCACTTTTGCAGAACGTGGCATTGGTGATGTTTTGTTAGCTTGGGAAAATGAAGCCTATTTAGCCGTGCGTGAACAACCGGGTAAATTTGAGATCATCACGCCTTCTCTATCTATTTTGGCTGAACCGCCTGTGGCGATTGTAGAGAAAAATGTGCAAAAAGATGGCAATCAACACTTAGCCAAAGCCTATTTAAACTATCTCTATTCGCCTGCGGGTCAAAACATTGCTGCGAAGAATTATTACCGACCACGTAATGCTACGGTGTTGGCACAATATAAGTCGCAATTTAAACCATTGAAGTTGGTGACTATTGATCAAGAGTTTGGTGGATGGAGCAAAGTTCAGAAGCAACACTTTGAAAATGGTGGCATTTTCGACCAGCTTGTCAAAGCCAATCAAACCAAATAATACTGAAAGGCAAATCATACCAAAGCGCTAGCTGAAAACACCCAAATTGAAAAATGCGGGTGTTTTCACAAACGCATTTTTACCTGATTCACATATATCTCTTTTATTCATATAAAATTCATTTTTAATTATTTTTTTTGCATAGAAACTCTAGTTATCCTTGTTGCAGATTATTTAAAACATGAATTTTACAGCATTATCTTACTGAGTTTTGAATCCAAGTGATCACAGCCAAAGCTGAAAATGATGGGTTCAATTCATATTCAAGCGTTATTCAGATCATTATTTCAGGCTGAAATATGCGAAGGAGCATCGACATGATTCATACCGTAATTGTTCCAGGTGTAGGTGGCAGTGAATATGCGCACTGGCAATCTTGGTTACAACGACAACTCATGTCTTGCTCGCGTGTACAACAGTCAGACTGGAATAGCCCAATTTTACAGAACTGGGTTGCTGAATTTGTCAAAACAGTTGCCCCGATCCAGAACGATATTCAAATTGTGGCGCACAGCTTTGGTTGTCTGACCACAGTGGCAGCCTTAGCACAGCAACCTAAATTGCAGGCGAAAATTAAAAATGTGGTTTTGGTTGCACCTGCTAACCCTGCCCGTTTTGGTGAATCTGGTTTTGCACAACACAGCCAAAGCAATTATTCGGCTTATTTTCAGCAACTTAAATTGGCTGTACCGACACGCTTATTGATCAGTGAAAATGACCCGTGGCTAAGTTTTGCAGATGCACAGGCACTTGCCCAAGCATGGCAATTAACACCGATTAATTTAGGACAAGTGGGTCATATTAATGTTGCATCAGGCTTTGGGGCATTTCCTGAAATTTATGATTATTTGATTGCAGAAAATATGCAATCACATATCAGTATTTCTGATAACAACAAGTATTTATTCAAATTTGCAATTTAATCTTCGCAAATTATGCTTGTGCCGAATTTATCTTTTACTTTTATCTGTTTGTTTTCAAACACTCATTCTCTCTTTTGAGGAGTCATCATGTCGCAGCGATCCAAAGTGCTGCCAGGATTTGGTCTTTCTCTAGGCTTTACCCTAGCGTATTTATCCTTAATTGTTCTTATTCCCTTATCGGCTGTATTTATTAAATCGCTGGGTATCGGTTGGGATGGTTTATGGGAAATTTTAAGTTCAGAACGTATCCAAAAATCTTTGCAACTCAGTTTTAGCGCTGCGCTCATTGCAGCCTTTATTAATGTCGTCTTCGGCTTATTATTGGCATGGTGTTTGGTACGATACAGCTTTCCAGGCAAACGTATTATAGATTCTTTGGTCGATTTACCTTTTGCATTGCCTACTGCAGTTGCGGGTATTGCCTTAACTTCTTTATACGCACCGACTGGCTGGATTGGACAATATTTAGAACCATTAGGCATTAAAGTCGCGTATACCCCTATCGGGATTACCCTTGCCCTGATTTTTATTGGTATTCCATTTGTTGTGCGTACCGTGCAACCCGTACTCAGTGACTTAGAAACCGAGTTGGAAGAAGCAGCATCTGCGCTAGGGGCTAACCGCTTTCAAATTGTCACCAAAGTGATTTTCCCTATTTTATTGCCTGCACTGATTACAGGTTTTGCCCTCGCATTTGCGCGTGGCGTGGGTGAATATGGCTCGGTGATTTTCATTGCAGGTAACCAACCATTTAAAACTGAAATTGCACCCTTAATGATTATTTCTCGTTTAGAAGAATATGACTACGCAGGTGCAACCACAATTGCTGTGGTGATGTTGCTGATTTCTTTTGTCATGCTGTTCTTAATTAACTTATTACAAGCATGGGCAAGTCGTCGCACAGGGAGAACTGCACGATGAGTTTAAATACCAACAGCAATGCTTTGGCTGAAAAACTACAATCACGCGATGCAACACGTGAACCGACTTGGGTACGCTATACCCTGATTGCAATTGCCTTCATTTTCTTCTTAAGCTGTCTGATTTTGCCGCTGATTTTGGTTTTTGTAGAAGCGTTTAAACAAGGCATTGGTGTCTATGCCCAAGCATTGGTGCATCCTGACACTTTATCAGCAGTGAAATTAACCTTACTCACTGCAGCCATTGCCGTGCCTTTAAACGTGATATTTGGTATTGCCGCAGCGTGGTCAGTGGCGAAATTCAATTTCCGTGGCAAGTCAATTCTCACCACCTTAATTGATATGCCTTTTTCAGTTTCTCCTGTGATTGCAGGTTTAATGTTAGTCCTGATTTTTGGCACACAAGGCTGGATGGGCGGCTGGTTGATGGAACACGACATCAAAGTTTTATATGCCGTGCCTGCAATTGTGATTGCCACCATCTTCATTACTGTACCTTTTGTGGCGCGTGAATTGATTCCTTTAATGGAAGCGCAAGGCACAGAGGAAGAAGAAGCTGCGATTGTATTAGGTGCATCGGGTTGGCAGACCTTCTGGAAAGTCACTTTGCCAAACATAAAATGGGGGTTAATTTACGGCGTGATTCTGTGTAATGCCCGCGCAATGGGTGAGTTTGGCGCGGTATCTGTGGTATCGGGGCATATTCGCGGAGAAACCAACACCCTACCGCTGCACGTCGAAATTCTCTATAACGAATATACCTTTAGTGCTGCGTTTGCGGTGTCCTCTCTCTTGGCACTTCTCGCGATTGTGACCCTGATTTTAAAAACTTGGGTTGAAATTCGCCAAGAAAAGCAAAACCAACGCAATGAAGATTCAACTGTTTCTTAAGGAATGACCGCATGAGTATTCAAGTTAAAAATATTGAAAAAAATTTTGGTGCATTCCATGCACTTAAAGACATCTCCCTCGATTTTCCAGATGGCCAACTGGTGGCGCTGCTTGGGCCTTCAGGCTGTGGTAAAACCACCTTGTTGCGTATTATTGCAGGATTAGAGTCGGCAGATCGTGGGCAAGTGATATTAGAGGGTCAGGATGCAACCGATGTGCATGTGCGCGAACGTCAAGTTGGATTCGTTTTCCAACACTATGCCCTATTCCGCCACATGACCGTATTTGACAATATCGCATTTGGTTTACGGGTACGTCCACGTGCAACCCGACCTTCAGAAGCCGAGATTAAAAAGCGTGTTATGCGTTTACTCGACTTGGTACAGTTAAGCTTTTTAGCAGACCGTTATCCTGCACAATTATCGGGTGGACAACGTCAACGTATTGCTTTGGCACGTGCCTTAGCGGTAGAACCACGCGTATTGTTATTGGATGAACCTTTTGGTGCGCTTGATGCCAAAGTGCGTAAAGAATTACGTCGTTGGTTAAGAACTTTGCATGATGAATTACACATCACTTCAATTTTCGTGACCCACGATCAGGAAGAAGCACTCGAAGTTGCCGATCAAATTATTGTCATGAACAAAGGTAATGTCGAACAAATTGGTTCACCGCGTGAAGTGTATGAACAGCCTGCAACTCCGTTTGTATTTGACTTCTTAGGTCAAGCCAACCGTTTTGAAGGACAACATCATCAAGGGGTTGTGCAAATTGGTGAAGATCGCGTACAACTTCTCAATCAACCGAATGCACCACAAGGCAAAGTGATTGCATTTGCGCGTCCAGATGAGTTGCATATTCATGCCCAACCACAGGAAAATACCATTCAAGCGACCTTCTTACGTGAGGTTTGGATTGCTGGTAAAGTAGTTGCAGAATTGCAAGATCGCCAAGGGAATTTAATTGAAATTGCACTCACTGCAGATGAAGCGAAACTGCACCAATTCCGCCCAAATCAAACGGTTTGGTTAAGTGTAACCACTTTACATTTATTTGAAAATCAAGTCGCATAAGGACATCAAGATGGAGCCTAACCCGCTCCATCCTTTTTAGGGTTGCACCACTATGAACTTCCAACAACTTAGAATTATTAGAGAAACCGTTCGGCAAAACTTTAATTTAACCGAAGCGTCTGCGGCACTATACACTTCTCAATCGGGCGTGAGTAAGCACATTAAAGACCTTGAAGATGAACTTGGTGTGCAGCTTTTTGTGCGCAAAGGCAAACGTCTATTAGGTTTAACCGAGCCAGGACAAGCGTTGCTAAGTATTGTCGAACGCATGTTGGTTGATGCAGATAACATTAAACGCCTTGCTGATGACTTTAATAAAGTAGATGAAGGCACGCTCACCATTGCGACTACACATACCCAAGCGCGTTATGTGCTGCCGCCTATTGTGAATTTGTTTAAAAAAGAATTCCCTAAAGTACATTTGATTTTGCAACAAGCCAGCCCTGTTGAAATTGCCGAAATGCTGCTACAAGGTGAAGCCGATATTGGTATTGCAACCGAATCTCTAACCACTGAAGAGAACTTGGCAAGTGTGCCTTATTATGACTGGCACCACAGCATTATTACCCCGCAAGATCATCCTTTAGCCAGTAAAACTGAGATTAGCCTGACCGATTTGGCAGAATATCCAATCATCACTTATCACGGCGGCTTTACGGGACGTTCTAAAATTGACAAAGCATTTACCGATGCAGGAATTGATGTCAATATCGTTATGTCTGCACTTGATGCCGATGTTATTAAGACCTATGTTGAATTGGGCATGGGCGTAGGCGTGGTAAACAATGTGGCATACGATGCAGAACGCGATTACCGTCTAAAACAAATCCAGACCGATATTTTTGGGGTAAACACCACATGGATTGCGGTTCGCAAAGGACATTTACTACGTGGCTATGGTTATGAGTTTATTTCTTTATGTGCACCAAATGCCGATATTAAAGCGTTAAAGCGCATTGCTTATCCTGACGAATAACCCCATTCACATAAGAGAGCGCATTCGCTCTCTTATGTTTCATTATTTCGCCACGATCTTCGTTTATCTTAAAACAGGAAAATAATGTTTTAAATTGATTCAAATTATGCATAAAATATAATCAACAATAAAAATGATTATTTGATTTTAAACACGATTCTATCACTCAAATGCGGGACGTCACATGAAATATCATCTTTGCACTGCATGCTTGTACGTCCTGCCCATAGTGTATAGTCATGCTGCAGCTCTAGAACAAAGCCATCAATCTGTAAGCGCCTTTTTACAAGAAAATAATTATGCAGAAATAACCTTGCTTTATTTAGAGCCGAATGTTTCTGGGCAAGTACAATATCAACAACAACTCCGTGAACTGGGAGTTACTGATTTTTCGACTGGAGATTTGGTCGAAAGCAAACATTTCATCAATGCGGGCTTAAAATTACAGCTTAGCCCACAACTTTCCTTTGGTTTATTATTCGACCAACCGTTTGGTGGGCGGGTTAATTATCAATATACCCCTGAAATATATGCTGAAAAAATAGAAATTGAGTCCAGTCATATTCAGTTTGACAGTCGCAATATGACTGCACTAATCGGCTATCAACCTACCCCTCGCTGGAATTTTTTTACAGGTATTAGCTGGCAAGACTTTAAAGGCTATTTAGAGGTTTTTGGACAAGATTATGCTGTGTTTAATGGTTATAGCGTAGCATTTGAACGTGATTCTGCCCTAGGTTGGTTAACAGGATTTAGTTATCAAATTCCAGAGTATGCATTTAAAACCGCAGTGACTTATCGCGCTAAAATTAAACATCGTCTAAATACTTACGAACATACGCAACACACGCTTTTAAATCTTGTGCCCGAAAATCAGAGCGTGGTAGAAACTCCACAATCTGTCAATGCACACTTACAAACAGCGATTTCGACACATAACCTCGTCTATGCAGATTTACGCTGGGTAAACTGGTCTGACTTTAGCATTCAACCGCCACAATTTAATGCGGTCATTGCTGCCTATGCACCGTATGTACCCGAAATTTCAGGTTATCAACTGATTTCCTACCCTAAAGACCAATGGTCGGCAAAAATAGGCTGGGCGCACCGTTGGACACCCACATGGGTCAGTTTTATTGAAAGCTCATGGGACTCTGGGACTGGCAATACTGTGTCTACACTCAACCCTTCAGATGGCTTTTCAAGTTTTGGAACAGGCGTGGTATATCGTGTAAATCAAAAAAATGAGATTACATTTGGCGCACATTATTTAAAGTTTAGAAAAGCCAAAATCAATACCAATACTGACAGTGCTGTGTCTTTTGCCTCGCTGGCAACGTCCAATAATAACAATGCCCTTGTTTATGGTTTACGTCTTGCCCATCGTTTTTAATATACACGTAAACCTACACAAATAAAAAACGAGCCGAAGCTCGTTTTATGTTTACTCAAACACTGACTTGAATTACCAATGGTAGCTTACACCTAGTTTCGCTACTGGCATCCATTCGTGTTCATTATCATTACGGATGTCTGCTTCTTCTCTCTCCAATGCAGTATCTAAAGCAACACCATTATTATTGGTTGCTGAACCAGAAACACGATTTAAAGATACAGTTGGATTACCTGTGTAATAAGCACCAACTTCACCAAACACGCCCCAGTTATTGTTGATTTTTGGTGCAAAACCTAAGCCTAAATATGGAGCAATATCATTTTCGTATTGTAACTCACCATTGATGTGTACACCCTCAGCACCAGACTGGAAGTCAGTTTTCCCTACTGAGAAGTTAGTTACACCACCTACACGGCGGTCAAGTTTGTAATCATTATCTAAATAAGCTACACCTGCAGCTACATATACACCTTGCGCCCAACGATTTTCACTTGCTCCCCATGGACGGAGTTCAGCATTCAAATAGACATTGTTATTGTCCATGTCCATATCATACTTTGATCCATTGATAGACAGATCATCTGACCAAGAAATATCGCCACCGTTATAACCCAGTGCTAAACCCACATACGGGTTTGCAGTCCAAAGCAATGCACCACCATAACCAGTTGTACCTACTTCAGCACGGACACCTGTTGGAATGAGTTGGTTACGATCAAACGCATAACCATCTTGGATTACAGCTGTATCTGCCATTGCAGAACCTGCAACTGCTGCCAATACCGAAGCGGCTAAAATTGTGTGTAAAGTTTTCATTGTGTTTCTCCTCAAACTAAAACTTTTTGAATTTTCATTCGTTTTGTCATGAGAAAACTATAGAGCATGTTCCGCTCAGCTTTTATGCAAAATTCACCCCGTTTTTGTTATTTTTTGATACAAATTTATTTTTATTGTTTATTGCAAAAGCATTTATTTTCAAAACTTCAACAATTTAGCGCTCAACTTGACTTGTTTTATCTTGCCAAGGATAAACTGCAATCAACTCCAATTTTTATCTATTCCTCACTCAATATAGTGTAAAATCTTTGGAAAATTTTTTTCTGGTAAGAACATCGATGTCTCAGCTTTCAACAATCATTGAACAAGCATTTGAAGACCGCGCTAATTTCAGCGCTGCAGATTGTCCCGCTGAAATTCGTCAGGCAGTTGAACAAGCAATTGCAGGTTTAGATAACGGCACATTACGCGTTGCTGAAATAATTAATGGTGAGTGGATCGTTCACCAATGGTTAAAAAAGGCAGTTTTGTTATCTTTTAAACTCAATGATAACAAGCCAATTGAATCTTGCGATTTGCGTTTCTACGACAAAGTAGACACGAAATTTACAGGTTGGACTGACGAGCAATTCAAACAAGCAGGTGTGCGTGTTGTACCGCCAGCAGTTGCACGTAAAGGTTCATTCCAAGCCAAAAATGTGGTGTTAATGCCATCTTATGTCAATATTGGCGCTTATGTAGATGAAGGCACCATGGTTGATACATGGGCAACTGTAGGTTCATGTGCACAAATTGGTAAAAACGTGCATTTATCGGGTGGTGTAGGTATTGGTGGTGTACTTGAGCCACTTCAAGCAAACCCAACTATTATTGAAGACAACTGCTTCATTGGCGCACGTTCTGAAATTGTTGAAGGCGTGATTGTGGAAGAAGGTTCTGTCATTTCTATGGGCGTTTATATTGGTCAATCGACCAAAATTTATGACCGTGAAACTGGCGAAATCCATTATGGTCGTGTACCTGCAGGTTCGGTGGTAGTTTCTGGCAACCTGCCTTCTAAATGTGGCACTTATAGCTTGTATGCTGCTATCATTGTGAAGAAAGTAGATGCGAAAACCCGTGCAAAAACCAGTTTGAACGACTTATTACGCGAAGACTAAACTTTTTTTAGTTTTCTCCATCTCTACGGCCAGCAATGACCGTAGGGATTTTTGTTTTTTTACATACTGTGATGAATTTTATGAATACCCTCCGATCTTCCGCTATTCCTGTTTCTGATCCGTCTGCGGGTTTACGCATCACGGAGATTTTCTATTCATTGCAGGGCGAAGCCAATACATCGGGCTTGCCAACCGTGTTTATTCGTTTAACGGGTTGTCCATTGCGTTGCCATTACTGTGATACCACTTATTCTTTTGAAGGTGGCGAACGTCAATCTTTAGATGACATCATCCAAACCACGCTAGAATTTAAAACACCGTATGTATGTGTGACGGGCGGTGAACCTCTGGCTCAACCGAATGCACTGCCACTCATGCAACGCTTGGCAGATTTAGGTTGTGAAGTGTCTTTGGAAACCAGTGGAGCTTTAGATATTTCTAAAGTGGATAACCGTGTGTCGAAGGTGCTGGATTTAAAAACCCCTGCATCGGGTGAAATGTCACGCAACTTATTATCAAATTTAGATTTTTTAAACCCACATGATCAAATCAAATTTGTGATTTGCAATCATGACGATTATCTTTGGGCGAAGCAGCAAGTTGAGCAATATCAGTTGCATAAAAAAGTCGATACAGTGTGGTTCTCCCCTGCATTTGCTGTCGAAAAAGGTGCAGTCGCCTTGCCACAACTTGCACGTGATTTGGCACAGTGGATTTTAGCCGACCATCTCCCTGTTCGTTTCCAATTGCAATTACATAAATTGCTTTGGAATGATGAAACAGGTCGTTAATCTCCTCACGAATCCCCATTCGTATTGACGTCAATCTTCACACTTTTGCTCAAGTTCTATCGCTATATTTTAAAATTTGGAGTTCAATTATGCGCCCTCGTGCCATTGTATTGTTATCTGGTGGATTAGACTCAACCACGTGTTTGGCATGGGCACAAGCGCGTTATGAATGTATTGCACTTAGTTTTATGTATGGTCAACGCTCGACTACAGAGCTAGATGCTGCACGTGCCTTGACTAAAAATGCAGGCATTGAGCATCGTGTGATTAATATTGATTTAGGCAACTTGGGCGGTTCTGCCCTGACCGATCACAGCATTGAAGTACCTGATCATGAGCAAGAAGGTATTCCTGTGACTTATGTGCCTGCGCGTAATACCATCTTCCTGTCTTATGCTTTGGCAGCTGCCGAAGTTTTTGATGCAGAAGCAATTGTGATTGGTATTAATGCGGTAGATTATTCGGGCTATCCTGACTGTCGTCCTGAATTTATTGATGCTTTTGCCAATATGGCACGCTTGGCAACCAAAGTTGGCGTAGAAGGCAAACCGTTAAAATTTGAGACACCTTTGTTACATTTATCCAAAGCAAATATTATTCGCTTAGGTATTGAACATGGCGTAGACTATAGTCAAACGGTTTCTTGCTACCAAGCAGATGACCAAGGACGTGCTTGTGGTAAATGTGACAGCTGTCGCTTACGCAAACAAGGTTTTGCCGATGCCGGTGTTGCAGACCCAACGCGTTATATACCGTCATAACAAGGTAAAGTGTATGAAAAATTTAAAATCAAACATTATAGTTTCTGCGATTATGTCTGTTGCTGCATTATTCGCAACAACGACACACGCAAATAATGACAAGTTGCAACAAGCATATAAAAGCACCAATGTAAAAGCAGCTTTAATTAATGTTTGTAAAGAAGAAACTGCAAAAGGCAAAAAACTGACTACAGCTGAAGTAAGCAAATATTGTACTTGTGCAGTAGAAGCAGATGGTAAATTAACCAACGCTCAAAAATGGGAAATTCAAAGCGCAATTAACCAGAAAAAGAGCCCTGCGACTTTAGCTTTTGTACAAAAGCAAAATAAAGATTTGCAAACTTGTTTTGGTCCTCAGCTTACAGGTAAATTAAAAACCTTAACTGAAGAAGCAATGAAAGCGGCTGAGAAAAAATAATTTTTCTTAACAATTTCAACTAGCCACTTTATGTGGCTAGTTTTTTATGTGCATGATTTTGGAGAAAAATATGAGCACGACAATTCAATTACCAAATCAAGCTTTTCCTGCAACCACAGGCGAAGTCAATTTAACCGAACTTGGTACAGATTGGTTAGTGGTGTATTTTTACCCGAAAGATTCTACCCCAGGCTGCACCACACAAGCTGTCGATTTTACTGCGCTAAAGCCACAATTTGATGCGCTTAATACCACCATCATTGGCATTTCGCGCGACTCAGTCAAAGCCCATCAAAACTTTACCGAAAAACAATCTTTAGGCATCAACTTGATTAGCGATAAAGAAGAAGTATTGTGTCAGTTGTTTGATGTGATTAAAGAAAAAAATATGTATGGCAAAAAAGTTATGGGCATTGAACGCTCTACTTTTATTTTCCATCAAGGTCAATTACTGAAAGAATATCGTAAAGTCAAAGCTGCAGGACATGCCGAGCAAGTGCTTGCGGATTTAACCGCTTTACAGGCTTAATTTTCAGCCTCTAAAAAAACACAATGTTCTGGATGATTGAAAGCTTTTTCAATCATCCTTTTTCATTTAAAAACTGGATTACTCCGTCAAATTACTGCTGTCCTGCTGCTGGTATTTGTCTTGTAATTGACGATAAATTTCCGTGTTTTGAAATGCGGTTAAGAAATCAATTGTGCCTTGCGGGAAAAAATTAGGCTGTATTTCCCCACGATAATAAGCCTCACGTGCAGGCGTAGCAGACATGGCATCTTGCAAGCTGTCTAATTCTACCATCTCCCATTCAGGGAAAAACTTTAAATAATAAGACGAGTCATCTTTAAAATGCCCAATTAAACCAACACGATCTTGCGGTTGAATCAATTCACCGACTAAAGATTTGACTAGTTTTTGCCATTTTTCATCATTGTAGACATCTACGACATGCACAAACTTAATCCGTTCTTGCATCTCAGGTGAAAAGTTAGACAAAATCATCTGCTCACGTTCTTTGGCTAAAAACGGATTTTTTAAATTGCGCTCATTTTGTGCAGAACCTAATGCCAAAATCACATAATGACTACGTGATAACGCAATTTGAATGGTTTGCAAATGCGCCAAATGAAATGGCTGAAAGCGGCCAATGAAAACCAAATAATCAAACGTATATTGCATAATAAATACGCCAATCCTAATTTTGATAACAACATGATGCTATCTGATACGCGGAAATGTCATCCACAACCTGCGTGGTATCAACTCATTATTGTTTTTGCAAGATAATAAATCAAAAACAATAATTGGGCAGGTTTCGTGGATGACAAATGGTTTTGCCTACTTTTGCCAAAACAAAAGTAGGTCGAACCGAAGGTTAATCCTAAAATAGAATTAATAGACGTTAAGATTCCGCCTTGCTTATTCATTTTTTAAATGAACAACCCCAAATTCTAAATAAATT
Source organism: Acinetobacter sp. YH16051 (assembly GCF_013417135.1). Classification (NCBI taxonomy): domain Bacteria; kingdom Pseudomonadati; phylum Pseudomonadota; class Gammaproteobacteria; order Moraxellales; family Moraxellaceae; genus Acinetobacter; species Acinetobacter sp. YH16051. The sequence goes on along the minus strand of NZ_VPEN01000003.1, from coordinate 143,356 downwards.
TCACATTGAATTAGGAACGCAAATCTCATCATTCACTAACTTTTTATGAACTCATGAGTTGTGCCAGCGCTGCGAATTTGCGACATAATGAGCCATAAATTCAAACCAATCAAAGCAAGGATAGTACGATGACACTGAGCTGTATTCAACAACCTCACCCACATTTGAATGCGAATTTAGACAATGGCGTACTGACTTTAGCCATCAACCGACCAGAAGCAAAAAACGCGCTGTATGGTGAATTATATTTGTGGATTGCACAAGCCTTAGATGAAGCAGATCAGTCCAACGCAGTACGTTGTGTAATTTTACGTGGCACAGATGCAGATTTTAGTGCTGGCAATGACATGCATGACTTTATGAAGTCTGCTGCACTTAAAGGACAACTACCTGCTGCCGAAGGCCCTCCATTCATCTTATTAAAATCTGCAGCTAAGTTTTCTAAACCGCTGATTGCAGCTGTACGTGGGGTGGCAATTGGCATTGGTGTCACAATTCTATTACATGCAGATTTGGTATATAGCGACAATACTGCCCTATTCCAAATTCCATTTGTGAGCTTGGGCTTATCGCCTGAAGGTGCATCAAGCAAACTTCTAGTAGAACAAGCAGGCTATCACAAAGCGGCTGAACTGTTGCTAACTGCACAAAAATTCAATAGCGAAACGGCATTATCGGCAAATTTAGTTAATAGCATTGAAACCGATGTCTATGCAACGGCGCAACAAAAAGCAGCACAATTGGCAGCTTTACCATTGGCATCACTTAAACAATCTAAAGCCCTCATGAAACATAATGTCAATGAAATTGTGGCGTGGATTGACCATGAAGCAGAGATTTTTATGCAACGTGTCGGCTCAGCAGAAATGATGGAAGCGGTGCAGGCCTTTATGCAAAAACGTAAACCTGATTTCAGCCAATTTAATTAAGCGCTGTTTAGCTGAAATGTACTTACACCCATTTCAAGTGAACTAGATGTTTTAAAACCACATTCATTTTGGCTGAATGTGGTTTTTTCTTTATTCGCCCCCATATTCTGCAATGTGCTGTCAATCATTAAAAAATTGAGGAAAATTGTAATGTCTAATCCAAATCCAACCGATGTTAAAGCTGAAAAAAAAGAACGTTATTTTGAACCTGCACCACAAGATATTGATGTAGAAAACTTTAAAAAAGTCATTCAAAGCCGTCGTTCGGTGCGTAAATTTACCGACAAAGCCATTCCTGCAGAAGTATTGGATGATTGTTTAGATATGGCTTTATTGGCTCCAAACTCATCTAATTTACAACCGTGGACTTTTGTCGTGGTGCAAAATCCTGCCAAGAAAAAACAACTGGTTAAAGCCTGCTTAGGACAACTCGCTGCTCGTACTGCAGCAGAGCTAATCGTGTGTATTGCACGTACAGACCGTGTTGATGAAATGGCAAAAAAGAATATCAGCGAGTTCCCTTTTCCTGAAGCACCTGCTGCAGTCAAAAAATATTACAAGTTTATTCCTTATAACTACATGACTGGCTATTTAAACGCAGTAGGTAACTTTAAGAAAGTCGCTTTCAAAATTGCACGTAGTTTAGATAAACAATTACCTGTAACTGCGTTTAACCCTGCAGATGCCAAACTTTGGGCAAGTAAAACTACAGCACTCGCCTGTGAAAATATGGTCTTAGCCCTTCGCGCACACGGTTTTGATAGCTGTATGATGGAAGGTTTTGATGAGCCGATGGTACGCAAACTCTTAAAACTGAATGATCAACAATTTCCAGTGATGGTGATTGCTGCAGGTGAACGTGCCGAAGATGGTGTCTTTTTCCCGCAATACCGTTTTGACCGTGACCTATTTATTCAGAAAGTCTAGGGGCTGTTAACATTTCATAAATGGCTTGCGCTGTAGGCTAAAACTGAGCAGATTAGGCATGAAACGCAAGGAATAGCGAGACTATTGCCAAGTTTCATAACGTAATCTGAGAAAGTTTTAGCCACATGAGCAAGAACAAAGCGCTGCTTTGTTTGCTGCGCAAGGGGACGAGCATATTTTTTGCTGCTATTGCGTTATGAGTCAGTCATTTAGAATAACTAAATTTCCTGCCCCATGCCTTATAGCAGCTAAAAAACCTTGCGAGATATATCTCTCACGTCGCAAACATAGATGAAGTGTCAACAGACCCTAATATTTCAACTGTATTTTTAAAACCTAGCCACATTTTGACTCGTGATAAGGCGACAAGGATGTCGCCCGTTAGACTGTGGTACAGGACGTACCATCAGTCTAACAGAGGGCTTTTGTTACTTTTCGCCCGTGAAAAGTAAACTCTATCTACGCAACTTATATTTGCCCCAATCCATATATGAGTGATAGTGCAATTCTATTTTTCTTTAAAAATTGGTATTTAAGTCTTTAAAAATTAATATCTAAAAGTTGCATAAACTCAAAGGCAGGCTCTTCGTAAGGATGACTTGCCTTGAGCGCTTTTGCGACTGCCTGAGCATTTTGCTCAGGTACAATAGTTTCCACGCGCCACTCGGCAACGTGTTCCAAAGCATCTAACTCGCCAACAAACGGATTTGCTCCTTTGACAGGTTTAAATTGCCCTGTGCCTAAAACCTGCCATGCACAATGTTCATAATTGCCAATTCCACCTGCACCCGCTGCAAAAATAGCCAGTTTGGTTTCTTCAAGATGAGATTCAGGCACATAATAAATCAGTTTGAGCATATTTAAGCTTCGCTATCCATTTCACAATTAATTAGAAATTAGCATAAAAATTTGAGCATTGTTGCTATTTTGGCAACCTATACGCATCATCCAATCCTCAATTTATATAGCCCCAAAAAAAAATTTAAAGTACGCTTCGCCACAAACTTATCCCCCATTTTGTATAAATTTAGATTTAAAAAGACAAGCCATGTCGCACGCCCCTAGAGCTTTTGTCATTTTTTTGGCATGATGCAAAACAAGCACATAGTGAATAATGATAAATGACTCAAATGCGTTGGTTAGAACTGCTTTCCACAGTTCGAATTGGTAGTAAAAAACAAAGTACAGAACAGGCGCGCAGCCCTTTTCATAAAGATTATGACCGTATTATTTTTTCGCAAAGTTTTAGACAGTTAAACCGTAAAACCCAAGTCCATCCATTGACTCAACACGATGGTATTCACACTCGCCTAACCCATTCTTTAGAAGTGTCTTGTATTGGACGTTCATTAGGGATGTTGGCTGCAGAAAAAATTAGAGACCACTTGCCTATGTGGATTTCCCCTGCCGATGTCGGTGCGATTATTCAAGCTGCTTGCTTGGCACATGATATTGGTAATCCACCTTTCGGGCATGCAGGCGAATATGCCATTCGTGAATGGTTTGATGATGCTTCACACGGCAATTTCCTCGCCAAACTCAGCGATGAAGAAGAAGCTGATGTCCGTCAGTTTGAAGGCAATGCACAAGGTTTACGTCTACTCACCAAAATTGACTATCATCCAAATGATGGCGGCATGCGTTTAACCTATGCCACTTTAGGCGCTTATTTAAAATATCCATGGCTCTCCAAAACCATTGCCGAACAAGGCAACCGCCCTGCCAATCAACGTGATAAGTTTGGTTGTTACCAAGCCGAAAAAGAAATTCTCAAACAAATTGCAGAACAGCTTGGTCTGATTCAATTGGGCGATTATCACTATTGCCGTCATCCACTGACATATTTATTGGAAGCAGCAGATGATATTTGCTATGCCTTAATTGATTTGGAAGATGGCATTATCTTAAACATGCTCAGCTATGAAGAAGTTGAACTGATCTTTTTAAACTTGATTGGTGACTACGGTATTCCAGCAGAACTGGCGATGGCACGTACCACATGGCAACAAAAAATTGCCGCTTTGCGTGGTCGGGTCATGAAACGTTTGGTCGATGAAGTCACCACAGCGTTTGCCAAACACCATTTGGAAATTCTAATGGGACAGCTCAAAGGCAGTCTTTTACAATATTGCTCGGCAGATATTGAAATTGGTATTAATCGCGCCAAAGACTTAGCCCGTGAGAAAATTTTCGAGCATCCACAAAAGGCAGGGCTGGAAATTATTGCGCATCAAAGTTTACAAAACATTTTGGATGCGTTTATTCCACTCACCACGCCACATAAAACCCTAAGTTTTAAAGAGCAGCGTTTAATGTCAATCTTGCAACGCTCAGGGGCAGATTTTGCGCATAATCACTATGACAATATTATGCAAGTCTTGGATATTATCTCTAAGTTTTCAGATCACCAAGCCTATAACTTATCGCAAGAATTACAAGGCAATAAGGTCGGCTTGCTGTAATGAATAATTTGCATATCAATACTTGTATATAAATAGAAGTAGGATTTAAGCGCAGATTTTGCCTTTTGTGAAAATGCACTCTACTATGCGAACAGCAACTTATTTTAAATTAATCAGTGAATCACAAATATGATCGGATGTCTTATTGGCGAAGTATTGGCTTTAGAAGCACCAACCGTGTTACTGAACGTGAATGGTGTGGGCTATGAAATTGACACGCCACTCACCACATTTTGCCAATTACAAAAAGGGCATAAAATTACCCTGTGGACGCATTTAGCTGTGCGTGAAGATGCTCAATTGTTGTATGGCTTTTTAGAAGCCCAAGAAAAAACCATTTTCCGTACCTTACTCAAAGTCAATGGTGTCGGCCCGAAAATGGCGCTGGGTATTTTATCGACCTTGAGTGTCGAGTTACTGATTCACACCGTAGAACATGAAGATATTAACACCCTGATTAAAGTGCCAGGTGTGGGCAAAAAAACCGCTGAACGCCTGATGATTGAATTGCGTGATCGCTTTAAAGCCATGTCCAACGAAGTCAGCAGCAGCAATTCCACTGCGACTCAAATCCATTTTACGGGCAATTCTGCTGTTGCCGAAGCCGAAGCCGCTTTACAGTCTTTAGGTTATAAACCTGCCGAAGCACAAAAACTGATTAATGCAGTCAAGGCCGATTTTACCGAAGCCAGTGATATTATCCGTGCAGCATTAAAGTCGATGAATAAATAAAAGATGCCAACAAACCTAGCGTAAGTTCATCTTTCCAATATTGGATACATGACTGGCGACATGGATGTCGCCCGTTGAGTTGGGGTATAGGGATATACCCTCAACTCAACATAAGATTTTTGTTACTTTTGATCTTTCAAAAGTAAAATCATGCCTTCGCAAAGGCATTTAAACGCAACTCATACTTTGAGGCTGTGCATGCAGCATCAAAATGCCCAGCTCAAGAGATTAGTTAACACGATATGCAAGACCGTCTAATCAGTGGTTCTGAAAAACCCGAAGATCAAATTGATCGCGCCATTCGCCCCACTTCACTCGATGACTATATTGGGCAACCTGTAGTGCGTGAACAAATGGAAATTTTCATTGGTGCAGCCCGTGGACGCGCAGAAGCATTGGACCACACCCTGATTTTTGGACCACCAGGTTTAGGTAAAACCACACTCGCCAATATTATTGCCCGTGAAATGGGCGGCAATCTTAAATCTACTTCAGGGCCTGTCTTAGAGCGCGCAGGCGATTTAGCCGCCATGCTGACCAATCTTGAAGAAGGCGATGTGTTATTTATTGATGAAATTCACCGTCTTTCACCTGTGATTGAAGAAATTTTGTATCCAGCGATGGAAGATTATCAACTGGACATCATGATTGGTGAAGGGCCTGCAGCACGCTCCATTAAACTGGACTTGCCACCATTTACCCTTGTCGCCGCTACCACACGTGCAGGCTTACTCACCTCACCGTTACGTGACCGTTTTGGTATTGTGCAGCGTTTGGAATTTTATTCGGTTGAAGATTTGACCCATATTGTCAAACGCTCGGCGAGTTTAATGGATGTGCCAATGACCGATGCAGGAGCCAATGAAGTCGCTCGTCGTTCGCGCGGTACACCACGTATTGCCAACCGATTATTGCGTCGCGTTCGTGACTATGCGCAGGTCAAAGGCACAGGTGAAGTCACGCAAGAGATGGCACAACGTGCGCTAGATATGCTGAATGTCGATAAAGATGGTTTAGATACCTTAGACCGTCGTTATTTATCAATGTTATTAGAGCGTTTTGATGGTGGGCCTGCAGGTGTGGAAGCTTTGGCCGCTGCTATGGCTGAAGACTCTGGCACTTTGGAAGATGTAATTGAACCATACCTAATTCAACAAGGTTATGTAATGCGAACCGCTCGCGGGCGTATTGCGACCAATATGGCGTATTTACAATTTGGGATGACACCGCCAGAGCCAAAAGAAAAATAGCTCAAAGGAAAAAATAGCTTGAAGGGAGCTATCTCCCTTTAAGTTATTAAATATTTAGGTCAATTGGGTCTGTAGATAGACCCTAATTTTCAATAATACGCACATCTTCAACAAGCATTAATTCACACGCGCCCGCCCCTGTATCATGACGGCTTAAAGAACTGCGCCACTGCCACCCATCTGCGGCAGTAACTTCAACCAATTTACCTTTCAAATAAATCAAATCATCTTCATCAATCTGTTTTAACTGTGTCGCAATCGCGGGTGTGGCAGGAATTAAATGCGTATTAGCGCTCAAACTTGCAATCTCTTGCACAGGAATCGGTGGTGCTTGTTCATAACGCCAATGATACCAACGGTTGCTTTGACGAATAGACAACTGTTTATACACTTCAGGCTTGGCCATTTCGCCCCATCCCAAAGCAAAATCGACAGGGCTAAGTTCGGCTTCACGTCCAAAATTATAATTTTCACGTGACAATACCCGAAACTCACCTTCATAGGTTTCCAAAGCTTGAATGGTATAGTCTTTAAATTGATGCACTTGCTGCGATGACTGATAGGTTGTGCTATCCGCAATTCCTCCATCTGGCTGGAACAGCGTCATCCACAACAAATACAATATGGCAATTACCACAAAAAATTTAACTAAACGGCTCATGTGCTGCTCATTGGGGTGGATCATCTGCATGTATCAGGCAGGCAGCTAATTTTAACTTAAAAGCATGTTTGAAATCTTGTGCCATTGGACGAAGCGTTGAGAATGATAAACTGCCACGCTATACACAGCTTGACTTATAGCCCCGATTCACGTCAATTTCACAGACACGGCGTAAGCTATAAGTATTGCTTATCAAACAACTTTGCAACATTGAAGCGGAACATCATCATGGCGAATAAATTTGAATTTAAAATTCGTATCTATATGGAAGATACTGATGCAGGCGGCATTGTTTACCACGCCAACCATATTCGCTTTATGGAACGTACCCGTACCGAATGGCTTCGTGCATCGGGTGTTGATCATTATTGGCATCAACAAGATTACAACTTTGTCGTGCATAAAATTAACGTGAAATATTCACGTCCAATCTTAATGGATGACCTAATTACTGTTACAGCAAGTGTAGTTTCGTGTAAAGCGTCATCATTTGTATTGCAACAAAATATTTATCGTGGTGAAATCATGCTTGCATCTGGCGAGGTTGAATTGGCCTGTCTTGGTTCAGATATGAAACCACGTCGTCTGCCAGATGAAATTCGTAGCCTTATTCTGAAAGAATTAGGACAAGATTAAAAAAATGAATTGGCACATGTAGTAACTATGGCAACACAACTCGAATCATCTCTTCAAGTATCAGATCTTATTTTACAAGCTAGTCCTGTTGTTCAGCTGGTAATGCTGTCGCTACTTTTAGCATCATTATACAGCTGGTATCTGATTGCCAAGTTACACATGAGCTATAAAAAAGCACAGGCAGAGGATCAGCATTTCCAGAAAATCTTCTGGTCTGGTGCAGAACTGAATACGCTTTACAACAACGCACAGCTCAATTCAAAACGTGTCGGTTTAGAAGATATTTTTTATCAAGGCTTAGGTGAGTTTTTAAAACTGAAAAAGCGCCAAGCGCATGCTTCACAAACCATTGAAGGCACAGAGCGTATCTTACGTGTCGGTTTAAGTCGCGACCAAGCCCAACTTGAACAAGGCTTAGGTGCATTGGCCAGCATTGGTTCGGTTGCGCCATACGTGGGTTTATTTGGTACCGTCTGGGGTATTATGAATGCCTTTATTGGACTGGCAGATGTCGATCAAGTCACATTAGCAACAGTCGCACCTGGGATTGCCGAAGCCCTGATTGCCACAGCCATTGGTTTATTTGCCGCTATTCCTGCAGTACTTGCTTTTAACCATTACACCGCCAAAGGTGAAGCGGTTTATTCTGATCGTGCTTTATTTGCCGAAGAAATGGTGGCTTTATTACAACGTCAATCTTTAGGCAATACTCAGGATCACGACTAATGGCCATTCAACGCTCAGGACGCTTCGAGCGCATTAAGAAACCACTCAAAAGTGACATGAATGTAGTGCCTTATATTGATGTCATGTTGGTGTTATTGGTGATTTTTATGGTCACTGCACCAATGATTACCAGTGGGATTCAAGTCGATTTACCACAAGCCAATGGCAACCCAATTGAATCGAAAGATGCCCCTGCTTTGGTAACTTTAGATAAAGATGGACGATACTCGTTAAAATATAAAGATGTTGGTTCTAACCAACCTATTTCACTTGAAGAACTTACAACAATACTCACTCAAGCTCAGGAACAGGCTAAGACTGAAAATAAAGAGTTTAGAGTAATTATTGAAGGCGACAAATCACGCTCTTATGGTGAAGTTATGTCACTGATGAACACACTTCAAAACACAGGTTTAACCCAAGTTGGATTGCTGACCGAGCCTTTAAAGTAATTTATGAAAGATTTTAAAAAGCCACCTTTTCAACAAAAAGCTATCGCGATTGGGTTCACTGTAGGTGTCCACCTTGTCGCAGTGGTTGGCTTGCTTTATTTGGGCATGAGTAAAGCACCCGAGCCACCTAAACCCATTAAAACGGTATTAATAAAACCCGAAGATTTAAAACCCTTATTAGAAACTGAATCTGCTGAAACCACACATGAAAATGTAGCAGAGCAAATTACTCAAACTGCTGAACCTGCGCTTGAACCTGCCCCTGTCATTCCGACACATGCAGCGACTCCTACACCACCCGCTCCTCAAGTGGATACACAAAAAGCAGCTCAAGCGGCAGAGGCTCAAGCACGCGCAGAACGACAAGCTGCCGAAGCCAAACAAATTGCAGAGCGACAAAAATTAGAAGCTGAACGCTTAAAAGCACAACAAGCACGCGCTGAAAAACGTGCTCAACAAGAAGCTGACGCCAAAGCAAAAGCCCAAGCCGATGCCAAAGCACGTGCTGAAGCAGATACTGTACGTCGTAAAGAAGCCGAAGCCCTGAAAAAAGCAGAAGCGGCAGAAAGACGTCAACTCGAAGCCAATGCAGCAGCAAAACGCAAAGCTGAAGCAGATGCAAAAGCCAAGGCGGATGCTGAGGCAAAACGTAAAGCTGCTGCAGACGCAAAAGCCAAAGCAGATGCCGAAGCAAAACGTAAAGCTGACGCAGATGCAAAAGCCAAAGCTGATGCCGATGCAAAACGTAAAGCTGCAGCAGATGCAAAAGCCAAAGCTGATGCCGATGCAAAACGTAAAGCTGACGCAGATGCAAAAGCCAAGGCAGATGCTGATGCAAAACGTAAAGCTGACGCAGATGCAAAAGCCAAAGCTGATGCCGAAGCGAAGGCGCGTGCCGACGCTGAAGCTAAAGCTTCAGCTGCCAAAAAAGCTGCAGAAGAAGCCGCTCAGAAAAAGGCCGAAGTACGACGCATTGCATCCACAGCTAAACGAGATTTTGAAAATAAAATTAGACGAGCATGGGATACCCCAGCAGGTTCTTCAGGTCAACGTGCAACTGCCCGTGTAACTTTAAGTGACAGTGGCGCTGTTCAATCTGTCGTGGTTAATTCTAGCGATCCTGATATGAAAGCCAGTGTAGAAGCTGCTGTTCGTGCTGCCGCACCTTATCCGATGCCATCAGACCCAGATGCACGACGCGAAGCACGTAGCTTCACCTCTACCTTTACAGCGCAATAAGTTACCAGTTAGCCGAATAACATCTATTTGGCTAACTCCTTCTCAAAATATTTACGAGTATAAATAAATTTAAATTTTCACAGTGTTATAACAGTTTTATTATAAATTCATGCTTTCATTCCTACCAAAGCATGCCATTATGTACCACAATTACATCCAAAAAAGTTATGTTGATTTGAGAAAATAGCGAATGATGGAAACAACGCGTAAACACCTACTTTGTCTTGCTATTTTAACTGCGCTTAGTCCAGTTTTAAGCACACAATCTTTTGCACAACTGCATTTAGAAATTGCCAAAGCACCAGAAGAAGCACCTAAAATTGCCATTGTGCCGTTTGGCAATGATCAAAGTATTTATCCTATTGTAGAAAACGATTTAAACCGTTCAGGCAAATTCACCAGTTCATCTAAAAACCTTGCTGCAACTGCAAGCATGAACAATCCAAATGCAGCTGCATGGCAAGCCGCAGGTGTACCTTATGTGGTGACAGGAAATGTCAAAGCCACTGCAGAAGGCGGTTATGAAGTTCATTACCAACTTTATGATGTGCAAAAACAGCAATACTTATTGAATGAATTATTAAGCGTTCCTGCGTCACGGGTACGTTCTGCTGCACACATGATCAGTGATGCCATTTATGAAGCACTCACGGGCATTAAAGGTGACTTTAGCGGACGCATTGCTTATGTACTGCGCAACCCTGCAACGCCTGAGCAACGCTATACGCTGCAAATTGCCGATACTGATGGTGAACAGCCTAAAACTATTTTGACTTCGCGTGATCCTATTTTATCGCCTGCGTGGACACCAGATGCCAAAAAAATTGCCTATGTGTCGTTTGAAACCAAACGCCCTGCTATTTATGTGCAAGATTTGGCGACAGGTCAGCGTGAAAAATTAGCCAGTTTCCGTGGTTTAAATGGTGCTCCAAGCTTCTCACCAGATGGTCAAAGCATGTTGTTTACCGCATCCATGCATGGCAATCCAGAAATTTATCAAATGAATTTAAGCACCCGTGAACTGCGACGCATGACCAATGACAGTGCGATTGATACCGAAGCACGTTATGCACCAGATGGTAAATCATTTATTTACACTTCAGATCGTGGTGGTTCCGCACAAATTTATCGTTATGACTTTGCCACAGGCAGCAGCAAACGCCTAACCTTCCGCGGTGCATTTAACGCACGTGGTACGCTCAGTGCCGATGGTCGTAAACTGGCATTGGTGCATCGCCCAAGTGGCAGTAATTACAAAGTCGCAATTCAAGACATCAACACCAATATCACCAATATTTTAACCCCAACCAGTTTGGATGAGTCGCCAAGCTTCTCACCAAATGGGCAAATGGTGGTGTATGCAACGCGCGAAGGCGCACGTGGCTTATTGTCAATTATGTCTTTAGACGGTCGCTTCCGCATGAACTTACCAAGTGAACAAGGTGAAGTGCGTGAACCTGCGTGGGCGCCAAAATAATGAGTATCCGCAAGGTAAACACTTTTCAGTTCTGTTTTAAAACCAAAAATCAAGCTTCATGGAGATGAGGATGAACGCAGTTAAATTATTGGTACTCCCTGTTTTGGCATCAGCTTTAGTGATGACAGGTTGTGCAAACCGCAAACCAACAACTGACTTACAAGCAGGTCAAACACCAAACGGTGCAACTACAGTCAACACCCAAGGTTTGAGTGAAGATGCAGCTTTAAATGCACAAAACCTTGCAGGTGCATCTGCCAAAGGTGTAACCGAAGCCAACAAAGCTTTCTTGGCAAAGCGTGTGGTGCATTTTGACTACGACAGTAGCGAATTATCTAATGATGATTACCAGACCCTACAAGCACATGCACAGTTTCTAATGGCGAATGCCAACTCTAAAGTAGCGCTTACAGGTCATACCGATGAACGCGGTACACGCGAATACAACATGGCTTTAGGCGAGCGTCGTGCCAAAGCGGTTGAGAGCTTCTTAATCACCAGCGGCGTTAACGCAGGTCAGCTTGAAGCAGTGAGCTATGGTAAAGAAATGCCAGTCAACCCTGGACATGATGAAAATGCATGGAAAGAAAACCGTCGCGTAGAAATTAACTACGAAGCTGTTCCACCATTATTGAAATAATAATTTGCTGTTTGGGAAAAACTCGTTTAGAACGTGTTTCCCCAATACGAAAAAAGCGCTCTTTATTACAAGGGCGCTTTTTTATGACATAAAAAACTGGGCAAACGAATATTTTAAAAACTAACAGATAAGTGCAGAAATACAGCTTTGCTTCAGTTATTCCGACTCGGTATCAGCTTTTGCAGTTTGCATAGATTCAATCAAATCATGCTTGTTAAACTTTTTATATTCAGGTTTAGACTCGTAATCTTTCCAAGCGGCTTTCATCTTGTCCTCAGAAATATCGTCTAAACTAATCCCTTCGCTTGGCGTTGGAGTCGCATCAAACTTTAACGTTGTCATATCTGTGCTCCTATCTCAAATTAAATCCTTCACATCAACATAGCACTTTCTGCAGGACTTGCAAGGGTAAAATCACAGCAAATAGTCGAGTTTAATTTTTCTTTTAACGCGTTCTCATCTAAACTATTGCAGCATATTGTTATCCTCATTTTTGCAGTCATTCGGAGTTTTCCAGTCATGTCATACCGCACCCTTTCCCAATTTCTACAACAACAAACTGGAAATTTAACACCCGAACTTGCTCAAGTAATTGAAACTATAGCCAATACTTGCAAAACAATTGACCAAACATTACAAAAAGGTGCATTGGCGGGCGTATTAGGCAGTGCACAAAATGAAAACGTACAAGGCGAAGAACAAAAGAAATTAGATGTTATTTCAAATGATTATTTAATTGAAGCGTTACAAAAACATCCTAATGTGGGTGGTTTGGCGTCGGAAGAATTAGACGAATTCACTCCTGCTCAGGAAAATGGTCAATATTTAGTGTTATTTGACCCACTGGATGGTTCAAGCAACATCGACATCAATATGTGTGTGGGTACCATTTTCTCAATTTTACCTGCAAAAAATGCCGTGACCCAAGCTGCAGACTTTATGCAAGCAGGTACACAACAAGTTGCTGCAGGTTATGTCCTGTATGGCCCATCTACCATGATGGCGCTCACTGTTGGTGCAGGCGTGGTATTCTTTACCTTTGACCCAGAAAGCCAAGAGTTTTTGGTGACTGCCGACAACATTCAAGTTGCTGCCGATACAAAAGAATACGCGATCAATGCTTCAAACCAACGCCATTGGGAAGCACCTGTAAAACGCTATATTGATGAACTTTTGGCTGGTAAAACTGGGCCACGCGAAAAAGACTTTAACATGCGTTGGGTTGCATGTATGGTGGGCGATATTCACCGTATCCTTTGCCGTAGCGGGGTTTTCATGTATCCATACGACTTAAAAGACCCGAAAAAAGCAGGTCGTTTACGTTTAATGTATGAAGCCAATCCAATGAGTATGCTCATGGAACAAGCAGGCGGTGCGGCAACCACAGGTCGTGTGCGTATTTTAGACATCCAACCCACAGACCTACATCAACGTGTGCCTGTCATCATTGGCTCAAAAAATGAAGTCGATTTGGTCAGCAGCTACCATCAATAATTTTTAACAACAGCAGTCGGCCATTCGCTGACTGCTGTGGATTTTATCGCATGCCTACGATTTTTTTAGAATCAAAAGATAACCAGAAAATTAAACACTTACGTGGTTTAATTGAACAAAATAACTATCGCAAAAAACAGGGACAAACGGTACTTGAAGGTACACATTTGTGTCTGGCGTGGTTACATGAAAATAAAAAAATCAATTCGATTTTTACCACCGAACATGCACTAAGCCATCCTGACTATGAGCGTATTTTGGCTAAATACACAGGCGTGGTCTTTGTCATTGGCGAATCTTTATATAAAGATTTAAGCACTTTAGGCACTTCCCTTGCCTGTTTAGCCATTGTCGACGTGCCAAGTTCAAGCCAAGCTTTAGACTTTAAAGCAGACACACTGATTTTAGAAAATGTGCAAGATCCGGGTAATGTCGGCACCTTATTGCGCTCTGCAGCAGCAGCAGGTATTGAACAAATTATTTGTACCAAAGGTTCTGCCTCACTTTGGTCGCCACGGGTGTTACGTGCAGGCATGGGCGCACACTTTAGCTTGCATACCTTTGAAAATATTGAACTCGAAGATGTCTTAGCACAATTTCAGATTCCTGTATATGTGACCAGTTCACACCATGCAGAAAGTCTCTATTCCAAAAATCTGCGTAAGGCTTGCGTCTGGATTCTAGGCAATGAAGGTCAAGGTGTGTCCGATTATGCCTTACAGCATGCAGAAGCGGTAAGTATTCCACAACCAGGTGGACAGGAATCTTTGAATGTGGCAATTGCAGGCTCAATCTGTTTCTTTGAAATGGTACGCCAACGTCTGTAAATGGTTAATTTATTTTAAAAAGACTAGCCCTGCAAAAAAAATAGATTAGACTGAAAATAATAACTTGCAATGTCAACCAAACCATTGTTTTTAGCGTTATAAAAATATGATGTTAAAAATAATGGTGGGTATCCAATGACAGGATTTTCCATCTCTATGGATTTAAACCCGAAGTCGTCACACTCGGAAAATTTGAGTGCTCTTAAGAGTACGGCTGAGCAACGTCTGAAGAATTTCATGCAAGACGTAACGGGGCGTGCCTTAGTGATGATGGAAAGTGCAACGCAAGGACAGCACGGCATTGCTATGGATTTGGTGCAAGAAGCCTTTATTTCCTTGCATAAATCTTATGCTGACAAAGCCACAGAGGAATGGTATCCCCTGTTTTACACCATTTTAAATAACAAATTACAAGATTGGCGTCGTAAAGAAGCTCGCCGCGCTCAACCGTTTTCATGGTTCAAAAAAATTAGTTTAGATGATGACGATGTTGAACAACTTGATATTGTCGATGAGCAAGCACTCAATCCTGCAGAGTTTTTAGATCAAGCTGTGACTGTAGAAGAAATTCAGGCAGCAATTGCGGGGCTTCCTGTGCGGCAACAACAAGCTTTTATGTTACGTGCTTGGGAAGGTTTTGATACGCAAACCACCGCACAAATTATGAACTGCACTGAAGGCAGTGTAAAAACGCATTATCACCGTGCTATTCAAGCTTTACGCAACAGTTTGGCACATATGAATCCGTATCTGGGAGGATCATCAGAATGAAACAAGATGATTTCTTAAAACAAGTGACATCTAAACTTGATGGATTGGCTCGCCACCATCAAGACAAAGCCGCGGTCATGAATCATGTCTTGGACAATATTCAAGACAAGAAAACATCGCGCTATGGGCTTTGGAAAATGTCAGGTTTTGCATTGGCTGCGGCAATTGCAGGTTTTGTGGTCTTGCCAAATTCAATGGAAATGACCACACAGCCGCAGAATCAAGCTGTATCTGTTCCTAAACTTTCTCCACAAATGGTGGAAGATTTAGAAATGTTAATGGTGTTGGGTGAGGACAAAGTTCCACATGGCAGCTAAACGAATTGTGATTGCGTGTTGTGCGCTCAGTTTTTTACAAACCAGTTTTGCAGGGTTTGAGCGTTTTTGGATTTTTTCCAAAGATGCAGATACGCAAATTTCAGAAACCTGGGAAACTCTTTCTGAAGAAGAACAATTGGCCTTAATTAAGCGCTATCAAAACTTAAAAGAAATTCCTGCAGAAAAAAGCGTAGCTTTACAGCAGCGGATGGATTGGTTTACTCAACTGCCTGATAGCGAAAAACAAAAAATGCGTGAAACTTGGCAAAAAATGAGCACGCAAGAACGTCGTGAATTAGGACAACGCTTGCAACAAGCAACACCTGAACAACGACCTTTAATTCGTCAGGAATACATTCTTAAATATCAGCAGCCTGCAATGAGTCACTAATTTTATCTGTTCATGGATAATAGAAAGTACTTGAAGTCACCAATAACAAAAGCCTCATCGTGTAAAACAGATGAGGCTTTTGCAATAAAGAGTCGGTAGATTACGATTTTCTTGGACGTTGACGATAGAACGCCAATCCGATTAAACCAAACATACCCCAGAAACCTAAGCTTCCCCCACCGCCACCACTGGCTTCATAATTGGTATTTTTCGCTGTATTTTCTAAAGTAATGGTCGCTTCAGGCGAAAATTCCAGTTCATGATCGAAAATCGTGTATTTCAGCTCATAATCAAATGGGCTAAAGCTATTTCGTACTTGAACCTGAATATTGCCACCATAACAAATTTCACCTGCATAATCCCCAGGACAAGGTGCTTGTCGATCTGCCGTAATTATCACACCTGAAGGCAATTCCTTAAAACGAATTGCCAATTCTTGTTCTGTACTATCTTTATAGAATGCAGGCTTATTGGTATTTTCTTTCAGAGTGCTGATAGAACCATCGCCTGCATCGCTATCATTCAGCAATGGATTAAAACTCACTTTAAGATCTGTACCATATTCAAGTCGTACACGATCATCTTTTGCAATTGGGGCAATATTGCTAAATTTGCCTTCAAGTAAGCCCGAAGAATGCAAATTGCTGTCTAATTTTGAGGTAATGGTGTATTTACAATACGCTGAATCGGTTGCTTCTGTGACTTTATCATTCAATCGATACATCACAATCCGTTGCAACTGTGCATCCCATTCACATTTGAATAATGGGTCTTGGGTCAATTTATCTGTGCTAAATGTGGTACCTGAACCCGAAATTGCACCAATCCCCAATACTTCAGTGCTAATGCTAAAGTTGTCAGAATTAAGCTGTCTTAACTGAACAAATTTCCCATCTGCAGTTGGTTCATCTTGCTTTAATGCCATCGCAAATGGATCAACATAAATGGCACGATATTGCTGCTTAGCTTTGGTATTCGCCAACAAATCCTGCATCGTTTTCAAATCAGTACGCGATTGAGAAACGACCGAAGATGCAGCATCTTTACTTTGATCTATCGCAGACTGAATACGGTCAATTTGTTGCTGATAATTGGCAAATAAACTTTCATAAGAGACATTACGCAAGCTTTGAATATCGGCTGCATTTAAGCGCATCACTTCTACAGAGCCAATTTCACAGGTATTTTTTGCATCAGGATTTAAAGTTAAAGTTGCATTACTCACCCGCGCTAAACCACGTTGTTCATAATCACTACACCCCATGCTGTTTACATCAATCAAATCTTTCGCAGGGTCTGAACCAAGTTTTGGATAATACAACGGCAGGAATAAATTATAAGCAGATGGTTCTTGCAAGGGCTGCAATACTTGATCAAAGCTAAGCCCTGTCAAATCCAAATTTTTAGCACCATCATAAGAACTATTTGCTGTTTCAGGCAAATCACACTCGCCTTGCTCTGTCGCTGATCCCATTGCGAATAAGGCATTGCGAATTGTGTTGATGTTGCGCGCCTGCTCTAAGCTCGCAGGGAATGCATAACGACAAGATTTACCTTGGTTAAAGGCCAACATATTAAAAGAGAGGACAATACGTGGATAATTGTCATAAAACAAAGTACTCAATGCTTTATTTTCAACAATGGTATTACTTTGCAAATACACCTGTGACAAAGTGCTAAGCGGATGATTTTCTGCATTACTTAAGTTAAAGATATGACCTTTGCTGGTATCAGCTTGGTTTTGTGCAATCGTACTGGCAGTCAACGCAAGATCTGGTTGGCCGCAAAGATCAAAAGTACTAAGACTATTTGCAGCACCATTTTTCACAATACTGCTGCGGTCAATTTTCACCATAGAGCGTGTATTGACCAAGTTGGCACTACAATCCATTGCCAACACACTACCTACTTTGGCTTGGTTCGCATGGATATAAGCATTCTCTAAATTGACTTGACGCTCCGCTTGATGAGCAACAACGTAAATTGCACCACCTTGTTCTGCATGCGAATTTTGAATTTCGACATTGTTCGCAGCTAGTGGGCCTGCCACAAATAAT
Source organism: Acinetobacter sp. YH16051 (assembly GCF_013417135.1). Taxonomy (NCBI): domain Bacteria; kingdom Pseudomonadati; phylum Pseudomonadota; class Gammaproteobacteria; order Moraxellales; family Moraxellaceae; genus Acinetobacter; species Acinetobacter sp. YH16051. Next base: position 125,368 of record NZ_VPEN01000003.1, on the reverse strand, counting down.
GCACCACCTTTGCCTGCATCTACAGGGTTCGCATTACCACCACCATTGGCATCCCCATTTTTTAGAATGACATCGTATAGCGCCACGCTGGCTTGGGTATCTGAAGTATTGATAATACGGCTATTGCCCTGTGCATTAATACTGGTTTTTAACGGTGCAATTGAAGGATAACGATGGGTAATCGGATCTACTTGGTTATAGTCGACCGCTGTCGCCCCATAAATACGCACCATAGATTGCGGGCGTAATTCTGAGTTTAAGATATATTCCCCAGCCTGCAACTGAATCATATCGGTTGCACCACGGTTGGTATTGCCTGCGCTACATCCACCGAACGCAATATTCTGCTTGGCCGCAACTAACGCTTCACGTAATGAACATTTGCTTAAGTCTTCACCATTTTGATCTTCAAAGGTCGTGACCTGAATCACACGATTATCTGCTGCCATAAGCGACATAGCAGACAGCACCATTATCCCTAATAGTGTTTTTTTATTATTTTTCATATTCATCCTTTATGCTTTTCTACGGCGTAAACCCAACAAGCCCAATAAAGCCATTAATCCGTAAGCGCTCCATGCACCGCCAGAAACTTTTATTTTATCGCTTTCCATACGATTTTCATGTTCTTGAATAACTTGGACTTTCACTTCCATATAAGGTGTTGTGCTGTTAAAACGTGTGGTACTGGTGACTAATTTAATTTTAAAAACATCTGCACCATGCCAAGCAGAATCTGGGGTATATACCAAATTCCCCAACTCATCTACGGTCAATTTTCCTTTAGAACGTGTATCGAGTTGCTCAATTTGCACACAACCTGCTTGCCATGCTTGGCCTGTCGGATTGTTTGGATAGACTTGATCACAAAATTCTTTAGGCACCAAATCACTATCACCCAACAAATCACTCACCGACATTTTAGCAATTTGACCCGCCAAAATATCTTGACCTATAAGCCCCATAGTTTCAGGAACCATCACCTCTATTGCACCACGGTCACATAAGGTAATATCTGACTGACGGTTTTTACCGCGCTGATCTGAAGCAGCACAACCGACTACCGTATTATCCCCCAGTTGTAATTGCCCCTGATTCAACACCACAGAATCTTTCAGGCTGTTATAATTGAGCAATACGCGTGGGCGCATAAAGCCCAAGAATGAGTTTTCAGGAACTTGATATGGACAAAAGAGTGCCGTTTTATCTTGACTGAGGGTTTGGCATGCACCTTCAAGCAGATTACCTGCAAGCACCGAATTTGCAGTCCATAGCGTATTTGGATAGTTGCTATCGCCTGCTCCACAGCCTGCGCCGACTAAATTATTTTGCAATCTTGTTGCATCTGAACCTGCTTGCACACAGTTTGCTGCAGTATTCACACTCACAGGATGTGGATTACCCAAAATCACACTATTGGCAATATAGGCTTTACCCAAAGGTGCGTTGAGATACACACCACGGCTGTTACCAATCAAGCTAATGTTATTGACACCAATATCATCCAGCACATTCATGACATAGCCTTCATTTGCAGTAAAAGTACTGCTCACGATCATATTCCCCATACTAGGAAAGGCTTTGATTTCTTCATCTGCCAAACTTGCTGCAGAATAGAGATTGGCTGAAGCAACTGATATGGTTTTGTTGCCTTTAAATACTGAAGTTGTAATCACAAAGCGTGGGAATTGCGTATAAATGACGCCACCTTCCTGCGCTTGGTTAGCTTCAAGCAAGCTATTTTTGATCTCAATAAAACCTGCAGGGATCTTCTCGTCAGTCATTTGTGCGAGGTTATAAATTGCCCCACCTTGATTGGCTACACCCTGACTCAGTTTCACATAGTCTAAAATTAAATGTTCATTATTATAAATCAGACCACCTTGTTGCTGACGACAGCGTTCCTCACCGCAGCCCTGTAAAGTTAATTCTTTTAAAGAAACTTTTAAGAAACGATCCTTGCTATCTTCAATGTGGAAAATTCGCTCATTGCCGCGCATCTGAATCGTGGCATTATTCAAACCTGGGGCAGTTTTATCATTCAGACTACTGTCATAGGTGGTTTTAATTTCAAGGTTTTCTGTAATTTTAAGTTGAGTATCAATTTGATAGACGGCTTTCTTTTCTAATAAAATCACACTTGAGGCATTTTTGCCGCCACAGCCCAAATAGCCTTCTTCGGGCATGCCTAAATTAATATACTCAATGGCTTCACGCAAAGAACATTGTTGATCATCTGCTTTGGTGTCAGCAGTGGTGGTGACAATGATATTACTACTATATGCATGACCTGCGATAAACAGCATACCAATGCCGATGCTCTGCTTGAGCATAAGCGTACTCCTTGTAATTTTCTTTGTTTTTTTTCTTCTTTAGTTGCAAATTCCCTGCAACTTCGAATTATTTTCCGAATAATTTGGCATAGCTTGCGCAAATTCTCAAGTAATTTTAATTTTTACCGATATTCGTCAATTAAAGCATAAATCTGACGCAGGTTTGCTCCACTTAATTTCGTTTTCTCTCCTTTAAGTAATTGCACCAACTGTTCAAGGCTTTGCAGCAAAATCGAGGTCTGCTGTGGGCCATGTAACAACAAATAATCAATAATTTGTGGGTCGATGATAATCCCGCGACGCTCTAACACGGAACTCACTAAAGCTTGTCGGTCTGCATACAAACTGCCTGAAGGCACTTTAACACTCACTGCCTGCGTCAAACGTGATTGCAAATCGGGCAATTCAAGCTTTAATTCAATCGGTGCAAAACGTGATGAAAACACCAACTGACCACCAACCTCATTGCTGTAATTGATTAAGTGAAACACCGCACGTTGCCAATGTGGTACACCACTAATCGCTTCAATATCGTCTAAAGCAACCAAATCATAACGGTCTAAAGAGGTAATTGCTTCTGTTGGGGCATCCAATAATTCAAGTAAGGATACTTTAATAGCTGATTTGCCAATTTCTAAATAGGAATCGCAAATTGCAGACAATAAATGACTTTTGCCTGTGCCCGCACCACCATAGACATAAAAGCGATTGACCAATCCTGCATGAAGCTGTCGAACTGCATCAATCACATGCCCCCAACCCGGACCAGAAAAATCACTGATCCGTGCATCTAATTGAGGCTCGATATCTAACTGCAGTTGACGCATAGAATTGTAATCACCTAGGAGTTTTGCTGATCTGAGGGCTTTATCTTACTTGATTTTTCAGTCTGTTGCAGTGAATTTGCTGACTGAGGATCAAGCTCAATATCAATATGAACTTGTGCTGTATCAATGCTGATGTCACCCGATGCACCATCTTCCGACACCACCACAGGTTGCCCATACAAATAACTTTTTTCGTAAAAATCACGTAAATGACGCAGTAAAACCACAATCACTGCTGCTACTGGTAAAGCAATCAACATACCCATGAATCCAGCCAGTTGTGCACCTGCTAAAACAGCAAACACCACCGCGACTGGCGAAAGCCCGATTTTATCACCCAATAAAAACGGTTGTAGAATATAGCCTTCCACCGCCTGTCCAATCATAAAGACCACAAGGACTAAAACCAATTGCATCCAGTCAATGCCAAATTGTAGGAAAGTGGCAATAATGGCTGCAACAATCCCTACAGCGAAACCTAAATACGGAATAATACTAGCAAGTCCCGCAACCATCCCAATAATCAAACCGACTTCTAAACCAATCAGTTGCAATCCAGTCGCATAAACGACGCCCAACAAGATCATCACCAAAAACTGACCTTTAACGAAAGCACCTAATACACTGTGACATTCTTGCACCACAGCTAAAGTGCTTTGCTCATAAGGACGCGGAATTAAGCGACGCAGGCTGTCGAGCATACGCTGCCAGTCGAGTAGAAAATAGAAAGCAATAATTGGAATCAGCACTACGGTACCACCAATTTGAATAAAATTCAGACCAGACTGTGCAACACTCAATAACATGGCCTGAATACTATCGGCACTATAATTGGTTTGCACATAATCCATGACGATGCTGCTCATGTGCGAGGTATCAATTTCCATTTCTTCAATATGAAAAGTCGAAGACACCCACGGCAAGAAGGTCGAATTGATCCAGTTAATACCGACAGGAATACTGTCACGCGCAATCATCAACTGCTTCCAAACCAAAGGAATGATGTACCAAACTGCCAAAGTCAGCGCGATGCCAATCCCAATAAAAACCAAACTGATAGATAGCCAACGTGGCAAACCGACTTTGCAAAATTGTTCAACCAATGGGCTAAATAAATAAGCCATGAAAAATGCAACAACAAAAGGAATGACAACCGGTTTTAATAAGTACAGCACCCAAAGGAGCAGAACTATCCCAGACAGGATAAAAATGCGACGCAAGGTACGATCGACCATAGAAATTCGCCTTTTTTCAGTTTATTCGTTATAGAAGTTAAAATATTTGAATAAAGATAGCATTTTAGCGCATAAATAACATAAGAGTTTCGTATATTCAGGTATAATCGGCCCCGCGAATGCGGAGACTTCATTATGAGCAACTCAACTTCTAACCCTACCACTGGTTTAAGCTATAAAGATGCTGGTGTCGATATTGAAGCGGGCGACGCGTTAGTCGATCGTATCAAATCTGTTGCTAAGCGTACTACTCGTCCTGAAGTGATGGGTGGATTAGGTGGCTTTGGCGCACTTTGTAAAATTCCGAAAGGTTATGAAGAACCTGTCCTCGTATCTGGCACAGATGGTGTAGGGACTAAATTACGTTTAGCGTTGAACCTAAACCGCCACGACACCATTGGTCAAGACTTAGTCGCAATGTGTGTAAACGATTTGCTGGTATGTGGTGCTGAACCTTTATTCTTCCTCGACTACTATGCAACAGGTCACTTAAATGTAGACGTTGCTGCCAATGTTGTTACAGGTATTGGTAAAGGCTGTGAGCTTGCAGGTTGTGCGCTTGTAGGTGGTGAAACAGCAGAAATGCCAGGCATGTATGAAGGTGAAGATTACGATCTTGCAGGCTTCTGTGTAGGCGTGGTTGAGCAAAGCAAAATTATTGATGGCTCTAAAGTAAAAGCGGGTGACGTTTTAATTGGTGTTGCATCTTCAGGCGCACACTCAAATGGTTACTCTTTACTTCGTAAAATTTTAGACGTAAAAAATGTTGATTTAACTCAATTGGTTGATGGTCGTCCACTGGCTGACGTTGCCATGGAACCAACACGCATTTATGTTAAATCTATGCTTGAATTATGCAAACAAGTAGATGTGCATGCTATGGCACACATCACTGGTGGCGGCCTACCTGGTAACTTACCTCGCGTATTGCCAAATGGTGCGCAAGCAGTGATTGATGAATCTTCTTGGGAATGGCCTGAACTATTCAAACTATTACAACGCGAAGGTGGTGTAGAACAGTTTGAAATGTATCGTACCTTTAACTGTGGTGTAGGGATGGTTGTTGCTGTAGATGCCAATGATGCAGACAAAACTGTAGCACTTCTCAACAGCTTAGGCGAAAAAGCGTGGGTAATGGGTCGCATTCAAGATAATGCCGAATCTGTTGAAGGCGCAGATGAAAAAATTCGCGTAATTTTTGCGTGATTCAACACCCATGATCAAAATAGCTGTTCTTGTTTCAGGCAGCGGAAGTAACCTACAAGCCCTGATAGATGCCAATCTTTCAGGGCATATTGTTGGGGTCATTTCCAATAAGCCTGATGCCTATGCCCTCACCCGTGCGCAAAATGCAGGTATTCCAACCGCAGTCATTGAACATAAGCAATACCCTGACCGTGAAACCTTTGATGATGTTATGCATCAGCAATTGCTGGTTTGGAATGTCGATTTAGTTGTTCTTGCGGGCTTTATGCGAATTTTAAGTGCCAAGTTTGTGCAGGCTTGGGAAGGAAAAATGCTCAACATCCATCCTTCACTCTTGCCACATTATAAGGGCATGCATACCCATCAACGTGTACTCAATACTGGTGATACCTTACATGGCTGTACAGTCCATTATGTCACAGCTGAACTGGATGCAGGCCCAGCACTTGCACAAGGTGTATTACAGGTAAATCTGCATGATACGCCTGAAAGTTTGGCCAATCGCGTACATGTATTGGAACATTTAATTTACCCACAAGTGGTTGAATGGATTTGCAATGGTAGCCTTGAACACACCGCACAAGGCGTGATGTATCGTCAGCAACTGTTACAGCAACCAGTACAGTTTTGCCGTATTTAAGCAATTGGCTTAATGGGTACAAAATAAAAAACGCCTGTTATCAGGCGTTTTTTATGCGCGGTGCAAACAAGTATCTTTTTTACACCACGCTTGCTTTTGTTTGCTGGGCTTGAATTAAGTCTTTAATCAGCTGCGCAGTCTCTATAGGCTTTTCTAAGGGGAACATGTGCCCGCCTGCCGTAACCTGATACGGTATCCCAAATTTCTTGGACGTAATCTGTGGAAAACCAGGCTTTAAAAATGGCCCTTTTTCTGCAATTACCAATTGCATTGGCACTTGCGGCTTAGACTGCGGCAACCACCAAAGCGATGGATTGGTTCTGAAGATATTGACTTCATCCATTTTTGGAATGGTCAACTCTACCCCACCACGCACACTGTCTTCTGTTAACGCATGATCAATATAGGCCTGAAAACAGTCTGCATCAAAGTCTTTGTAAAAACCTTTAGGACGCAATAATTCTGCAGCATGCGCACGACTCTCCCAATGATCACGACGTCGCAAAGACAACGCTGCGGGTGACATTTGATCGACCGCTTTGAGTTTCAACATTTTAGCAAAATGCAAAAACACTGAAGCTTTGCCCATAATTAAAGGTGGATCAAGCATAATCACTTGCTCAAACAACTCAGGACGTTGCAATGCTGCTTGAAAAGACAAGACCGCACCTAAAGAATGTCCCAACGCTATGACTTTACGGCCTTGCGATTGACGTACAATACTGTCAATCACTTGCTGGGTTAAGCTATGCCAATGGTTATCAATTGGATAACGCTTATCTGGCCCTAGCAACGGGACATCAATCACATCGTAATCATCTTTAAGTGAATCAAAGAGTTTTTGATAGACCTTTGATGGCACACCATTGGCATGTGCAAAATGAATCAGTGGTTTCATTGTAATTTCGCGTTTTGCTCAGTCTGAAGCTGTTGAGAAATTGAAGTGGCAAAACCCTCTCCCACTGCGGCCCCCATACGACCCAGTACAGAGTCTAAAGGACTATGTTCAATCGTATAGTTCACAGCTTTATCAAGGTTTAAGTCACGCTTTAGGCTATTTAGACTACCAATTTTATCGGCAATACCCAGTGTAACTGCTTGCTCACCTGTCCAGAATAAACCAGAGAAAATCGCAGGATCTTGTGATTTCAGTTTCGCACCACGTCCATCTTTCACTGCTTGAATAAAATGACCATGCACATTATCCAATACTGCTTGTACATGCTTTTTCTGTGCAGGATCGACAGGTTGCGTCATCGACAATAAGGCTTTATTTTCACCTGAGGTCATAGTACGATCTTCCACACCCATCTTCTGCATTAAACCGCTCAGCCCATAATTTGGCATAATCACGCCAATTGAACCCACCAAACTTGATGGATTGACAATAATTTCATCTGCAGCGGAAGCAATGTAATACGCACCTGAAGCGCCAGTATCGCCAATCACGGCATAGAGTTTTTTCCCTTGATGCTGTTTTTTCAGATATTGAATTTCTTGCCAGATTTCATCTGACTGCACAGGTGAACCACCCGGAGAATTAATATTTAGCACCACCGCCTGACTGTTGCTGTTTTCATAGGCTTTTTTCAGTGACTTGATGGTGTCATTGCTGTTCACACTTTGCTTATCAGATGCAATTGTGCCAACAATATCCACCACCGCGATATGTGGACTCGCTGCCGATGGATTCGTGGTCGTGGTACTGCACCCTTTGCCCATTATCACCAACAGTAAAAATATATAAGCAAAAGTTAAAAACTTAAAGAAAATCCCCCAACGACGTGCACGACGTTGTTCTTCAACTGAAGCTAAAACAGCTTTTTCTAATAGTTTCCACTCATTGCCTGTGGGCTGCTGTGCTTGTGGAGATATTTGTTGTGATTCATTTTGTGGTTTTGGTGGCCAATCGGACATGAAACAATCCAAAAAATAGTAAATTTGCTCCATTATATACACGGAATTGGCAAAAACTGTCTAAAGCCTGTATTTTCTCCTATAATATTTTACATCTTTATCCTTTCTATCAATTGATGCTGTCGTTATGACCGAACCTGCACCGACAACGGCTTTATCGCGCCTGCTTGATTTTGTCAGTCGACAACCTTTAACAGTTGCGCGTTTTTTTGCAAAATCTTTGGCTTTTTTGGTCAATACACTGCGTTTGAGTAAAACCTCTCAAACCATTCAACTCAATCTACAAATTGCGCTTCCTGAGCTGAACTCACAACAACGCGAACAGATTACCCAGCAAGCAATTCGTAACGAACTGACCTCTTATTTTGAGTTTTTTCATATTTGGGGATCAAGCAATCAAAAAAATATTCAAAGAATCCATCAGGTACATGGTTTAGAACTATTACAAGATGCACTGGCTGCACAAAAGGGTTTGGTCTTAATTGTGCCGCATTTTGGCACTTGGGAAATTATGAATGCGTGGATCGCTCAATATACGCAAATGACCATCATGTATAAACCTGTCAAAAACCCTGCGGCAGATGATTTTGTGCGCCAAGCACGTAGCCGTGAACAGGCACATTTAGTCCCAACAGATGAATCTGGGGTACGTCAAATTTTTAAAGCACTCAAACAAGGCGGAACCACTGTCATTTTGCCAGACCATACCCCAAATATAGGTGGTGAGATGATTCCTTTTTTTGGTATTCCGTTGGAATCGAGTAATTTAAGCGCCAAATTGATTCAGAAAACTAAAGCAAAAGCTTTGTTCTTATATGCGTTAAGAAATGCAGATCAAGGCTTTGATATGTATATCGAAGCGATAGATGAGCACATTTATCAGTGTGATGCCAATGCAGGGACAGCTATTATTCACCGTGCAATTGAAGATTTGATCCGTCGTTATCCTACACATTATCACTGGAGTTATAAACGCTATAAAGCCCATCCAGATTTACGCGGGGTCTATCATAAACCTGTGCAAGAAGCCTTGGCAGATGTGCAGGCTGTACGTGCCCAGACACAGAACCAAACTAACGCTGCAACCACAATTTCTGCTGCCGATACGGCTGTATAAGCATACGCTGTTGTGCATCTACAGAAAAACGTACGCTGCCCTGTTGTATGGTGTTCATGAACGGAATATTGAGCGCAGCCAAGCGTTGCTGAACTAAAGAACTAGGATGTCCATAACGATTATCAAAACCTGCAGATGCCACGGCCAATTTGGGTTTAAAATGTGCTAAAAAATCATAGGCAGAACTGTGCTTACTCCCATGATGACCCAAAATTAACACATCTACTTTTAAATCAGGATATTCCTGCAACAATTGATATTCAGTTGCCCAACCTGCATCGCCCATCACTAAAAAATGCTGATATGGCTGTGCGGATGGCACTGAAATATACAACACACATGACAACTCATTTTGTTGCTGTGCGGCATAGGGTAATTGACTCGGTTTAGGAGATAAAACTTGTATCTGTACCTGATGTGGTAAAGACCACTGTTGCCCTTGCTGACACAAATTAAACTTGCTATTTACTGCCACATCTACGGTCTGATTGGCAAAGACATGCTGAATATTGACTTCATTTTGCAAATGAGGAAATGCACCATTATGGTCTTGGTCTAAATGACTTAAAACCACCAAGTCCAGTTGTTTAATACCATGCACCGCTAAAAATGGACGTAAAATTTGCTGTCCAATACTAAACTTACTTTCATCATAAGAACCGCCCACATCAATCATCATGTTGTAATGACCTGAACGTAAAAATAAAGCTTGTCCCTGCCCCACATCCAGTACGGTCAATTCAAATGGTTGTCGTTGGCTATCGACTATAATCAGTGGAACAAAACATAAGATTGCCCAAGTTTTAGGCAATACCGATTGTGGTAAAAATAGCAGAAATAAGCCTAAACATAGACAGACATACACCGCTGCAGACATCGACAAAGTATGTAACCGTGGTACAAAAACGGTTTCCATCCCCCGAAAAATCAAGCGCAACAAAGCCATAGCTAGATCATTCAATTGAAACAGTATTGACGCCAAGGGTTCAAAAATAAAAAAGCAAATTCCTGCCAAAACATCTAAAGGCACGATCAGCATACCAATCAATGGAATTGCGATGATATTAATAAGCGGTGCAATCCACGCCACTTGTTTAGAAAACACAATCACCAAAGGAAATAAGGCAATAAAAATTTTCCATTGCGACTCGATTAGAATTTTGCTGGCATGTTTCAGTTGCTGCCAACGATTCAGCTCTATACGTGGTTGCGCACTCAAGCTCTGATAAATACGCAGTAGAATAAAACAGGCCCCGTAAGACAGCCAAAAAGCAGCAGACAGTACACTTAAAGGATCAAACCATAATAATAAGGCAGCACTATAAATCAGCAAGGCAAAGCCTTGAAGCTTCTGCTTCAGCACTAACATTACTGTCACTAGACTGCACATCAGCAAGGTTCTTAATGCAGGAATTTCAAAACCGACAAAGGCGGTGTACAGCAATACACAACTTAAAAATGGCAACATGAGCAAGTATTGTTTAGGCATCCACAAATACCAATGCGGACGGTAATACCTAATCAGCTGACGTAATGCCCAACATAGCATGCCTGCAAAAATCAGCACATGTGGCCCTGAAATAGCCAATAAGTGGCTAATTCCAAAACGCTGAAACTGTGCTTCAGTTTCTGCATCTAATAGGCTTTTATCTCCTGTGAGTAATGCAAGAATTAAACCTTGATGATGCAAAGGTTGCTGCTGAATAAACAGTCGAATTTGATAACGCTGCTGTTCAATCCATAATCGAAATTTTGCCCATAGCGTCTGTTGGGCACGCCAATGTTGTGTAAACCCCATGGCATAAATTTGTTCAGCCGAGATAGGCTGAATCTGCTCAACCCGAAAACCACTCATAATATTTTGCTGTAAATACCACCGCTCTACATCAAATGCACCTGCTGTGGCATAACTATGCGCAGGGCGAATTTTTCCACTTAATTTGTAATAGTGTCCAAGTTCTAAATTTTGCTCTTGATCTACCTGAGTTTGTGCTAAAGTTGCTAACCATGTCACTGTTTGAGGATGTCGGTTTAACACCTCAACCCTTTGTGAAATGCTGTTGTCATTTAGCTGATTTAACTGTCTGACATAAACCACGACTTCAGCAAATTCAGGTTGTAGTTCACGCCATTGCAAACGCTGCTGCATCTGCGTATCCGCATAGATCAAACCGAAAACAAGACTCAAAACACCTGCTACGCCTACATTCAAACATTTCCAATAGATTGAAGATAAGCGAGCTTGCAACAAGTATTGCACAACGATACTGCATAAAATCAGTAAAACCATTGCACTAGGCATGGAAGTCAATGAATGTATTGGAAAAGAAGAAGAACGTATTCCGACACAGGCGATCCCAATCACCCAAGCCAGACCAATCAATTGCAGCATGAATATTAAACTTATTATTTTTATTGGCATGCATCATAAAGCCCACCGAAGTGGGCTTCAACAAAACAATCTTATTCCAGCAATTACTGTTTTAAACGCAATCGCTTTTGAGTGGCTTTACGAACTATGCCCCTTAAGCATCTACCCAAACACCATCTTGCATGTGCAAAATGGTATCGGCAGATTTTGCCAACTCTTCATCATGAGTCACAATCAACATCGCCATATTAAACTCTCTGCGTAATTCACGCAGCAATTCAAAAATTTTAACTGCAGTTTTGCGGTCTAAATTTCCAGTGGGTTCATCGGCAAGCATGAGTGCGGGTTTTGTTACTAATGCACGTGCCAACGCAACACGCTGACGCTCCCCTCCAGAAAGCTCACCCGGTTTGTGGGTTAAACGATGCGACAAACCGACACGCTCAAGCAGATACTCTGCCTGTGCCTTCACCTCTTTATAGTTCGTGCCTGCGCGTAACATTAACGGCATCGCCACATTTTCAAGCGCACTAAACTCAGGCAGCAAGTGATGAAATTGATAAACAAAACCGAGGTATTGATTACGCAAATAACCGCGCTCAGCTTCGCCTAAATTGTCAAAACGCTGACCATTTAAAAATACTTCGCCTGTACTTGGTCGGTCTAAGCCACCTAAAACATGCAATAAGGTACTTTTACCCGAACCACTCGCCCCAACAATAGACATAAATTGCCCCTGCTGAACTTGTAAATCTAGACCACGAATCACTTCAACAGTGGTTTTGCCATCGGTAAAGTATTTAGAAACTTGTTTGGCTTCCAGAACAATCTTACTCATAACGCAATGCCTCTGCTGGTTGAATTTTCGCGGCACGTAATGCAGGGTAAATCGTCGCCAAGAAACTTAAAATTAATGACAAGCTCACAATCACCACCACATCTTGCCATCTTAAATATGAAGGTAAGTAGTTGATAAAGTAGGCATCAAATAAGTTTAGCCCTAATACATTATTCAACCATGCAATAAAGCCACTGATACTGGACGCGAAAATAATCCCCAAGATTGCACCTGAAACCGTGCCAATAACCCCAATGACCGTACCTTGCACCATAAAAATTTTGGTAATCGTGCTTGGTGATGCACCCAAAGTTCTTAAAATCGCAATATCCGATTTTTTATCGGTCACGACCATCACCAAAGACGACACGATATTAAATGCAGCCACCAAAACAATTAGGAATAACAATAGGCTCACCATTGCCTTTTCCATTTGAATGGCGCTAAACAAGTTGCCGTGCGTATAAGTCCAGTCCGAAGCATAAAAATTGGCAGGTAGCTCTTGCACAATATCTCGAGATACTTGTGGTGCAGCAAAAATATCATCCAGTTTTAAACGTACACCTTGCGCACCATCGGGTAAACGCAGCAAAGTCGAAGCATCATTCAGGGCGATATATCCCATCATCGAATCGACTTCTGCACCAATACTAAAAATACCAACCACTTTGAAGCGTTTAAAACGCGGTACAACCCCTGCAGGGGATGGCGTTGCTTCAGGTAAAACCAAGGTGATGCTGTCGTTTAAACCCAAACCCAAGGCATCAGTCATTTGTTTGCCCAAAACAATACCGAACTCACCCTTTTTCAGATTGTCGATACTGCCTGCAACCATGTGGTTTTGAATGATGGATACTTTCTTTTCGTATTCGGGTTCAATTCCCGTGACCATAATGCCCGACACTTGCCCTTGTGCAGTCAACATGCCTTGCAATTGCGTAAATGGTGCAGCACCAACAACATGCTTATGTTGCTCAACTTTCGTTGCAAGTTCTGGCCAATTTGTTAAAATTTGTGTTGATGAAACAGTGGCTTGAGGTATCATGCCCAAGACACGATTTTTTAATTCACGATCAAAACCATTCATCACTGAAAGTACGGTAATGAGGACGGCAACACCCAAAGTTAGACCGATCATCGAAACTAAGGCAATAAAAGAAATAAAGTGGTTACTGCGCCGAGCGCGCGTATATCTCAACCCTATATATAGCGAGATTGGTTTAAACATACCATCAAGTCCGAGGTAATACATTATGGAAAATTTACAGCATCAAAGCGTCGCGTCTGAACGTCGTGTCATGTCACGAATTGATGCTGCCCTGAGAATCAATTACCAGATCATTTCTGACGATGTTGCGCTGAACGACCCTTACGATGCTAATTTTGTTTTACCGCGTTATTTTCTACTACTCGCAGAATTAGATCAATTTGATCATGCATTAAACTACGAATTAGAACAATTAACTGAAAAAGATCAACAAATTGCTCGAATCTTATCCTTATTCAACCAAAAATTAAACCTTATTACAGGGTCTTTATACGATGCAATTGTACAAAGCATGTTACCTATCCCTGAACAGGTCAATTTTTCAGAAAGTGGTTTCAGTTTTTATAGTGAACGTGAATTAAACACGGGCAGTTATATTCATGTCACGCTCAGCCATCCTGAAAACTTTTTCCATATAGCCGCAACCGCGCAAGTGGTTTACAGCCGTGAAGAAGAAAATGGACAATATCGTACTGGGGCGTATTTTATTACTCTACACCCTCAAGATCGCGTCAAACTTGCAGAAGCCGTTGCTTTAAAACAAGCATAATCTAAGAAATAAAATAAATCATTTCTGCATGTTCGCGTATATAAAATCACGTGGATAACGCCATCTTTGCATATCGTTAGGATGGTGTTTTGATTTTCTGAGCCAATGCCCGACTTGCTTTAAGATCACGATAAAAATACAGCACTAAGCCTGACAATAAAACCAAAGCGCCCACAAATACCATGACCGATAAAGCTTCTTGATTGAGTAAAGCACCAATCAACAAAGCAATCATTGGCGTCATGACGGTGGTTAAAGATAAGGTGGTCGCCTGAATATTCTGCACCAATTTAAAATAACAGAACATTGAAATCAAAGAAGCCATGATCACGGTATAAAGTAAAGCTGCGATAGATTTAAGACTCGGCAAACTAGTCGGTACATATTGCCAAATAAACGGCACAATACATAAAGCCGCAATGGTTGATACCAAAATCGAGCCAGTTGCCTGTGCTACAGGTTCAACTTGCGCATTAACTTTTTTCACCCAGAAAATAGACATGGTGTAGGTCAATACACTAAACAGCATTAAAACAATACCCAGAGGATGCACATGCTGTGTTTCGCCGCCAAAGCAGATGATGCCAAGCCCTAAAATGGACACTGTCATTCCGATCCATTGAATACGTGCCAAATGCAACTGAAACACAAAACGACCAATCAAACCTGCTATGATGGGGGTCAGACCAAACATCAGGGCGATAATGCCTGAGCTTAAATAAGCGGTGGCAATGTAGGTGAAAATTTGTGAACCGATCAGACTAAACGAACCTGCCAAATAACTATGCCACGCTTGTAGATGATGTGGAAATTTCACTTTTAACAGCAGCAATAAAATAATAGCTAAGGGCAAAGCAATGAAAAAACGTAGCACCAAAGCCCAAAGCATGTGTAAATCTGACACACTCCAGACAATTGCCAAAGGCGTTGTTGCCCAAATGAAAACCAATAAGGCATAGGTCATCATAATATTGGTTTTAGAAGGCATGCGTGACTCGTATTAAGCAGTTTTACGTTTTTGCTTTTGGATGGTTTGATCTAGACTACTTGAAAACTCACGTTTATCACGTTCTGAAATAGGTGCTGGCCCACCTGTTTGTACGCCTGCACCACGCAAAGTATCCATAAAATCACGCAAATGCAGACGCGCTTTCACATTGGCAACAGTATAAATTTCACCACGTGGATGAATCGCTATTCCGCCCTTTTCAATCACTTGTGCCGCTAGTGGAATATCCTGCGTGATCACAATGTCGTGTTCCTTCATGCGATCTACAATTTCCTGATCGGCGGCATCGGCACCATGCATCACTTGAATAGAGTTAATCCGTACCGAAGGCGTAATCCCGACCGATTGATTGGCAACAAAAGTGACTTCAAGTTGGTAACGATCTGAAGCACGTAAAATGACTTCTCTTAGAATTTTAGGTAATGCATCTGCATCAACCCAAAGTTTAAATGGCAGCACTGTGCAACCCTGATAATAATATGCGACTAGTGTATCAAACTCATTACATTGCAGTATGTTTAAAATGCTCAGAATTGCATGCTAAAGTGTAGATGGATGTGATTTTGTTTCTGCTGCATCGCTGTCCACAATCTGTACAAATGCAGTGGCATTACATGAAATTTCAGCCAAAGACTTGAAAAATCGAAATAACCCTCGATCTAAGAGTAAAGAAAAGAACCCAACATCTCAAAGTGCTTATGAACAATCAAAATAGACCAGAAATCATCCGCATTGAAGATCAGAACTTCGGCAGCCATGTTGAACATTGGAATTTACTCACGGATGAACCCTGCACCGAAGTTCCAAAATGGTTAGGACTGGCTCTAGATGCACCAATTATGCCAATGGGTTTATGCCGCCAAGAAGCAGAAATGGATCAAAGCACATGGCTGATTCAAGGCCCAAGCAAAGAGGCAATTCAATTGACACAAGTGATTGCGGTTGAAAATAACAAACCACAAGCTGTAAAAACGGCTTTCCCTTGCTTTGAAAGTCCTTACAAAGTTGAAGCTAAAATTGAACGTATCATTAGCTGCAAATCTAACACTCAAGCGGTGCTTCGACTCAATTTAGGCAACAACAGTATTGTCTATGCTTTTGACAGTTTATACAGCGTCAACCATCAACAATACCAAAAAGATCAAACCTACTGGGTGCATTTAAACGCATGGGCGTATGAACTTGAAGCTGTTGCTGAAGGCGAACAATTGGTGGTCGATGATCCTGCGTCAATTAAACACCATCGTGCGCTGAATGATATTTTAGCAGCCAATGATGGTGTTGCACCTGCCAATCTGCAAGAACAAATTGACGCATGGCAACCTAAGTCCGAAGATGACAAAGCACCTGTAACGGTGGATTTTTCTAAAATGGTCGCATATTTATATGGCGAAAATATCGGTCAGGAAGATGAAGCTTGGTTTCAGGGCAATGTTGTTGGTAAAACCAGTTTTGAATTCATGAATCAAGCCTATACTGTTTATGATGTCACTCTAATTCATGATGAAAATCAGCCTGCGATTTTAATTCGTCTTGCAACTAAAAATCCTGCGCACCAAAACTTTGAAATTGGACAATACATTCGTGGCAATATTTGGATTCAAGCCAATATTCACAATATAAAACAGTAGTTTATTAAAAATAAACCTCAAAGTAGCTGTCTAAATAATAAATTCATATTCATCATCCCCCCATCCTCGCCTTCTCCTCAGGGAGAAGGAACTTTCAATACTTATTTCACTGATGGCTTATAATCAATTTTTGATTGTTAAAAGCGTGCTATTGATAGTATGAATATATTGATGCTTATTTAAGCATTTTAAATTCAAAAAAACGCAGTTATCCACAGCTTTAAATTTATTATAAATTCAAAATAAGCCATATTTTAAATCGAATATGTGGATAAGTTATTTTAAAACCCAAACATCTGCACCAAGCACCGTAGATAATCTGAAAGCCTTGAGTGGTGCGGATTTTAAAAATCAACACAGAATTAATTCATTATTGGCAGATATTATATTTAAAATAAAATTAGTACTTTATTTAATCAATTTTTTATGCTAAAAATATAGCCGTATTTAAATATTTAACGATAAATAGATCATCGGAAAATAATATCTATGAAAATCGTGCAAGAAGAAAACTTACAGCATGTAGAACATCAACTTGAGCAACGCTATCAGCTCGACCCGATGTCTTGCCTATTTTTTGCATTAGGCATGCTGCTCTCCGCCTACGGCTTACACTATTTTGTGTTCTGAGTTTCACTCATCAACAAGCCTCTATGACTTTTCACCTATTTCTATAAAAAAAACCCAGCTAATTCAGCTGGGTTTTTGCTTTTTACTACTATCAATTAACCGTGACGTTTTGCAAAGTCATCCATAAAGTTAACCAAAGCTTGTACGCCATCTAATGGCACTGCATTATAAATACTTGCGCGCATACCACCTACAGAACGGTGACCTGCCAAGTTCAACAAACGGTTTTCTTCAGCTTCTTGCAAGAATTGTTTTTCCAGTGCGGCATCAGCCAAAGTAAACGGAACGTTCATAATTGAACGGTTTGCGCTATAAATTGGATTCGCGTAGAAATCGCTTGAATCGATATAACCGTATAATAATTTCGCTTTTTCTAGGTTAGCTTGATGAATCGCATCTACACCACCGTTTTGCAATAACCACTCAAACACTAAACCAGACAAATACCATGCATAAGTTGCAGGTGTATTCACCATGGAATCATTTTTTGCCTGTGCTGAATATTTCAAAATGCTTGGAATTTCAGGCTTGGCTTGATCAAGCAAATCTTCACGTACAATCACAATGGTTAAGCCTGCTGGGCCAATATTTTTTTGCGCACCTGCATAAATCAGACCAAATTTAGATACATCTAAAGGTGCAGATAAAATGCTTGATGAGAAATCACATACCAACGGTTTGTCTGTTTCTGGAATATTGGCAAACTGCAAACCACCAATTGTTTCGTTATCTGCATAATGCACATAGGCAGCATCGGCAGATAAGTTCCATTGGCTTTGTTCACTAATGGCATGCTTACCTTCAATCTGAATACCCGCTTCAACGACATGAATATTGCCATAGCGCTGCGCTTCTTTTAAGGCTTTTTCAGACCAAATACCCGTGTGGATATAATCTGCCTTGTTGTTTTTACCCAACAAATTCAATGGAATCGCAGAGAATTGTAGCGATGCACCACCCTGCAAGAACAATACTTTGTAGTTCTCAGGAATATTCATGAGTTTGCGCAGGTCTGCTTCCGCTTTTTCAGCCATGGCAACATAGTCGGCACTACGGTGGCTCATTTCCATGATCGAAAGACCTTTGCCATGCCAGTCAAGCATTTCAGCTTGAGCTTTTTCAAGTACGGCAGTCGGTAATGCTGCAGGACCAGCACAGAAGTTGTACGCGCGCATGATTTTTCCTTTCAGAGTGAAACACAATAAAATGATGGCATTTAACCATATCTGGCAGGGTCTTGCACAAAATTATTTCAATCTATGAGCCAAGATAGAGTCAAAAAATCAATGTAGATTCGAGGGATAAATTTACTAAATCAAAAAAAGAGGTTGAAATGTGTGCGACAATATCTGTCGCAAATTGATCAAAAAAACCACCCACTACTCCTAATTAAATGATATTTTGAATAAATATTAAAGGAGAAATAAACAATGACAACATTCCTCAATCACTTTAAGGTAGATAAAAATTTACTTGAAGTTGACTTCTTTGACCCTAATCTGGAAACAGATACTCGCTTATACATTGATAGTTATTATTTAACTCGTTGTGAGAACATACATTCCAAGTCTGCTCTGACTACTCAGCAAAATTTTATGAAATGTTTAATGGAAGCTCTTAAAGAAAAAGATGAAATTAAAGCAAGAAAATTATGCTCCCATTTTCCTGAGCCCAAATATACTGGCATTGGTGCAACTAAAGAAGGAGTAAATGGCAAAGGATCACACGATATTAAAGTTGAATATATACTCACATGCTTAAAGTCTTCTCAGGCAGCTCAGACAGGCTTATTAGAAGATCTTGAAGAATTAATATTAGTTGCAGATGGTATAGGTCCGGACACTATTTCAGATATAACGACTAGGGTCTGTTGACATTTCATAAATGGCTTGCGCTGTAGGCTAAAACTGAGCAGATCAGGCATGAAACGCAAGGAATAGCGAGATTATTGCTAAGTTTCATAACACAATCTGAGAAAGTTTTAGCCACAGCCTTTCAGGGCGAGCATATTTTTTGCTGCTATTGCGTTATGTGCCAGTCATTTAAAATGACTAAATTTCCTGTCCCATGCCTTATAGCAGCTAAAAAATATGCGTTGCCGCAAACATAGACGAATTGTCAACAAACCCTAATATTTGCTTTAAACATTTTGCAGAATATACATTAGAACAATGTGAAAAATTAGGTATAGAAACGACTGAAACAAAAGAGGCTATTCATTTCTTTTGTGCAATCGATAACGAATGGAAAAAATCAAAATTTTCACTTCCTCACGCTCCTTGGGGGCCTAATAAAGTTGTTGGACCTGTAATTTTGTTACCTCAAAATATCTTGGAATCTATGATTAGCTATAAAACTAATTATTTTTTCACTAATATTAGACCTCTTGCGAAAGTAAAAAATTGTTTATACTCATCTCATGAAATATGAAAATTTAACAAGATTTAATGATGAAGAATTTAAACGACTTGTTGGAGTTCCTCGTCCATTATTCTTAAAAATGGTATCAGTGTTACAACATGCTGAACTTGCCAAGAAAAAATCTGGAAGACCTCATTCGTTGTGTTTAGAGGATCAATTGTTGTTAACTTTAAATTACTTACGCTGTTATAGAACTCAAATTGAGTTATCCGCCGACTATAACCTAGCTGAAAGTAATGTGAATCGTACGATTCAGAAAGTTGAAAATGCTCTGATTCAATCACGGATTTTCGCATTGCCGAAAAGGAATCAAAAGTTTAATGAGGGGGATTATGTAATCGTTGATGTTACTGAGTCACAGATTGAGCGTCCCAAAAAAACAAAGAAAATTCTATAGTGGTAAAAAGAAGAAACATACGCTAAAAACACAGGTCATTTTTAACCCCCAATTAAAGCAAATTGTAAGTATACAGATTGAAGATGGCAGAAAACACGATCTGAACATTGCGCGTAAGCATTTGAAGGAGATGATTATTTATCCTTATATCATAGCAGATTTAGCCTATAAAGGATTTCATCAGATTAAGAGTAAGTTACTCATTCTAATCAAGAAACCTAACAATTTATCATTACCCCAAATAGCAAAACAGATCAACCAAGAAATCAGTCGGCGTAGGATCACAATTGAACATATCAACGGCAAACTTAAACATTTTCGGATATTAACAGAACGCCATAGAAATAGACGGAAACGATTTGGTCTAAGAATGAATTTAATTGCTGGAATGGTGAATTGGATGCTCTTAAATTAACTTTCGCAAGAGATCTATTGCCACCCCTTTATTTAAAGAAGAAGTTTTACGTAGAGATGCTTCAGCAAGCTTTATTTATTCTTTAAAATCTGGCGAGAAAAGAGTGAATGTAAAAAAATGCGAGAGCAACA
Source organism: Acinetobacter sp. YH16051 (assembly GCF_013417135.1). Classification (NCBI taxonomy): domain Bacteria; kingdom Pseudomonadati; phylum Pseudomonadota; class Gammaproteobacteria; order Moraxellales; family Moraxellaceae; genus Acinetobacter; species Acinetobacter sp. YH16051. The sequence continues at coordinate 104,433 of NZ_VPEN01000003.1, read as the reverse complement.
TCCTGAATTTCGAGGGGGGAAAAAGCAATATGGATGAATTAATCGCAAAAAATCCAAGACTTTTAAAAGAATATAGAGAAAAAGTAGCTAAAAAACGCTATTTAAAAAGAAAAGGTAAAAAAAGAAGATTAGAGGACGCATAAGCGTGCTTTTTATAGACAAATGTACAAGAAACAATACTATAACTTTACACTAGTTCTATCTGCGAACCTTTGATTTATACTAGCGGGATAACATTACCAGCTTTATATCAGTTTAGCGACTTTATGAACTTAAAGAAAAATAAAAGACAGCTTGTCTGGGGTTTAAATCTGCTTGCATCTATGATGTATGGCAGCTTTGCTCATGCACAGAGCATCAGCTTTCAGGATGCTGAACGTCAGTTGTTGCAAAATTCTTATAGCAGCCAAGCCTATCAAAGTCTGGAACAGGCTTCAAAACTTGAAGCTGAAGCAGTAAAAGGCGTAGGTCTGCCACGTGTCGACCTGAATGTTCGTGCCTATGCCTTTCACAGTGAAGTCGATATTCCATTAAAGCAATTTAAAAATAATCTGGAGAATTCACTCTCTCAAGGCGTGAATGGCCGGCTTAATGAGTGGGAGGCCAGTAATGGCGTGGATCTACCTGCAGGTATTACCGATCCACTGCGTGATGGACTTAACAATACTATTCATAGCGGAGTTGGTCTGATTCCGGATACGTCTAATGTCATCCTTGAAGATCAGGTGATTCGCCCCACTGTTTCCGTGATTATGCCAATATATACTGGAGGCCTCACCCGTAGTGCCAAAGAAATTGCCAATATTCAGGTCGGTCGTAGTCAGCTCAGCAACAAACAGCAGCAAGATACGCAGCGTTTTGAACTGATTCAAAGTTATTTTAATGTGCAGCTCCAAAAGCAATTGCATGCAGCTGCGCTGTTTAATCTGAATGCCATGCAGCAGCATTATCGCAATGCCTTAAAAATGGAACAGCAAGGTTTTATCAGTAAAGGCCAGCGTATGCAATTTGAAGTGGCACGTAATAATGCCGAGCGCAGCCAGCAAAATACGCAGGCCAATTTGAATGCTGCGCTGTTCCAGCTGAATAATCTGCTTCAGGAAAGTAGCATCACTGAGCTTTCGACGCCTTTATTTGTCAATAAAACCGAGCCACAGGCCTTAAATCATCTGCTAAAAACTTTTAGTCAGAACTCTGCGCTGATTCAAAAAATGCAGCTGGATACCCAATTGGCCCAAGCCAATGTGAAAGCCCAGCAAGCAGCGAAAAAACCAAATGTATTTGCTTTTGGCGAATATAGTCTGGATCAAAATGAAAACTGGATTGTCGGGGTTGCCGCACGCTATAACCTGTTTTCCGGGATCGATAAAAACAAGAATATTCAGGCTGCCGAACTCAAACGCTCTGCAACAGAACTGCTTACTGCACGCACCCAGCAGGAAATTGAAAATCTGATTTATAAATCTTATAGCGAAGCACTTAGTGCACAGCAAAGTGATGTACTTCTGGCACAAAACTTGAAAGCCGCACAGGAAAATTTACGCATCCAAGAATTGTCTTTTAAAGAAGATACGGGCACCGCCACACAGGTCATCGATGCACAAAATATGCTGAGCGGACTACGAGCTGAAACTGCCTTGAATGCTTACAAATATGTGATGTCACTGGCCACACTATTACAAAGCCATGGCTCGATTGCAGAATTTCCAACCTACATTCAACATGCCAACACCCACTATATTCGCTAATGGAGCCGAACATGAACGAAGATCAAAAACCCAATGATCCTGTGAATGAAGTGGCTTCATCCAGCGATACAGAAAAATCGCCTGCGCAACAGGTAGAAACAAAAACTGAAATAGAAAACAACGCGACGACTTCGACCGAGCAACAACAAGCTCCTGAAATCGCTAAAAAGAAAAAATATTTATTGCTCGCCCTGATTCCAGTTCTGCTGGCAGTCATCGCTTTTGGATTGTGGAAAAGCTACCAACCAGCTCCGCTTGAATTGCAGGGTCGTGTAGAAGCTGAAACAGTTCAGGTGGCGACCAAAGTGCCAAGCCGTATTGAAGAAATCTATGTAGAAGAAGGTCAGCGGGTCAAAAAAGGCGATGTGCTGGTGCGCTTAAACAGCCCGGAAATTCAGGCCAAAAAACAGCAAGCCGCAGCGGCTTTACAATCTGCGCTGGCCTTACAATCGACTGCTGAACGTGGCTCGCAAGAAGAAAATATCGCCAGCCTGTATGCCAACTGGCAATCGCTGAAAGCACAGCAAAATTTAGCCAAAGTTTCTTATGAGCGTGGTGCAAATTTATTTAAGGAAGGTGTGATTTCACGCCAGCGCCGTGATGAATTGTATGCAGCCAGTCAATCAGCGGCACAAATGACAGAAGCAGCGTATCAGCAATACGCACGTGCCAAACGTGGCAGCACCTCGCAGCAAAAGAGTTCTGCCGATGCACAAGTAGATATTGCCCAGGCTGCGCTGGATGAAGCCAATGCATTAGAGGCAGAAACCCAATTAGTAGCACCTGTAAACGGAACGGTGTCTAAAACCTATGGCAAAGTCTCGGAGCTGGTAGCCACCGCAGTCCCTGTGGTCAGCCTGATTGAAGATCAAATGTGGGTGAGCCTGAATATTCGTGAAGACCAATATGCCCCGTTTCAGAAAATGAGCAGTATTGAAGGTTATATTCCCGCCCTAGATAAAACCGCCACTTTTAAAATCAAGCAGATCAGTGCTGAAGGTGAATTTGCCACCATTAAGACCACACGCCAAACCGGCGGTTATGATGTGCGAAGTTTTAAGCTGCATCTTGTGCCCACACCAGCGATTCCTGAACTGAAAGTTGGAATGAGCGTGTTATTTAAACTGAAAGAGACCCGATAATGTGGACGGGTATATGGCGCGAACTGCGCTATCTGCTCCGCGAAAAATGGGATCTGTGTCTGGTCACGCTCGCACCTGCACTGGTGATTATTTTATTCAGCAGCATGTTTGCTCAAGGGAAACCGGATCATTTACCGATTGCGATTATTGATCAAGACCAGAGTGCGCTGAGTCAAAGCATTTATCAGCATGTGGCGCTGAATCATACTCTTAAAATTGCTACAGTGTCGGAACAAACAGCTGAAATTGAGCGCCTGTTAAATCAAAATAAAATTTGGGGTTATATCCATATTCCCAGCGGTGCCGAGCAACGTCTGGTTCGTGCCCGGGATGCTGACATCAGTATTGCCTTTAACCAGAGTTATTTCAGCATCGGAAATACCATTTCGTCTGCCATGCTGGTCAGTACCCTGCAAGCACTGGCTGAATTTAGCGGACAGCAATATCTGGGCAACCGGCTGCCTTCTCTCGAAGCACCGTCACCGCATATCAAAATATCGCCGCTGTATAACCCGCAACTAAATTATGAATTCTATCTGGAACCCTATGTCATTCCGGCAATTCTGCATTTACTGCTGTGTTGTTGTGTGGCATTTTCCGTCGGTCAGGAACTGAAGCGACAGACCTTAACAAGCTGGATTAGCAACTCGTCCATCTGGATGGCATTACTGTCTAAGAACCTGGTCTATGTGGCTATTTTTAGTCTATGGACCTGGATCTGGATGTTCTGGCTGATTGAAATTCGCGGCTGGTTTGTTGCTGGCTCGCTCGCTCTGATTCTATCGGCACAATTTCTGCTATATAGCGCTTATGCATTTTTAAGCAGTGCAGTGGTTCTGGCGACCAAAGATTTAAGTAAATCTTTTGGCATCATTGCGGTCTATGGTGGTTCATCTTTGAGTTTTGCAGGTGTGACCCTCCCTTTAAATAATGCGCCCCTGTTCACCCAGTTTTGGTCCAATATTATTCCGTTTACGCCCTATGCCAAATTACAAACTGAACAATGGGTGATTGGTAGTCCATTGCATATTTCACTGCAAGCTGGATTAATGCTGCTGATCTATGCCCTAGTCTACGCTCTGCTGGCTTATCTGTTTCTTAAAAAAATAGCTAAAGGAGCAGTCCAATGAAATCCCTCTGGTTTTACTATCTGCAAAGCTTCAAGGATATTGTCAGTCACGGCACGATCTTTACCACGCTGATTCTATCTGTCTTGTTTTACAGCTTTTTTTATCCAACCGCTTATCAGGCACAGCAGGCTGAAGCCTTACCGATTATTATTGTCGATGAAGAACAAAGTAACTTAAGCACCCGTATTATTGGTCAGGTGGCACAAAGCCCCAATGTGGAAATTGAGGCGATTACCGGCAATTTTGCCGAAGCCAAACAATGGGTTGAATCTCAAAAAGCCGATGGTATTTTACTGCTACCGGACAATTTATCGCAAAGCTTAAGGCATGGTGAAACAGGTGGCATTGGCCTGTATTTAAGTACAGCCAACTTTTTAGTAACCAAACAAATTGGTCTGGGCTTAGCCACATCAGTTGAGCAAACTTTGGCAGATTATACTGAACGCTTTGGCAAGGTCTCGGATTTTTCACCTGCCCTTTCTGTGCATCAAATTCCTTTATTTAATCCGCTGTCCGGCTATGGCAGCTATGTCTTTCCTGCGGTTGCACCTTTAATTATCCACCAAACCATTCTTTTGGGTTTGAGTATGCTGATTTTGGTATATCGGGAAAGAAAAATAGAATTAAACACAAATGCATTGATTGGGATGTGTTTAGCGGTCTTCACCATTGGTTGTCTGGGATGTTTCTATTTATTCGGCTTTAGCTTCTGGCTATTTGATTATCCGCGCGGTGGCAACCTGCTCGGGATGCTGCTGGCTGTTGCGGTTTTTATCTACACGATAATTGGCATGACCTGCTTATTTGCTAGTTTTCTGGATCTGCCGGAACGTGCGGGGCATGTCATTGTATTCACTTCTATTCCACTGTTCTTTTTATCTGGTGCGGCCTGGCCGCATGCTGCCATGCCCACCTGGATGCAAGTCGTTGGCGAAATCCTGCCCTCTACCCAAATTGTGCAGATGTTTATTCAACTCAATCAGATGGGTGTGCCTACAACACTGATCTTGCCTAAATTGCTCTATCTTGGAATGATCGGTAGCTTGTGCTTTTTTTTGGCTTATCGACGTTTAATTTCTGGTCATCAAAGCAGATAGAGCATTATAGCAATGCTCCTATTCCACTTATTTACCCGATTCGCCAAAGACTTGAATATTGAAATTACGAATCTTGTTGCTACCATTCGGCTTGTCAAAACTAACATCATACTGAACCAGATTTTCCGGATAGGCAATTTCATAGCTGACCTTATATTGCCCAAGCTGATTGGTTGCTTCTTCAATCTCTTTGGTCATTAAAGTCTTAGACTTGTATTCACCTTGAGGAATTGAACGTGAAAAGCGTTTCATCAGCTTTTCATTGTCCTTAAACTGGGTTTGCAACTGCGGCTCTAACTGATCCAAAAACTCGTCATACTTCCCATCACGCAAATCCACATAGGCTAGCTGTGCCGCCTTTTCCTGTTCAGGACTCGGATCTGGAATATTGTCCATTGAATTACAGCCACTCAATGCAACCGCTGCTGCCAACAACATTAATTTGGTTTTCATCGCTTACCCTTATGCAGTCAACGTTTATAAAAAAGGACGCCGAAGCGCCCTTTTTATCAGTAAAAAACTTATTCTTCTACTGAATTTTCACCGTCTTTTTCCACTTGCTCAGTTTCAGCAACTGCATCCGTTTCAGCCACTAAAGATTCTGCACCTTCAATCGCTTCAACAAACTCGTCTTCTTCAACAGCTTCAATCGCTTCTACACCCACCAGTTTTTCATCTTCAGCCAGACGGATCAGACGAACACCTTGTGCATTACGACCAGTCTGTGCCACTTCAGAAGCACGGGTACGTACCAATGTACCGCCATCAGAAATCAGCATCAGTTCTTTAGATGCGTCAATCGCAACTGCACCGACCAGCTCACCGTTACGTTCTGAGGTCTTGATTGCAATCACACCCTTACCGCCACGTTTCTTGGTTGGGAAGTCATCTACCGGGGTACGTTTACCATAACCATTTGCAGAAGCACACAGCACTTCGCCTGTTTCTGGAACAACAACTAATGACACAATACGACTGATAAATGCTGAATCTGAACTGTCTTCATCATCACCATCTACTTCTGCATCTTCGATGTCTTCAACTTGCGCTGAACCAAAGCTAACACGCATACCACGAACACCTTTGGCTGCACGCCCCATTGAACGAACATCAGTTTCTGCAAAACGAATGGCTTTACCTTCATTGGAGAACAACATAATTTGTTGTTCGCCATCAGTGATGGCAACACCAATTAAGGTATCTTCTTCATTCAATTCAATGGCTCGTAAACCATTCGAGCGTACGTTACTGAATTGTTCCAATTCAACACGTTTCACTGTGCCCGATGCTGTTGCCATAAATACATAGAAGTTTTTACGCAATGCTTCTGCTTGTGTAGCAAATTCAGCAATGATTTCATCATCTAGATCGGTTGCAGAAAGCTCCACACCCAATTGTTTTAACTGAACACGCAGTGCATCAGATAAATCATCACCATCTGCAAGTTCAGCAAATGCAGCTTCTAGTTCAGCATAGTGCGCTGCAATAATGGCATTAGTCTGTAGATGTGTCGCATTAGCTTTCACATAGCTACGGAAATCTGCCAGACGTTCTGTAAATTTCTTCGGTGCATCAATCACAGGTAAAATTGCGGTGATGGTTTCATTGGCATCTAATGGCAACAAATTCACCATTGGGCGGCCTTTGGCACCACGTGACGCTTGCGGCACTTCAAACACTTTCAGACGATAGACTTTACCTACATCAGTAAAGCACAGCACTGTTGCGTGGTTAGAGGTCACAATTAAATGCTGTACATAATCGTCTTCTTTCATTGACGTTGCAGATTTACCACGACCACCACGACGCTGCGCAGCATAATCAGACAATGGCTGAGTTTTCGCATAACCTGTTTGAGAAACAGTCAGTACCACTTGTTCTTCAGGGATTAAATCTTCACGAGAGAAATCAATGCGTGATTCTACAATTTCAGTACGGCGCGCATCACCATACTGTTGTAAAACCTGCGCTAATTCTTCACGAATCACACCCATCAACAAATTAAAGTCATTCAAAATTGCGGTCAATTCAGCAATCTGTGCCAAAATTTCAGAATATTCTGCATGTAATTTGTCTTGTTCCAGACCCGTTAAACGATGCAAACGTAATTCTAAAATTGCAGTCACTTGCGCAGGAGACAAACGGTAAATTTGTCCCTCCAAACCGAATGGACGATTTGGGTCTTCGCCTTCAATTTCATCTGGACGTACAGATACTGAACCTGCTTTTTCCAATAACGCCACGACACCGCCTGCTGCCCACTCGCCTGCCTGTAAACGCTCGCGCGCTTCGGCTGGATTGGCAGAAGATTTAATGGTTTCGATGATGGCATCGATATTGGCTAAAGCAACAGTTAAGCCTTCTAAAATATGGCCACGTTCACGCGCTTTACGCAATTCAAACATGGTACGGCGAGTCACTACTTCTTGGCGGTGACGAATAAATGCCGCAATAATATCTTTTAAGTTCATCAACTTTGGCTGACCATTATCTAGGCAAACCATGTTGATGCTGAATGAGTTTTCTAATTGCGTATTCAAGAACAGATTGTTCACAATCACTTCAGCGTTTTCACCACGCTTTAAGTCAATTGCAATACGCATCCCTTCTTTATCGGACTCATCACGTAGTTCAGAAATACCTTCGAGTTTCTTTTCTTTTACCAGTTCAGCAATACGCTCAATGGTTTTGGCTTTATTGACCTGATAAGGGATTTCAGTAAAGACGATGGTGGTACGACCAGACTTTTGATCTTCTTCAAAATGATACTTACCACGAATATGCAAACGACCTTTACCTGTACGGTAAGCATCGACAATGCCTGATTTACCGTAGATGATGCCACCTGTAGGGAAGTCTGGACCAGTAATATGTTCCATTAGCCCTTCAATTGAAATATTTGGGTTGTCTGCATAAGCCAAACATGCATGTACCACTTCGGTCATGTTGTGTGGCGCCATATTGGTCGCCATACCTACTGCAATACCCGCTGCACCGTTCACCAGTAAGTTTGGAATACGAGTAGGCATGACTTGAGGAATACGTTCAGAGCCGTCGTAGTTATCTTCCCAGTCGACTGTGTCTTTTTCTAAATCGGCCAACAGTTCATGAGTCAATTTACGCATACGCACTTCGGTATAACGCATAGCTGCTGCGCTATCGCCATCAATCGAACCGAAGTTACCCTGACCATCAACCAATTGATAACGCAAACTGAAGTCTTGCGCCATACGAACAATGGTTTCGTAAACAGCGTAGTCACCATGCGGGTGATATTTACCGATGACATCACCGACTACACGGGCAGACTTTTTGTAAGCTTTGTTGTAGTCATTGCCCAATTCGTGCATTGCGAATAGCACACGACGATGCACAGGTTTTAGACCATCTCGTACATCTGGCAGCGCACGTGACACAATCACGCTCATCGCATAGTCTAAATACGAGTGCTTGAGTTCATCCTCAATGGCAATCGGTCTAATTTCCGATACGCTCATGCATACTCCTTATTCTGCAAACAAATTTTGCTTGCATTTTATATGTCGTAAAACTTGCAAATGATTAGCCTGAAATGCAGGCTAAAAATAAAATACAGCGAAAAATTATAGCATATACACCTGTGTTTTTGTGCTTTAGAGATGATCTTAATCTTGTTAATTTACTTAAATTTAGTGGTGTTTTTTTATACTAATTTAAAAATTAAATTTCAGCCTAACGTAGTTATCATTCTCACCCAGAAAAATGGCTGAACCTACCATATTTCAAAGTGAAATACGCTTAGCACGACACGCAATAAACTTAATTTTCTGCAGGCTTATCTTGCTTCATTAAATGATAGGTAATGAAAAGCAAACCGAGAATTAATGGAAATTCATACAACTCTTCCATCAAATCTTTATATTGAATATCTCGAAGAAATAATGCATCAATGGCACGTTCATGCTCAATTGCATCAGAAATGATTAGTCCAGAAAATGCCAGCATTAGCGCCCATATAGGCAGCGTAAAATACTTCAACTTTTTCGCAATTTCTTTTCTAAGGTAGGGTGAAAACAGCATAAATACTACAGGCGCAATTAACATGACTGAAATTGCACGAAAATACGGCTTTGGTACTTCAGGAAAGTAGTCACGCCCCCAACTGGTACTGCGCCCGAAAAGCAGCAACCACCAAAGTACAGCCCATAACCAAAACTGTTTGTTTCCACCTTGTAGCTGTAGCGGTCGAATATAAAAAAAACTGAATATTGCACCAAAAAGCAACAACAGTGCCTGTAAATTTTCCACATAGCGAACCATTGCACCATCTAGCAATGGCACTTCTAAATCTGCAAAGAATGGAAATAAACAGCACAGCACTACAATAACCACTATGGGCCATGTAAGCCGAGTATCGACCAACAAAAGACTACTCCTACTCAAATTATAAAATTGAGCAAAGCTTAAAAAAGACGGTGGATAATATCATAAATGTTTTAGATGGATAATAGCTCTGCAAGTTTTATCGCAGACCACTAAGACACGGTAAATAGGATATTAGTATTTAACATAGGGACTAAATGCTTATGCTGAAAGCACCATTCATATTTAATACAGATTTGTCCATAAAAAAACGCCCCCATGCAATTCACATAGAGGCGTCTTGAACTGTGCTCAGAACTTAGATTTTAGAAACCAATTCTGGAACAACAGTGTTCAAATCACCCACTAACCAGTAGTCTGCTACTGCATTAATTGGTGCTTCTTCGTCTTTGTTGATTGCAACAATCACTTTAGAGTCTTTCATACCTGCCAAGTGCTGAATCGCACCTGAGATACCCACAGCAATGTACAAATCAGGTGCAACAATTTTACCTGTTTGACCTACTTGCATGTCGTTTGGTACGAAGCCTGCATCTACTGCAGCACGTGAAGCACCTTGTGCTGCACCAAGTTTGTCCGCTAATGGATCAAGTACTTTGTGATAGTTCTCACCAGAACCTACACCACGACCACCTGAAACCACAATACGCGCTGCTGTTAACTCTGGACGCTCTGATTTCACAATTTCTTCAGATACGAACTTAGAAATACCCGCATCACCTTGTGAAGCAGCAGCTTCAACTGCAGCTGAACCACCTTCTGCAGCGACAGGATCAAATGCTGTACCACGTACAGTACCCACCACAATCGCTTCTGAAGATTCTACAGTTGCAATTGCGTTACCTGCATAAATTGGACGCTTGAATGTTTTTGCAGAATCTACAGCGACGATGTCTGTGATCATGCTAACGTCAAGAAGTGCAGCCGCACGCGGTAAAATGTTTTTACCTGTTGTTGTAGAGGCAGCAAGGATATGGCTATAACCTTTGCCTAATTCTGCAACAAGTTTTGCTACGTTTTCAGCCAATTGGTTTGCATAAGCCGCATCGTCAGCAAGTAATACTTTGCTTACGCCTGCAACTTTAGCTGCTTGGTCTGCAACTGCTTGTGCACCAGAACCCGCAACCAATACAGTGATATCACCACCGATTTTTTGAGCTGCAGCAACAACGTTTAATGTTGCACCATTTAGTGCTTTATTGTCGTGCTCAGCGATAACTAAAATACTCATGATTTTTATCCTTCTGTATTAGATCACTTTCGCTTCGTTTTTCAATTTTTCTACAAGCTCATCTACAGATTTCACTTGTACGCCCGCTTTACGCTCAGCAGGTGCTTCAACTTTTACAGTTTTCAGCTTAGTACCTGTTGCAACGCCATAATCTGCAGGAGATTTGGTGTCTAGCGGTTTTTTACGTGCTTTCATGATGTTTGGAAGTGCCGCATAACGTGGCTCATTCAAACGTAAGTCAGTGGTGATGATTGCAGGAAGTGCAAGCTCAACAGTTTGTAAACCACCGTCAATTTCACGTGTTACCTGAACTTTGTCGCCATCTACTTTTACTTCTGAAGCAAAAGTACCCTGACCTGCACCAAGTAAAGCGCCTAGCATTTGACCAACTTGGTTAGAGTCGTCATCAATAGCTTGCTTACCCAATAAAATAAGTTGTGGTTGTTCTTGTTCAACAACACCTTTTAAGATTTTAGCCACTTCAAGTGCACCAATCTCATCGGCTGTTTCAACCAAAATACCACGGTCTGCACCAAGCGCCATTGCAGAACGAATTTGTTCCTGCGCTTCTTTAGGACCAATGGATACCACTACGATTTCTGAAACAGTTCCTTTTTCTTTTAAACGAACCGCTTCTTCCACTGCGATTTCACAGAATGGGTTAATTGACATCTTAACGTTAGTTAGGTCAACTCCACTATTATCCGGCTTAACGCGAACTTTAACGTTGGCATCTACCACACGTTTTACAGCAACAAGAGCCTTCATGTAATCCTCGGCTGTTTTAGCAAAAGTAAATATTGAGAAAAGTTAATAATAACTCTTCGCTTTAAATTTTTTAGGTGTCCTATCTTGCTATGTGATCGGCATTTCGGTCAAGTCAGAATTGTCTAAACAAGGCTAAAAATGCCGAAAATTAACTGAACGATGCGTTCATACTTTTTTATTTCTAAAAATTAACAAACCAAGCGACGATTATATAAGCAATTTTAAGCTTTGATTTATATTATGTTTTTTATTTATTTCCCTCATCAACAAGATTGATTGAAATGCAATTCAAATTGAGTTCCGCCTACAATTTAAGCAAAGTTCCTTACATAAAACCCCATAATCTGACTGTCATTAAAGATAGAAAACTTTATTTTTTGCAGTATTTTTTCAGATATAAATGCTCTTTTAAAATGTGACTGCTGGTTCACAAAACTGTATTCAGCAGTTTATTGGGTATGAAATAAACAATCTGTTTTATTTTGATGGATATTTATGCGCTTTCACCACGCCACCTCCCTGATAAAGGGCATAAAAAAAACTCAGCTCAAACTTGCTGAGTTTCTAAAAAGTCACGGTGGATATGACTTAAATCTATCAACTCATAGGCCTGTAAATTAAAAATTTCCCAAACTGCAATAAAATCTTCTTTTACATCTATTTTACTACCAGCGGATGAGCGTGCTTGCCACTGCTGATCTGAAATCCATAAATAGCTTTGTTGCGTTTGCGGATGAATCGCCTGCATTTTACCTTCGGCATTAATACCCTGCACTAAACAATCGGCAGGTAGTTCTTGCTCGATCATCGGCAAGCTTATTTCGACAAAATGTTTCACTTGACGCAAGCCATAACCTGCAAAAATTTCTTTTTGGCTTGGGCTTAATTGTTCATATTTTTCTTGAAGATTCGAAATCATGGTTTTGCCTATCATTTGATATCCAAAGTGTTATGCAGTGGAACAAAAAATAATGTCATCCATGTCTATTATTCGTGTGACCCACTCTTTCTGCTTCTTTATACTGCATAACGCACTTTTTTATTATTCTACAATAGTTGCAATGACATCTTGGTGAAAGCGCTTTTACTTAAAGTATTAAGTACAGCACAAAGGCTTTACAACTGACTGTGAGAAAAATATTTGCAGTATGAAATAGCTATATTTTAACTTGCAAAAATAATGCCGACTTTAGGTAAAGCTTTACTTTTTACTCGCACGTGGATGTGCCTGATCATAAACTCGCGCTAACTGATCAAAATCGACATGGGTATAAATTTGCGTGGTGCTTAAATTGCTATGCCCAAGCATTTCTTGGACTGCACGTATATCCCCACTATTCGACAGCATGTGACTTGCAAAACAATGTCGCAATAAGTGCGGATGCAAATCGACATTAACGCCCGCACGCTGCGCCTGAAACTTCACCCGATTTTCAATTTGGCGTGCTTTTAAGGGTTCACCTTTTTGAGTAATAAACAATGCTGCATCGGGTACAAAATCGCCCTGCCATAAAGGGTAAATCTGCAGCCATTGCATCACCGCATCTTTGGCTTTGCGACCAAAAGGCACTATACGGGTTTTATTGCCTTTACCCGTAATGCGCAGCAATTGACGGTTAAAATCTAAATCGCGGATACGTAAACTTTGTACCTCTGCTAGGCGCAAACCACTCGAATAGAGCAATTCTAAAATCGCTTTATCGCGTCGCCACATTTGTTGTTGTACTTCAGTTTCAGGTTCAGGCTGATCCAAAATTTGATGAATCGTTTCAATATCAATCAAACCCGGCAAAGGTCGTGGCTGACGTTTTAGCTGAAAATTATCAATTGGATTAAATTGTAAATACTGCCCTTGCTCGGCCCATTTCATAAACTGACGAATCGCTGACAACATGCGCTGTAAACTGCTGCTATTTAACTGTTGCTGTTCTACTTTTTGCGCTAAATAATGGCGCAAATCTGCAGCCTCTACATCATATAAGGCAAGTTGTTGTTGCTCACAAAAGCTAAAAAAATCGTTTAAATCGCGTGCGTAGGCTTTTAACGTATGCGGTGACTGCTGTTGTATTTCTCGTTCTTTGAGCCACATCTTTAATAGTTGCTGCGGATCGTACATTAGTCACGCTCCGATTGCTGAACTGCGGCAAACTGAGATAAATAAGCAGCAATGTGTTCAGCCGCCTGATCTGCATGTGTTTCTAAAAACAAATGATCACCATCATGCACAATTTTTAATACGGCTTGTGGAAATTGTTGTTGTAAAAACTCACCTACCGCCAGTGGACTTATCGGGTCTTGATCACCCCATAACAACAAAATAGGCATGTTGATTTTAGCAAAGTCTACCGTGTAATCGGCCTTTGCCTCTACAAACCAGTCAGGATAATTTAAATCACTTGCTTGATAGTCTTGTCGCCAATCTTGCACCTGAAAACTGCTTAAATCCATGCCACCAGATGTTGCAACCAATACTAATCCTTTGACTTTTTCTGGATATTGCAACGCGGCAGCAACTGCAAAAATACCACCCATCGACTGTGCAATGATAATGCAATCATCTGGGATATTCGCCAACACATAAGCCTGCAAACTTGCAAAATCATGTACCTGTGAATGTGCAGGTTGATGATTAAATTCAGGATAAGCCACAATTTTTACAGCATTCTGCCACGGCAATTTTTCAATTTTTTCGATTAGCGGATGAAAAAATGCGGTATTGCCTGAAGCGCCAGGTAAAAAAATCAGTTGCGGCATAATGAGTAGAAGTTTTTAGAGTGACATTCAGTACAGCATACCTAATCCGTGCTGCAAGATACAAAAAAGCACCATTCGTTTTGAAAAGTGCTTTTAAGTAAGATAAGAGCTGTTCATGTTAGAACGAAACATCAGCCCTGAAAATAATTTAAATCCAAACGACCGTGATAGACATTAGCAGTTGGCCCTGTCATCCACACCACATCGCCTTCACGCCATTCGATTTGCAACTTACCACCTGCCAGTTCAATTTCAACTGAATTAGACAATAAGCCACGGCGCATACCCGAAACGGCTGCAGCACATGCACCTGTACCACAAGCCAAGGTTTCACCTACGCCACGTTCAAACACACGCAAACGCGCATGTTTTTCGTCAATGATTTGCATAAAACCTGCATTGACGCGCTGTGGAAAACGCTCGTGTGATTCCACTTGTGGGCCAATACCTGCAACATCGGCAGTCAATACATCAGGCACAATGGTCACAGCATGAGGATTGCCTATGTTCACCACATCAATGGTCAATGCAGCACCATCTTTCAGCGCAATGTCATATAAGTTATCAGGCTCATCGGCAATGAATGGAATCTCATGCGGCAAGAATTTTGGATAGCCCATATTCACCCGCACCCAACCGTTTTGCCCCAATTCAGGCTCTACAATGCCTGCCTTGGTTTGCACCTTGATTTTGGTTTTGGTCGTAAGCTGACGTTCATGCACAAAACGTGCAAAACAACGCACACCATTGCCGCACTGCTCCACTTCAGAACCATCGGCATTGAAAATGCGATATTTAAAATCGACATTTGGTAAATCGGGCGGTTCCACAATCAGGAGTTGGTCAAAGCCAATCCCGAAGTGGCGGTCTGCAAGGCGTTGAATAGTCAGCGCATCCAAATACGCACGCTGGCTGATGAGATCAACCACCATGAAGTCATTGCCCAGACCATGCATTTTGGTAAATTCTAATAACATCTCGAATTCCCCTTATGGCAATAAACGCTCTCTTTCCCACAGCGATTCAATGCTTTCACGTTCACGAATTAAATGTGCTTGATCTGCATCGACCATGACTTCAGCTGCACGACCACGGCTGTTGTAGTTAGAACTCATCACAAAACCGTATGCGCCCGCACCCATTACAGCTAAAACATCATTTTCTTTGATCGCAAGCTGACGTTCTTTACCCAAGAAATCACCTGTTTCACAAATTGCACCAACCACATCCCACTCTAGCGTTTCAACATCAGTACGTGGGGTTACGGGCTGAATGTCCATCCATGCTTCATATAACGCAGGACGGATTAAGTCATTCATGGCAGCGTCAATAATCGCAAAGTTACGATGATTGGTCGGTTTGAGTAAATCAACTTTTGTTAGCAGCACGCCCGCATTGGCAGAGATACTACGACCCGGTTCCATATACACTTTAAGACCTAACTTTTCTAAAGCGGGACGTAAAGCGTTGGCATATTCTTCAACCGTTGGTGGAGTTTCATCTTTATAAGTCACCCCTAAACCACCGCCAATATCAATGTGTTTGAGCTGAATACCCATTTCTTTTAAGGTATCAATCATCACAATCACGCGATCTAAAGCATCGACAAACGGTTGTGTTTCGGTCAATTGTGAACCGATGTGACAGTCAATTCCAACGATATCTAAGTTTGCTAAAGAAGCCGCATATTCATAAGTGCTATATACCGAATCAGACGGAATCCCGAACTTGTTTTCTTTTAAGCCTGTAGAAATATAAGGATGGGTTTTGGCATCGACATCTGGGTTAACCCGTAATGAAATTGGTGCTTTGACATTCATGCTTGCCGCAACTTTTTGAATACGGTCTAATTCTGCATGCGATTCTACGTTAAAGCAGGCAATCCCAACTTCCAACGCTTTTTGAATATCGGCTTCAGTTTTACCTAAACCTGAAAAAACAATTTTCGATGCATCACCACCTGCTTTGAGAACACGCGCCAATTCACCGCCTGTCACAATATCAAAACCTGCACCCAACTTAGCCAATACATTCAATACCGCAAGATTCGAGTTTGACTTTACCGCAAAACAAATTTGATGATCGATAAAGTGGAAAGCACGATCCATATCTAAATAATGCTTTTCAAAAGTCGCTTTTGAATAAACATAGAGTGGTGTGCCAAATTGCTGTGCGAGTTGTTGTAGCGAACATTGCTCGGCGTGCAAAACCCCTTGAATGCGGGTAAAACTCATGAATGTATCCTTTATCTAGAAAGCGTTAAGGTGTAGTCGATGTAGATGCAGCAGGTGCAGCAAACTGCTGTTGCACAGGTACGGCTGTGTCTGACGATGTTGCCGATTGCGTTGCACGTTTAGGCGCAGCATCTGGATATAACAAATATTTTGCGCGTTTGTCGTAATTTGGGTCATTGGGTAACTGTAATGTACCTGACTGACCACAACCGACCAAAACCACTGTTGTAAGCAAAACACTCATGCAGCAAATGACGGTACGCATCTGACCACCTATAAAATATTTTCGATGAAGTATAACGCGATCACTGCCGCGACCAAAGTGCTAATGCAGAGAGATTATATTGAGCTTAGTAAAAATTCTAGCTTACTTACTATTCTGCTGGCATAGATTGACCTTATCAGGTCTGAAAAATTGCGACTTCTGACACAGATAAAGTCAATTTTATTTCAAGGCATCAATTGTCAAAATCTAAAAACTATGCAAAAAATATAACGTGCTTAAAACCAAGTTCTTTTAACAGGAAGTTTTAAAGACTGGCATATCACTTGCTTAATTTTTACAACTGTTCAACTACAGTCACAAACTAAGCATTTATACACTGCGTTTATAAGAAGAAATTTATGCAAAATTTACAATCGATGATGGAAACCCTAAGCGGTTGGGTCTGGGGTCCATACATGCTGGTTCTCATTGTGGGAACGGGCGTCTTCCTCACCTTCCGCTTATTGTTCTGGCAATTCCGCATGCTGCCACTGGCTTTTAAACAAGTCTTTTGCAAACACGACAAAGCGCAAAAAGAACCGGGCGATATTTCACATTTCGCATCACTGATGACTGCACTCTCTGCCACCATTGGTACGGGAAATATTGCAGGTGTTGCAACGGCTTGCGTCCTCGGTGGCCCGGGTGCAGTGTTTTGGATGTGGATGACTGCCCTGTTTGGTATGGCGACCAAATATGGTGAAGGTGTTTTGGCGGTTAAATACCGTATTAAAAACGAAAAAGGGCAAATGTCAGGCGGCCCAATGTACTACATTGAACGCGGACTAAAATGGAAATGGCTCGCGATTATCTTTGCCTTTTTTGGCACAGTCGCCTCGTTTGGAATTGGTAGTTCAGTACAATCCAACACCGTAGCTTTAGCAGTTGAAAATAGCTTAGGTGTAGAAACTTGGATTACTGGCGTGGTAATTACCGTATTTTCTGCATTGGTGATTTTGGGCGGAATTAGCTCGATTTCCAAAGCATCTTCGGTGATTGTTCCGATTATGGCCATTCTGTATGTTACAGGCGGTTTAATTATTATCCTGAATAATTTACACCTTGTCGTGCCTGCATTTGAGCTAATTTTCCGTGATGCCTTTACTGGTGAAGCAGTTGCGGGCGGTGCAATTGGTGCAGTAATTCGTTACGGGGTTGCACGTGGCGTATTCTCCAACGAAGCAGGGATGGGTTCTGCCCCAATTGCTGCTGCGGCTGCAAAAACCGACCACCCTGCGCGTCAAGGTTTAGTGTCTATGACAGGTACCTTCATTGATACCATTATTGTCTGTAGCATCACGGGGATTGTTTTGGTAATGGGCTTCATTATGGCAGGTAATAGCTTTGGTGGTGCAACAGGTGCTGTACTCACCACACAGGTTTTTGACCAGTTATTGCCAGGCTTTGGTGGTTGGGTCGTCACTTTCGGGATCATCTTCTTCGCCTATTCCACCATTCTCGGTTGGAGCTATTATGGTGAAAAATGCTGTACTTATTTATTCGGCGAAAAATACGTGTTGATTTACCGCTTAATTTATATTGCTTCAGTGTTCATTGGCACCATCGCCACCCTAGATTTAGTCTGGTTATTTGCCGATACCTTTAATGGTTTAATGGCTGTACCAAACTTAATTGCCTTGTTGTTACTGTCTGGTGTGATTGCCAAAGAATCCAAAGACTTTATTGCGAAGCGCAAGTCTGGCGAGTTGTATTAGGGTCTGTTGACAATTCGTCTATGTTTGCGGCAACGCATATTTTTTAGCTGATATAAGGCATGGGACAGGAGATTTAGTCATTCTAAATGACTGGCGCATAACGCAATAGCAGCAAAAAATATGCTTGCCCTGAAAGGCTGTGGCTAAAACTTTCTCAGATTGCGTTATGAAACTTGGCAATAGTCTCGCTATTCCCTGCGTTTCATGCCTAATCTGCTCAGTTTTAGCCTACAGCGCAAGCCATTTATGAAATGTCAACAAACCCTAAATAAACCCAATTCATTGAATTATTCCGTTCAAATCATAAATCATACAATCACCCACGTGGTTGTATGATTTTCCATGAAAAATCCAGATAACATTCATTTCGCGAACATTCCTCTGTATGCTGTAGTCAGTTTTTAATTGATGCAATGACTGGGTTATGGCAAAAGTAAAAAGTGTCTATCGCTGTGAACAATGTGGTGCAGATCATCCTAAATGGGCAGGTCAATGTTCAGAATGTGGGGAATGGAACTCACTTCATGAGGTCAGTATTGCCCCTGCGGTGACGCATCGTGCCCAACCTAAAATGGGCGGTGGCTATGCAGGACAAGCGGCCGCCATTACCACGCTTAATAAAGTGTCTGTATCGCACGAAACCCGTTTAACAACAGGCATTGGGGAATTTGACCGTGTTTTGGGTGGCGGTTTGGTTACGGGCTCTGTGGTACTGATTGGTGGAGATCCTGGTATCGGGAAATCGACCATTTTGCTACAAACTGCGACTCACATGGCGGCTGCCAATAACACCGCTTTATATATCACAGGTGAGGAATCTCTTTCGCAAGTGGCGTTACGCGCTCAACGCTTAGACTTACCCACCGATCAACTGAAAGTCATGGCAGAAACCTGTGTCGAACGGATTTGTGAAGTTTTGGCGCATGAACGCCCTGCGGTAGCCATTCTGGACTCGATTCAAACTTTATATACCGAAACGTTGCAGTCTGCTCCAGGTGGTGTTTCACAAATTCGTGAATCAGCTGCCTTGCTGACTCGTTTTGCTAAAAATAGTGGCACTGCGCTGTTTATTGTCGGTCATGTGACCAAAGAAGGGGCTTTAGCGGGGCCGCGCGTCCTTGAACACATGGTCGATTGCGTCTTGTATTTTGAAGGACAGTCAGACTCACGCTACCGTATGATTCGAGCAGTCAAAAACCGTTTCGGTGCAGTGAATGAACTGGGCGTTTTTGGCATGACCGATAAAGGCTTACGCGAGGTTGCCAATCCATCTGCGATATTTTTGAGCCGTTATGATGAGGCAATTCCAGGTTCTATTGTCATGATTAGCCGCGAAGGAACGCGACCACTTTTAGTTGAAGTACAAGCTTTGGTGGATGATGCACATGGTCAGCCTAGACGTGTGGCTTTAGGTCTGGAACAAAACCGTCTGAATATGCTATTGGCGGTGATGCATCGGCATGGCGGCGTACAAACTTCAGGGCAAGATGTGTATGTGAATGTGGTCGGCGGCTTAAAAATTACCGAAACAGGTTCAGACCTTGCTGTACTACTTGCCTGTGCTTCTAGCTTGCGTGGCAAAGCCCTGCCACAACAATTGGCAGTATTTGGTGAGGTCGGTTTATCGGGTGAAATCCGCCCAGTACCAAATGGTCAGGAACGCTTAAAAGAAGCTATTAAACACGGATTTAAATATATTATTGTGCCGCGTGGCAATGCCCCACAAAAAGCCATTGCAGGTGTGCAAATTATTGCGGTGGCGCGTTTGCATGAAGCCTTAACTGAAGCCATGAATTTAAGTGAAAACTTAGGTTAAATCCTTGGATGATATTTTTTCAGTTTCAAGAAAAAATATCATATTTATATTGAAATTCGCAGCAAATGCCTGCATAAATACACAGCTTAACTTTATTTTAATATAGGAAAATTTGATGGAAGTTCGACAGCGTGGTTTGATCGCAGCAATGCTCACAGCGACTTTATTGGTAGCTCCGTTAGCAGCAGAAGCAAAACGTGCAGGTGGCGGTAAAAGCCATGGCATGAGTCGTTCGGCTGCTCCAACTCAGTCTTACCAACAACCTCGTCAAACAACGCCAGCACAACAACCAACAACTGCACCAGCACAGCAAAAATCTGGTCCAGGCGTAGGTGGTATGGTTGCTGCAGGTGTTGCAGGTGCGGCAATTGGTGCGGTTGCTGCCAATGCCTTGGCCGATGATCAAGCTGCAAGTGCTGCCGAAGCGCAAGAGGAAAAAGGCGGTATTCCAAGCTGGATTTGGATTTTACTCGCTGCTGCTGTTGCCTTCTTCATTTTCCGTAAGATGGGCGCAAAAAAAAAACTAACGCCTAATCCGTATGCGCCAAATAGCGGTGCCAATCAGGCACCGTTTGCGCAAACACCACCTGCTGCAGCGCCACGTAACGACAATACCAATATTTTTGGTCAATCTGTTGGGGGGTCTGCCGCTTCTACCCAAGCGCCTTTTGGTCAAGCTGCCAATAATAACGCGCCATTTGGTGCAGCTTATACCAACAGTGGCAATCAATTGCCTGATGGTTCAGAGCCTGCAACCTTTTTACGTGTAGCGCGTCAGCGTTTTAACCATATTCAGTCTATGAACACAGCCAGTAATATCGCAGAAATTCAGCGTTATTTAACTCCTGATTTATATCAGTCGATGTATCAGGACATTATGGCAAACCAAGACCAAGATGTAGCAGAGTTTTCTAACTTGAATGCCATGGTGGTCGATTCTGCAACTGAAAATGGTCAATATGTCATAAGTGTACGCTTTACAGGTACAGTCAGCGAAGACCTGAACAGTTTACCGCAACCATTTACAGAAATTTGGCACTTTGTAAAACCTGCAGGCTCTAATCAAGACTGGTTAGTGGCAGGTATTCAGCAAGAGCAATAATTTCAATGGATCTAGAAAAACAGCGACTTCGGTTGCTGTTTTTTATGCCTTTCTTTATCTAAGTTGAGACCCATCATGTTTAAACAGCACGTTTAAATCTTCTAAGACATCAACACCGAATACATCCACACTTGCCACACAAAACCAAACCCTCGATTGATTAGATCTATCAAAAAGTATCATCATTCATCAATACAGTTTATTTAGCCCACCTTCTCTTTGTATCTACCCAGAGATAAATCAAATCACGTTATCCGTATCACTTTGGTTATTTCCAGTCGATCTCCATTTACTTAGCCAACAAAAAAGCCCTGCAAACGGGCAAGGCTAAATTGTTACTGTTAAATCTATTATTCAGGCAATGGAATAAATTGCTTATCGGTATTTTGAACTTTGCGCTCACCGACTGCGACTTCCAAATCTAAGGCTTCTTCACCACGTTCAACTGAAACAGTCACCGTCGTATGCGGTGCTTGTGCAGCAACATAATTAATTAAATGCGAGGTTGAAGTAATCGCTTCATCATTCACTTTTAAAATTTTGTCACCACGTTTTAAACCTGCTTCTGCTGCAGGGCCACCGCGCAGTACATCAGCAACCACTACACCGCCTTGTGCAGGTTCTAAAATGTTGTCTTGTTGCACAGGCAACAAACTAATACCTAACCAACCACGAACCACACGTCCATCTTTTAAAATCGAGTTTAAAACCTGCTGACAGACTTGTGCAGGAATTGCAAAGCCGATGCCCAATGAACCACCTGATTGCGAGAAAATTGCCGTATTTACCCCAATCAAATTCCCTGCCACATCAATCAATGCACCACCTGAGTTACCTGGATTAATTGCTGCATCGGTTTGAATGAAATCTTCATAGGTATTAATACCCAAGTCAGAACGTCCTGTCGCAGAAATAATCCCTTGAGTCACGGTTTGTCCCACACCAAATGGGTTACCAATCGCAAGTACGACATCGCCCACTTCATTGCCACTCAGTTTAAATGGCAATACAGGCAGTTTTTCTAGATCAATTTTAATGACCGCTAAGTCTGTGTCTGGGTCAGTTCCAACAACTTTTGCAACCGCACGGCGTCCATCGTGCAAAGCCACGACAATTTGTTCAGCCTGCGCGATCACATGATTATTCGTTAAAATATAACCATCTGGACGAACAATGACCCCAGACCCCAAACTGTTTTCATTTGGGCCTTGCTTAAATTGATCGGGTAACTGATTGCCAAAAAATTCACGAAATGCAGGGTCATTTAACAATGGATGATCCATTTGTTTCACTTTTTGTGTGGTAAAAATATTTACCACCGCAGGCGCTGCCACTTTAACCGCAGCGCTATACGACACCACCCCACCTGTCCGTGTTGTATCAATTAATGGTTCAACTTTCTCGGCAGGCATTTTGACCCCATCGGCAGCCACAGGCACTTTCGGTTTTTGCAGTTGTTGCCAAGTCACAAAGCCAATAATAACCAGAATGAGTAACACCCAAGGTAACCAGGTAAAGGTCCGGCGCACGTTTTGTACCTCTAAGTAAATTTTTTTTGATGATTAAGTCATTGAATGAGCTATTGTAAAACGAAACACAAATAGAAACATAAAAAAGCCCAAGAGTTTTGTCTTGCTTTAGTTACAATACAAAATATGTTTTGATATTCGCTAAATATGTGCAATTTGAGAGAGTTATGGCGCAATTAAAAGAAATTATTCAATGGTGTGATCAAACTTTAAATACACATGAATTTAAAGATTACGCGCCCAACGGTTTACAAATTGAAGGCAGGTCTGACGTTCAAAAAATTCTTTGTGCAGTAACCGCCTCTCAAGAGGCTATCGAGGCCGCTATTGCGCAAAATGCAGACTTATTGTTGGTGCATCATGGCTATTTTTGGAAAGGCGAACCTTACCCAATTACAGGCATGCGCGGTAAACGCATCAAAAGTTTAGTCCAACATGATATTTCTTTGGTCGGTTATCACTTACCGCTCGATTCACATCCAAGTCTAGGCAATAACGCAGCCATTGCTGAATGTTTAGCGTTAGAAAATTTGCAAGCCTTAGACCCTAGTGAACGTCATCCTATTGGCAATATTGGTTTTTTAAAGCAAGCCATGAGCGCAACTGAATTTCGTGATTATCTTACAGCACGTTTAGGCTTTAATACCATTCATCTTTCTGCCGAAAAAAGTCAGATTCAAAAAGTAGGGTTCTGCACGGGTGCAGCACAAGATTTTATTGGCAAAGCGGCTGAACAAGGTTGTGATGCCTTTATTTCGGGCGAAGTCAGTGAACGCACTTATTATGAAGCCAAAGAGTTAGGTGTGCATTATTATGCCTGCGGACATCATGCGACTGAGCGCTATGGTGTACAACGACTCGCAAAAGCTATTTCAGAACAGTTTAATATTGAGTATAGTTATTTTGAATTAAATAACCCAATTTAATACACTGTTTCAACTAACATTTCACTCAAATGACAGCTGTGTTTAACATCGTCTTTAGATGTATACATTCGAGTCTGATTCTGTATGGTTATTTAAACCTAATGCGCAATTTATCTCGAAATCTATTACAATAGAGCCACTTAATGTTAAAACCCAGCAAAATGTAAGGAATTGAAAACATGACAACCATTACTTTACCAGCTTTACCATACGGTTACGAAGATCTTGCTCCACACATCAGCAAAGAAACTTTAGAATTCCACCACGACAAACACCACAACACTTATGTTGTGAACCTGAACAACTTGATCGCGGGTACGGAGCTTGAAGGTAAAACTTTAGACGAAATCATCAAAGCAACTGCAGGCGATGCAGCTAAAGCTGGTGTATTCAACAACGCAGCGCAAGTTTGGAACCACACGTTCTACTGGAACTGTATGGCGAAAAACGGTGGTGGTAAAGCTACTGGTGCTTTGGCTGCTAAAATTGATGAAGCTTTCGGTTCTTACGAAAAATTTGCTGAAGAATTTGCTGCTGCTGCAACAACTCAATTCGGTTCAGGTTGGGCTTGGTTAGTAGCTGACGAAGTGAATGGCAAACTTTCTATTATGAAAACTTCAAATGCTGACACACCAATGGCGCACGGCAAAGTTGCAGTATTGACGATTGACGTTTGGGAACACGCTTACTACATCGACTTCCGTAATGCACGTCCTGTTTACATCAAAACTTTCTTAGAAAGCCTTGTAAACTGGGATTACGCAAATGCGAAATACGCAGGTCAAGATGCTGGTGTAGAAAAATAATTTCTATTTTTCTGTAGAAAAACTGCTCTTTATGGGCAGTTTTTTTATTTTTGCAGATGAAATGAATATTTATAAAGCAAACAATACATTTCTGATGATGAACGTGTTGACGACTTAAACTTTCATCCCTAAAATGCCCCACAGATTCTCCAATAGCTCAGTCGGTAGAGCGACGGACTGTTAATCCGCAGGTCCCTGGTTCGAGCCCAGGTTGGAGAGCCAATCTATTCTCCCATAGCTCAGTCGGTAGAGCGACGGACTGTTAATCCGCAGGTCCCTGGTTCGAGCCCAGGTGGGAGAGCCAAGATTCTAAAAATCCCACGCAGTATGACGTGGGATTTTTTTTTGCAATTTTTATTGTTTTTATAGTGGATATGATGTTCTAAACGAATGGAACAGGCCTCACTCTCCCCTTAAATCAAAATTAAAACCATACAGTGAAGATCGGGCTATCCCCTCTTGTGATGACTCTATTTTTTCGCTAACTTAGGTTCATCAACAACAATAAAACTTGAAAGCCCATGCAAGCGCCTTGGTTAAAATCCCTGATTTTTTGGACAATTCTGATTGTGGTGATTTTTGCAATTTTTCAATGTACGCAAAAATCTGAAAGCAATAAAACTGCTGCGACACTCATGTATGAACGTCTGTATCAATGCAGTCGTGATCTGAACGCACAACAACAAGCCACCTTAAAACAAATTCAAAGCCAAGTGAAAACAGAAATGACTCAGCAAGAGATGCTGCAATTAATTAACTTATGTCGTAAAACCAACCCACCACAGACACGCGAAGATTATATAAAAGCCATTCAAGCACTCTAAAAACTGCGTTGAAACAAAGCTAGATGATTATTTTTAAAGCAGTTAATCTATAATTACGGTTTTTTTTCAATTCCAGCTTGACCAAAAACAGATACCCACATAGAATGCGTGTCAGATTCTCCCATAGCTCAGTCGGTAGAGCGACGGACTGTTAATCCGCAGGTCCCTGGTTCGAGCCCAGGTGGGAGAGCCAAAATTCTTAAAAAACCCACGCATTATGACGTGGGTTTTTTATTCCTGCTGTTTAGGGTCTAACGACACCGCATCATCTATGTTTGAATCCAGTCAATCGACTTTCTTGCTTATTGGCAGCTTGGCTAGCCTTGCCCTGTTTATCTTAATTTTTAAGCAATTATTTTTCCCCAAGAAAAACTTTTATCCCAAACCGATGATGACTGCTTTTGAACGCAGAATGTTTATGCGTTTAAAACAAGCTTTTCCTGAGCATCACATCTTGGCACAAGTGGCGTTTAGCGCATTAATCACCAACAACCACTATAAAATTCGTGCGCTGTTTAATCGTAAAGTGACTGATTTTGTGATCTTAAATGCAGAAATGCAGGTCATTGCAATTATAGAGTTAGATGACCCCTCACATATTGGCAAAGAACAGGAAGATGCAGAACGGGATGCAATGTTTCACGAGGCAGGTTATCGCGTTGTCCGATACACCGAAATTCCAAGTATCAGACAACTACAATCAGATTTGAGCTGAAATCATCAACTCGATATTAAGGTGTAGCTTCAGAAGCGGCTTGTATCTGACTGGCCTGCTTCGCTTGTTGTGCTGCAGCTTCACGCGCTTCAATACGCGCAATAATTTCTGCCTGCTGTTGTTTATATTTTTCCTGATTTTTGGCATCACTATTGACTGCTAAAAATGCCATGCTGACCAAAAAGATAGGAATCAACAAACCTAAGCTTGCCAAGATAATCATCTTTTTTAGACTTGGCTTTTTTTCAGGACTTTGCTGCTCAGACTGTGACATCATATATTCCTAATTCAAACTTCAAAATGAGGCTCAATATATCAGAATAATGCTGATTGTGCTTTGTGCATAAGTACGCACGTTCTAATGCTCAGTTTAATTTTTAACAGCAAAAATTGATCAGCGATCGAATAAAAAAGCACCTGACCAAACTACCATCAGATGCTTTGCTCAGTTTTTTATCGCACAGAAATATTTACATTAAAGCCAATACAATTCCCACAAAAATAATCAGCCCTACCCAACGGTTATGACGAAATGCCCAAAAACAGCGTTGCGGGTCTTTATCTTTGGTTTTACTCCATTGGTATATAAAGTCTGCAACCACAACCAGTAATGCCGCTAAACCAAACGGAATCAGTAAATTTTCTAACCACAATGCCGTACCAATCAAAAGTACACTGCCCGCTTGCAACAATGAAATAATTTGAATGTCATAGCGACCAAATAAAATTGCGGTAGATTTCACCCCAATTTTCAAATCATATTCACGGTCTGTAATTGCATATTGAGTGTCATAAGCCACAGTCCACGCCAAATTGCCAAAATACAATAACCAACAAGTAAGATCAGGCGTTGCACCTACAGCGGTATAAGCCATAGGGATAGACCATGAAAATGCCGCTCCCAAGAACACTTGCGGTAAATGAGTGTAGCGTTTCATAAATGGATAAATAAACGCTAAAAATAATGCCCCAAATGACCAATAGAAAGTTTCAATTGGTAAAAATAACAACATGGCTGCGCTTAGTGCAACCAAACCTAAGAATACATAAATGGCTTCTTTGGCACTAATCACACCCGTGGCTAAAGGACGTGTTTTAGTACGCTCTACATGACCATCTACCTTACGGTCAGCAAAGTCATTAATGGCACAGCCTGCAGCGCGCATAAAAATTGTGCCCAGAATCATAGGGATTAATATCCCGATAGACGGCATGCCCTGATTAGCAATCCACAAGGCCCACATGGTTGGCCAAAACACCAGTTCTGTGCCAATCGGTTTATCGAAACGACACAAATAATAATATGCTTCTAAACGCTCACGCCACGTGATCTGCTGTGCCAATGCCATACCAATCTCGTATCTTAATGTTGTTGAATAAATTGCTCAAAACGCGGTAAAAAAGTTTCTTGCACAATAAATTTACAGCCATGCCAAGTATAGCAACTCTGTCGTGTCCAGCCTTCATCGAGCAAAACCACACGCCTTTGACACAACGGATTGGTACGCTGAAATAAAAACCAGCCAATGGGTTTATTGCCAATATGCTGAAATAAACGGGCTTTGCTTTGCAAACTTAGAATCGGAAAAATACTTTTGGCTTTGACCCATGGCTGTTCATCACACCCATATAAATAGCTTTCACGCACCCATGAAGTGTGCCAATGTGGCATTTGCATCCACTGGGCATCTTGTAAATTTAAACGCTGAAAAGATTGCTGCAGTGGTTCAACTTTAAATTGTCCGCCTGCGAGCTGAGTCAGTTGTTGGGTCAAAGAACCTGCTGCATATAGCCATGTTTTTAATTCAGAAGGCAGATTTGCCTGCTTGGGAAAAATAGGCTGTGTTCGCATGTTCCGCCACCTTAACAAGATAGCCTAGTGTAGCCCAAATTTAGGCAAAGTTTTGTGACCGATGGCGCAATTCCCTGCAATTATCCAAAAAAATTAAGCGAATTCTTATATTTTGATAAAATCCATGCCAATTCAAAACCATGATTGCACCATCTAAAACAAAAAACCCGCCGAAGCGGGTTTTTCAAATTTAAGATTTTTGATGTATTACAAGCTGTAGTACATATCAAATTCAACTGGGTGAGTCGTCGTGTTCAAACGACGTACATCTTCAGTTTTCAATTCGATATAAGCATCAAGCATGTCTTTGGTGAATACACCACCTTTTAATAAATAGTCGTGATCTTCTTTCAAAGCATCAAGCGCCATTTCTAGGTTGTGTGCCACAGTTGGGATTTTTGCTTCTTCTTCAGGCGGAAGGTCATACAAGTTTTTATCTGCAGCTTCACCTGGGTGAATCTTGTTTTGAATACCGTCAAGACCCGCCATCAACAATGCCGCAAAACCTAAGTACGGGTTCATCATTGGATCAGGGAAACGCGCTTCAATACGTTTGCCTTTCGGGCTAGACACGTAAGGAATACGAATAGATGCAGAACGGTTACGCGCTGAGTAAGCCAACATAATTGGTGCTTCAAAGTGCGGTACTAAACGCTTATATGAGTTGGTCGATGGGTTAGTCAACGCGTTCAAAGAGCGGGCATGTTTGATAATACCGCCAATGAAGTACAACGCCATTTCTGACAAACCTGCGTATTCATCGCCTGCGAATAAGTTTTTGCCATCTTTAGAGATAGACATGTGTACGTGCATACCTGAACCGTTATCGCCTACCATTGGTTTAGGCATAAAGGTTGCAGTTTTTGCATATTGATGCGCAACGTTCCAAACTGCATATTTGAACTGTTGCACTTCGTCAGCCTTACGCACCATAGTATTGAAGCTCACACCAATTTCTAACTGGCAAGATGCAACTTCATGGTGATGTACTTCTACACGACCAGGCCCCATGATTTCTTCAATTTTTGCACACATATCTGCACGCATATCTTGAGAAGAATCTACTGGTGGTACTGGGAAATAACCGCCTTTCACACGTGGACGGTGACCTGAGTTACCAGCTTCGTAGTCTTTACCTGTAGACCATGCAGCTTCTTCAGCGATTAATGTGTGGCGCGCGCCAGACATATCGATGTCCCATTTTACTTCGTCAAATACAAAGAATTCTGGTTCTGGGCCAAAGAAAGCAGTATCACCAATACCTGTCGATTTTAAATATTCTTCAGCACGGCGAGCAATAGAGCGTGGATCGCGGTCATAGCCTTGACCTGTCGATGGTTCGATAACATCACACGTTACAACCACTGTTGGTTCTGCAAAGAACGGGTCAATAAAACCTGTGTTGGCATCTGGGCGTAAGATCATGTCTGATGCTTCGATTCCTTTCCAGCCTTCAATTGAAGAACCATCAAACATTTTACCGTCTTCAAAGGTATCTTCATCGATACTGTCTGCAGGATAAGTTACGTGCTGCTCTTTACCCTTAGTATCTGTAAAGCGGAAATCGACCCATTTTGCACCACTTTCTTGGATGAGTTGAAGGACCTTGTTCGCCATGCTCATTTTGCTCCGATGTTTTTTGTTGCACCCGAAAGTGCGTGTTAGTAGTTGGCAGTTATTAAGCAATTAGCGTACCAACTTTTAAAAGCAAAGCTAAAACCATGAATTCCGTATGAGAATACATCATTTAAAAAAATTACTTTGTCTCTATTATACTGTCAGAAATACGATTTGCACCATATTCAAACACTGTTCATTTGATTTGATTTAAAACTGCAAAACATAGCACCATTTTAGTGCATTTATGTTTTATTTCTGTTGAATTGTAGATCAAAAAATAGCTCAAACAGTATCTATGCAAGCATTTTGCTGTGCCATGGTTGTATTAAGCAATGCAAATTATCCGACCAATCTTAAACAACACTTTATTTTTTATTGAGCAAAAATAATAAGATCGTTTAAAAATCCTAAACCTGTATTATTTTCGATCAAACTGATTGAAAATATCTATACTGCAGATTTGTATTTTCTATCGAAACGCTGCACTCAAACTACCTGACGTGAACCGCTAATAACATGCGCCATGATGCTACTTTTTAGCGCATTTTTTACGTTATCTATAAGTGTGAAGCTAAAATATGACTGGTGAATGACCCTGTTTGATCATGTGTTCATTTCTTTCAGATCAAACCTGAACATTGCGCAGCAAGCTTTGAAAATCTATAAATTGGTGAATGCGCTGATAAGCTTTAACAGGGATTATCATATAAATAGTCCGCAGAAAATGCTTATTTTTTGCTATGATGATAAGCGCTTCCTTATTCCACCTTCTTTTCGACAAGAAAAATAAAGTCCTTTCTCGTTATAGGCGCAGGAATAAAGCAAATTATCTCAGACTCTTTAGCACTTAAAGTGTTCAATTTTCAATAGGTTAGCTCATGCTTTTAATGATCGACAACTATGACTCTTTTACCTACAACATCGTCCAGTATTTTGGCGAGTTAAATCAGGAAGTAAAAGTCGTTCGTAATGATGCCGTGACATTAGAAGATATTGAGCGATGGCAACCCAAGTATTTGGTGATTGGCCCAGGCCCTTGTTCTCCATCTGAAGCAGGGATTTCTATTCCTGCAATTCAGCATTTTGCAGGCAAAATTCCGTTACTGGGTGTGTGTTTAGGACACCAAAGTATCGGACAAGCCTTTGGTGGAAACATTGTGCGCGCTAAAACCGTGATGCATGGTCGTTTATCGGATATGTACCACAGCAACACAGGTATTTTTAGCAATCTGCCTTCACCATTTTCTGCAACCCGTTACCACTCTTTGGTGATTGATCAAGCAACCTTGCCAGATTGTCTGGAAGTGACATGCTGGACCAAAGAAGCAGATGGTTCGATGGAAGAAATTATGGGCGTGAAGCACAAAACTTTGCCTGTTGAAGGCGTGCAATTTCACCCCGAATCGATCCTGAGCCAACACGGTCATCAAATCTTTAAAAACTTTTTGGAAATTTACGCATAATGAGCGAGTCAAATCACATGAATATTCAACAAGCACTCAACCATATTACAAAACAAATTCACCTGACTCAGCCTCAAATGGAAGATGTGATGCGCGCGATTATGTCGGGCGAAGCAACAGACGCTCAAATTGGTGCATTGATGATGGGCTTACGCTTAAAAGGCGAAAGCATTGATGAAATTACTGCTGCTGCACGTGTAATGCGTGAATTTGCCATCAAAATTGATGTCAGCGATATTCCTTTTCTCGTAGATATTGTTGGTACAGGTGGCGATGGTCAAAACCTATTTAACGTATCTACCGCCTCTTCCTTTGTCATTGCAGCTGCAGGTGCAACCATTGCCAAACACGGTAACCGTGGGGTTTCAACCAAATCAGGCTCATCTGACTTACTTGAGCAAGCAGGCATTAATCTTGACTTAAACATGCAACAAACTGAACGCTGTATTCGTGAAATGGGCGTAGGTTTCTTGTTTGCACCGAATCATCACAAAGCCATGAAATATGCGGTTACCCCGCGTAAAGAGTTGGGTATTCGCAGTATTTTCAACTTGCTTGGGCCATTGACTAACCCTGCGGGTGTAAAGCGTTTTGTCATTGGGGTGTTTAGCAATGAATTATGCCGCCCGATTGCAGAAGTGATGAAACAGCTCGGTGCTGAGCATGTCATGGTGGTGCATTCTAAAGATGGTTTAGATGAAATTAGCCTTGCTTCGAGCACTTATGTTGCAGAACTCAAAGATGGTGAAATTACCGAATGGGAACTTACCCCTGAAAGCGTGGGAATTGAATCTCAAACTTTAACAGGACTGATTGTAGAAAACTCTGCTGAAAGCTTGAGTTTGATTAAAGATGCTTTAGGCAAAAACAAATCAGACAAAGGCGAAAAAGCGGCCAATATGATTGCACTCAATGCGGGTGCGGGTATCTATGTTTCGGGTCTAACTACAAGCTACAAACAAGGTGTCGCTTTGGCACATGACATTATTTATGGTGGACAAGCTTTGGAAAAAATGGGCGTGTTGTCTGAATTTACCAAAACGCTCAAACAGTACGAAGCATAAAGCAAATCAGGAAGGTGCATCATGGTGGATATTAGCAATACCATTTTAGGTAAAATTGTAGAACGTAAAAAAGAAGAGTTTGCCGAGCGTTTAAAACAACGCAGTTATGCAGACCTAGAACAATTGGCACGTGCAGCAACACCTGCACGTGGCTTTGCACAAGCCTTGCATAACAAACGCCCAGCGGTGATTGCGGAAATTAAAAAAGCATCACCATCTAAAGGCATTATTCGTGAAAACTTTGACCCTGCCGAAATTGCACAGCAATATGAAGCCGCAGGCGCAGCCTGTTTATCTGTGCTGACTGATGTCGATTTCTTTCAGGGTGCAGATGAAAATATTCAGATTGCCCGTTCACACTGTAACTTGCCTGCTCTGCGTAAAGATTTCTTGATTGATCCGTATGGTGTGGTGGAAGCACGTGCCTTACATGCAGACTGTGTGTTATTGATTGTATCTTGCTTATCTGACCAACAGTTGGAAGAAATGTCGGAAACGGCTTTTGAACATCACTTAGATGTGTTGGTTGAAGTGCATGATGAAAATGAATTGGAACGTGCTTTGAATCTTTCAGAGCGTTGTATTTTAGGGGTCAATAACCGAAATTTAAAAACCTTTGAAGTCGATTTAAACACCTCATTGCGTTTAAAAAACTTGTTGCCGCCTGCGCGTTTATTGGTCACTGAAAGTGGTATCGCCACACCAGAAGATGTCCGCATGATGCAAGACCATGAGATTCACAGTTTCTTGGTCGGTGAAAGTTTTATGAAACAAGCACGTCCTGACCATGCCTTTACGGCACTGTTTGGTCAGCCTGAAAATCTATAATCCAATTTGAAATACCATGAGTAAACATGATTCTTCGCTTTCTAAAGAACAGTACAATTTACTAAAATCTTTTAAAAAGCAAATCACTCAGCCTCATACTTCAAGCATTGCCAAGCCGTCTGAACCCAAAGTTCAGACGCCTGAGCAACAACAGGAAGATGATCTCGCATTGTTTCGTCAGCAAATGCAAGGCGTTCAAAAAATGGACGCAGGCAATATTGCAAAAATCGAACACACTGCCAAGAAAAAACCAGATGCCCAAACGCTGGCCAAACGTGCAGCAGCCATAGGCCCTATGGAAACCGATGATACCTTGCTGTCCGATACGCAAGCCATGCTTAACCCTGTGGGCAGCCAAGCTTCGCTGAGCTATCGCATTGCAACTTTGCAACATAAAGTCTTTGAAGATTTAAAAGCAGGCAACTTACGCTGGTTTGAAGCTGTTGATTTGCACGGTTGTACGGTAGAAGAAGCGCGGGTAGCCGTTTTGCAAATCATTCAAATGGCTAAAGATGAAAACCAGAACGTGATTAAAATTGTGCATGGCAAAGGCCCTGAAGCCATTTTAAAAACTTATGTAAATGGCTGGCTGCGTCAGCATCGTGATGTTTTGGCTTTTGTGAGTGCGCCTGAAAAACAAGGTGGCACTGGTGCAGTTTTAGTGTTGCTTAAACGCAGCGAAAAGAACCCAAAGTTTAAACAGTAATCGGTTTCATCTTTTAAACAAGGCATTGCAATAGTTTTCTGTTACAATGCCGACCTTGTTCAATATCAGTGTAAGTGAACACGTCTTATGTCTATGCAGCAATCCTACGCAAACATCCTAACCGCCGTTGGTGAAGATCTTAATCGTCCAGGTCTAAAAGATACGCCGATGCGTGCTGCTAAAGCTTTTTCGTATTTAACTTCGGGCTATAGCCAAACCTTAGCCGAAGTGACCAATAATGCCGTATTTCCATCCGACAACCGTGAAATGGTCTTGGTGAAAAATATTGAGTTCTACTCACTGTGTGAACATCATTTATTGCCATTTTATGGTCGCGTGCATATCGCCTATTTACCTGAAGGTAATGTTTTAGGCTTGTCTAAATTTGCCCGTATTACCGAAATGTTTGCACGTCGTTTGCAAATTCAGGAAAATCTGACTCAGCAAATTGCGGAAGCTGTGGCTGAAGTGACCAAAGCACGCGGTGTTGCTGTGGTGATTGATTCAGCCCATATGTGCATGATGATGCGCGGTGTAGGCAAACAGGAATCGACCACACGTACCGTATCTTTTGTAGGTGACTTTAAAACAGATAAAGAAGCCCGTCGTGAATTTTTAAGTGCGGTGCCTGAGAGTTTTTAAATTGTGGCTAAGTTCCTCAATCAAATAAAAAATCCCGAAATTTATGTTCGGGATTTTTGGGTTTTAGATTAAAAAATTAGCTTGATACATCTTCAGATTCAACCTACAGACACATTGTTGCGTCCATTATTTTTTGCCATATACAAGGCTTTATCCACTTCTTCAAAAAAACGTTGATAGTCTGGATGCCCATCATATTCATGCACACCTATACTAATGGTAAAGTTAAATTCTTCACCTGTTGATGTTTTTAATGTGGCTTTTTCGACACGTTTACGAATATTTTCAGCGACTACCAAGGCACGATCAATGGTGGTATCAATCTGTAACAGTAAAAATTCTTCGCCGCCAATTCGGAAGGCATAGTCACTGCCTTTTGCATATTGCAAAATCACATCAGCTAAAAACTGTAATGCATCATCTCCTGCTGCATGTCCATAACGGTCATTGATTGATTTAAAATGATCGGCATCTATCGCCAACAATGTTAAAGGCGAATTATTTTTTCGTGAAAAATTAATTTCACGGGACACGATGGTATTTAAATAACGGCGGTTGAGCAGTTGAGTTAAGGCATCATTGCCTGAATTGATATATTCAGACACCTGAAAAATTTGATCGACTAAATGCAGAATTTCACGATTCTTGGCACGAATGGATTGAATCATTTCAATTGCCTGTGCCTGACTTTCACATTGACCAATTTTCTGAATTAATTCATCCACCTGATAAATAAATTCAGTAATAGTTTGTACTTGTTCCGAACTTGAAAATGCATAAGCCGCTTTATGAATAAACCATAAACCAAATTCTGTTTTAGATAAAATCGGTTGCGTCATTTTGGTGTGATCGGACACCACCTGAAACATCAGTTCATTTTCCCAATCCAGCAAAGTTCCGCGTTGTCGATCTTTGTGCACGGCAACATCTTGCATGGCAGAAAATAAGCGATAGGTATGTTTCATATCATTATGTACTTCGACCTTCATTTCATAAGATCGGCACATAATTTCTGTGGCAAAGCATAAAATTTGGCTTAAATAATTAAACTGATTTAAGTTGCTATTGGCTTCTGTTGCAAAAAACTCAAAAGCCTTTTTTATAATAACGCGCACACCACGAATAATCAGCCAAGATGGAATTTGTACACGTGCATGCACATCGCCCACTTTAAATTGCTTTTCTACAATCTCGTTATAATTGTGTTGAAACGGAACTTCAAAACTGGAAATTAGCCACTGATATAAAGAGTTTTTTAAGCGATTCTTCACCATC
This sequence comes from Acinetobacter sp. YH16051, assembly GCF_013417135.1. NCBI lineage: Bacteria > Pseudomonadati > Pseudomonadota > Gammaproteobacteria > Moraxellales > Moraxellaceae > Acinetobacter > Acinetobacter sp. YH16051. The sequence continues at coordinate 68,819 of NZ_VPEN01000003.1, read as the reverse complement.
TCTGCAGACAAAAATTCTGTCGCATGTTCTTCAAGCAACATTTGCTGATAGAACTCGATCACAAAATCTTCTGCATGTGCTTGAATAAACTGGAATGTCGCTTGCAAATCTTCTGGCTTAAATTGCTCGCAAATTGACTTCCATTGCTCTGCAAGCTCATGCGTACACTCTTGATACATCCACAACAACCCAGCCAAAAGAAACTGCTAAATTTTAACGGGTTTCACCAGCAACTCAACTTGTTTAGCTGGTTTTTTACAATTCAGTATAAATTCAACAGCTCTTTAAAAAAAATGCACATAGCCTAAACTGGTCTTGTTCCAGTCCTGTTTGTCCTGTTGTTGATATTCCCAACCCAATCGCAACACATGCTGCGGGTTGAGTACATATTGCAACTGGCTGTTCAGCTTAAATTGCCATTGGTGACGATCTTCCCAATACGGTAATTCAAGCTGAACCAAACTATTCATGCGTGCTGACCAGATATTTTGACAACCCAGTGTTGGGCCAATTCCAACACGCCAGACTTTGTCTAAAGCCTTACCCGCTTGCACATGATTTTGAATTTGCACATAACACAAATGTTCACGCGCTTGATTAGCCACGCTATAACCAAACTGTGTTTTTAAACTTAAAACACCATGCTGTTCCGTTTCGCTAAAAGCCCCGTGCGAATTCAGGGCTTCTTGCTGCCAACCCAAATTAAAGCCCCAACTAAGTGGTGTTTTAAATGCGGTCATTGGGTTATAAGAGTTCACCGAGAGTAAATCTAACTGATTCAGTTTTAAGCGGTCTTCACGATATTGCACAGAAGCTTCTAAAAAGTTGAGTTGCGTCCCTGTACGAAAACCACCTTGCGGATCAAGTAAGTCATGGTAAGCCTGTCGATGACTCAACTCTACAAAATGCTCGCCTTGCACCTCGCCAGTACGCACAGCAAAGCTTCGTGCATGATGCCCCTGCACAGGATCGACCTGAGGGCGTGCGACATCCTGACGTTGTTTTTCTAAATTGATCTGACTTCTTAAACTTAAAATTTGTCTCAGTCGCGGTTGTGCAATTTTGGCTTCAATTTTGCGTCCAATCAGTTTCAGATACAAATCGTCATAAGCCATTTCCAGAATTTTAGCTTGATCGATTTGGCTGTGATTTTGCAAAACTGCCGCCACATTTTCAGGTTCTGCTTCGGCCACTTGATGGGCAGTTTTTGCCAACGCTGTGCCATGTTGTCTAGCTTGCGCCAATAACTGAGTTTCCAAAGCAGGACGATAGACAACATCTGCCACTAAATTTTCCTGCTCTACAGCTTTTAGTGTTTCAATTGGAATAGATGCGACTCTAAACTGCTGCTGTAAATTCAGCTCAGGGCGCACCAAATCCATTAAACCCAATAAGCGATAGGCACAATTATCACTGATAAAATAATACGGAAATTGCACATGCTTCATTTCCCAAATGTGCTGCACTAAAAATGTGGTTTCCTGCTCATTCAGTGCCAGTTCATATTCCCACAAATCTCGGCTTTCTAAATCGCCATATTCTTTTACTTTGCGGTAATACGGCATCAGTGAATATTCACCCGGATATTGCCCTGTAAGTCCTTTCCATGCATAAGACCAACCTTCGCTGCCCGTTACCGTTGCTGCATAATTGACAGCATAAGAAATTAAATTCAGTTGTTTTTGATCTTTTGGGTCTAAGCGCAATAAAGTATGCCCAAACATAGAACTTGGATTGCCCATAAAGTCTGTGGCATAAATCAGCACTGCTTTATAAGGTTTAATTTGTCCAATCCATTCGTCCAATTCAGGACATTGCACCTGTGCCAAATCTTGTTGAGGAATTTGTAATTGTTCAATTAACCAGCGGCTACGTGCAGGAAATTTGCACTGCACCGATTGATTGGCAGGCGCTGTTTCAAATAATGCCTGCACATTGCGAAGTAACTCTTGGTCTAAATTGCTTCCACCTTGTTCTGACACAAAATAGCCCGCATATTGCACTTCACTTTTGCCTTGCTGCGCATACATTAAGCGCTGCCAAGTCACCTGTTCTGCTAAGTGCAAATCTTTGGCTTTTTGCACATAATTGCTTGCAGATGTGGCTAAAGTTTCAGCCCTTTGTGCCACAGAACTTGGAGAAAGTTGTTGAGTCAGGCTGGTTGATATTTCAGAAGATAAAGCAAAAACCGTAGGAGATAAAAAAGCAGCAGTACACAAGACAAAAAATTTCATGGACATCTTATATGTTTTTTATAGGCAAATTTGAATTTCAACATTGTATTTGGGTATAAAAAAGCCCTGCAATTACACAGGGCTTTCATTCAAACTTAAACGTATGCTTTTAATACGTCATCATTTGCCATTACGTTTTGTAAAGAAGCCAGAACTTCTAAAGACGTTTGGTTTTCTGCAGAGTAGATAGAAGCAAAGTTTTGCTTAGAAACTGTAAAGAAGTGTGCTTTATCTTCAGCTTTAATGCTTAGCAATTCAGCCAATACATTTAAGCTTTCACCTTCACCAACTGCCATATCACGTGCCAATGATTCAGCGTTTTCATTGGTAAAAGTCACGACTTGTGCAGTTACTGTACCTGTACCGCTACAACCTAAAGTACCAAATGTAATACCAAATAATTGGTTAGCAAAAATACCGTTGGTGGTGGCTGCTAAAATTTTTGCAACTTTGCCAGACTGACCTGCCCAAACTTGAGAACCGATACCACAACCTGCATCACGGTCTGCAAATGCTGCTGTAGAACCCACTGCCAAGACAGCAGCCAATGCTAATTTTTTAATCATCGCCTTACTCCAGAGATTTATTATTCGAAAAATTATGCTTCGAATCGTTATTCTTTATTGCTATGTGTAATTTTTATTACACTATTTTAAGATAGCGAGATGTCACTCAGAAGGCAAAACATTTATCACAAAATCAGGCATTATTTTTGTGCATTTTTGTAGCGTCGATTGGTTTTTAGTTTAAAGATTGGTCTTAAATTTGAAAATAGATTTTAGTGTTGAAGATAGCATTTAGATTTACAGCTGCTGTTGATCCTCAGTTTTCAGTGTCCACTGCCCTTCTGCATCGCGATAACCCAAAATTTTCATGACCAGAACCAGACTCAGTAACAGCAATAAATACCAAGAACCGAGTTTGCCCCAGCCGACCATGTGCCACGCATCGACCTGACTTGGATACAACCATATTTGATAAAAGGTGCTAATGTTTTCTGCGACCCAAATAATAAAAGCCAAAAGCATCAATACAGGCAACATTGGCAGTTGTAATTGAGACCGTTGTAATTGAAAACGAATTTTGGTTTTCCAGAAAATCACAACGCTCCACGCAAACAAGCCATAACGAATATCGGGGATAAAAAACTTGCTCATGAAGTTGATGTACGACAACACTGCCAAGGCCATCATATTGCTAAAAGTCGGCAAATTCCGTAAAGATACCCGATACAAACGCAAAGAACGCGCAAAGAAACTGCCAACTGCAGAATACATAAAGCCTGCAAAAAGCGGTACGGTCATAATTTTAAAGACAGCAGGTTGAGGATATTGCCACGATGCAATTTGTGGATGAGTTAAAAAAATTTCCATGATCATCGCTAAAATATGAAACAAAGCGATGACTTTGGCTTCTGCCCAAGATTCCAGTTTTAAATATAAAAGACAAACTTGAATAATTAAGGCATAGAATAATAAATAGTCGTAACGGAAAAATCCGAAATATTCCTGACTGCCCATTGAAGCAGTCAGGGCAAATGCAATCAGCAATAAAATTCCAAATAAGGCAGCCGAAGCTGCCTTAGTCGAAAACTCAACTCCTGACTTTAGCCATGTTATCCACATGATGTGACAACCTGACTGAAGCTGAGATTACACCGATACATCTACAAATGATCCATCTATATCATTGTGCGATTATAGATATTTGGCACTGTATTCATGAACCGTGTCGATAAATACTTTAGGACGTTCAGGGTCTACCCACTGGGTAATACCATGCCCTAAGTTGGCTACATAACCTGTTTTTTCACCATTGGCATAGGCATCATCTAGCATCGCACGTGTTGCTTTGGCAATTGCTTCAGGTGAACCGTACAAAGTGGCTGGGTCTAAGTTACCTTGCAATGCGGCACGACCACTCACCGTTTGACGTGCGACATTTAACGGTGTTGTCCAGTCCAGACCAAAAGCATCTGCACCTGTTGCAATCATTGGCTCCAGCCATTGACCGCCACCTTTGGTAAATAAAATAACAGGGATTTTACGTCCATCTTTTTCACGTTGCAGACCTGACACAATTTTCTGCATATAGTGGAGTGAAAATTCAAGATATTCACGATGGGCCAATGCACCGCCCCAACTATCAAAAATTTGTACTGCCTGTGCGCCTGCATCAATTTGTGCATTTAAGTATTCGGTCACTGCATCGGCCAAACGGTCTAATAGTGCATGTAAAACTTCAGGCTGTGCGTACATCATGTTTTTGGTGAAACGGAAATCTTTGCTTGAACCACCTTCAACCATATACGTTGCCAAAGTCCATGGACTACCTGAAAAACCAATTAAAGGCACTTGTCCGCCCAAAGCAGAACGAATGGTCGATACTGCATTCATGACATAGTCTAAGTCTGACTTGGCATTAAATTTAGGTAAATTGGCAACGTCTTGCTCGGTACGCACCGTTTTATGAAACTTTGGCCCTTCGCCTACTTCAAAATACAGACCTAAGCCTAATGCATCGGGTACAGTTAAAATATCTGAAAATAAAATCGCAGCATCTAATTCATAACGACGCAAAGGCTGTAAAGTCACTTCACAGGCAAATTCAGTATTTTTGCATAGAGAAAGAAAATCTCCTGCCTGCGCACGTGTAGCACGATATTCTGGTAAATAACGTCCTGCCTGACGCATCATCCATACGGGCGTGCAATCTACTGGCTCACGTAATAAGGCACGAAGAAAACGATCATTTTTTAAGGTCGTCATTTACTTTCCCAACTCATTTTCAATCTTGCAGCCATCATATCAAAAAGGTTGAAGTTTTAATAACTTCATTTCTTGCTCGTCTTTTCAGCCTATTCTAAGTGTTCAAATTCAGCTTACGTTTATGTGAAATACATCACACAAACAAAAGTCACTGTAAAATTGGGGTTATCTTGCATATTTACACAAAACAACTACTGCATCTCCTTAGTTTTTCTGCAATACTTGGCTAGTTTTTATCTATGTAAATGAATAATTCTCAAGGTTGAATTACATGTTGGTTCGCACAATACTCGCAATGAGTTTAAGTTGCATTTTTGCAGGGACTACTTTTGCTGCATCTACTGCTGAACAACCGTTAAATCCACAAGTGATTAGCAATACCGCTATTGAAGATCCGATTGATCCTTTAGCGACAGAAGCATCGGCTGCACAAAATAATCTAAATGCAACAGACACTGCTATTACGCAACAAGAACAAAATGATTTAAATAAGGCTTCAAAAACCTTAGATGATCTACACAAAACTGAAGATACCACTGCCGATGTAGGCACTGCACCAACAAAAAGCTCTGCAAGCCAAACTGCTACATCCAACACAGCAGCACCAAAAGCTTCATGGACTTTAGATGGTTTAAATAATGCCACTTGGTATGAAAATATTGGTAAAGGTCAGTTCCCTGTGTATGCACGTGCACACGTGATGCTGAACAATTCACATGCTTCTCCAGGTGCAATTGATGGCACTAGTGGTAAGAACACCCTAAAAGCAATTGCATCATTCCAGCAAATGAATGGCATTAGCCCAACGGGTATTTTAACCAAAGAAACTTGGGATGCGTTGGTTGCACGTCAAGGTTCACGTCCTGCATTTGTAGAATACACGGTTACTGAAGCGGACTTAAAAGGTCCTTATGCGAAATCTATTCCGGATGACTATGCAGAACAAGCCAAAATGAAAGGCTTGTACTACACCCGCGTAAGTGAAATGTTAGGTGAAAAATTCCACATGGATGAAAATTTCTTAAAGAAATTAAATCCGAATGCAACATTTAATAAAGTGGGTGAAAAGTTATTGGTGACCAACGTTCGCAATGACTTACCTGAAGACATTCACCTGATTGTGGCGCACAAAGGTGCAAAACAACTGTATTTGTTCAACAAACAAAACCAAATGGTCGGCTCATTCCCAGCAACCATTGGCAGTGCAGATACTCCATCGCCAACAGGTACTTATAAAGTGACAGGTGTTGCACCAAACCCATGGTACAGCTATTCACCAAGTAACTTTATTCAGGGCAAAAACTTAAAACCGCTGTCTTTACCACCAGGCCCTAACGGCCCTGTGGGGAATATCTGGATTGGTTTAAGTAAAAAATCATTCGGTATTCACGGCACACCAAACCCATCGACCATTTCAAAAACGGCGTCGCATGGTTGTATCCGTTTAACCAACTGGGATGCAAACGATTTAGGTCGTAAAGTACGTTCTGGCGTGACTGTAAAATTCCTTGAATAATCAGTGATCGCTTTAAACCGCAAAAGACCCACGTTTTTACGTGGGTTTTTTAATGCCGCGATAAAACTCTAAAATGTCTAGGTTCTGCAAAAAATCTACACATGTTGCAATTTTAGAACGGCATGTTGCAGTTCGCCTCTAGGTCGGCTGCGGTGAAAAGATTAAGATGAGTTCAAGTTAAAAAAATGATAGGAGCATTATCATGAATGCTTATTTACACCGTAGTGAAGATCGTGGTCATGTGAAAATGGGGTGGTTAGACACCAAACATAGTTTCTCTTTTGGTAATTGGTATAACCCGAAATATATGGGTGTTAGTGCCTTACGTGTCATTAACGATGACCGTATTGCCGCACATAATGGTTTTGGTACTCACCCACACGACAACATGGAAATTTTGACCTGTGTATTAAGTGGTACGATTTCCCACCGCGACAGCATGGGCAATGAACGCCATATTACTGCAGGTGAATGGCAGTTAATGAGCGCAGGTACAGGCGTTCAGCACAGCGAAATTAACAATGGTGATGAAGAAGTACACATGCTGCAAATTTGGATTCAGCCGAATGTACGCGATGCAGAGCCGACGTATCAGCAAATTCAACGTGACCCAAATACAGCACCCAACCAGTGGCATTTAATTGTCGGCCCGAATGACAATGCCCCAATGCACATTCGTCAACAGGCAGAAGTAAAAGCAGCTGTTTTAGAAACTGGACATCGTTTAGAAGTTACAGCAACACAAGCGGTAAACTATGTGCATGTAATTCGTGGTGAAATCACCATTGGCGAGCAAACAGTTAAAGCGGGCGATGCTTTGTTATTTGCTGATAATGCTGTGATTGAAGCAAAAGAAGACAGCCAGTTCATTTGGTTTGATTTACCAAAACAGTAAGTCCTGACTGTCACCTTATTATGATTGAGCATCTTTAATTTTTTGAGTTACCCTCTTGCCCTCTTCTACAGAGGGCTTTTTTATGGCTGAAATTGCATGATTCATTTTTTAAACACAGTTTTTGTCACGTTAATGACTTTACGCTGTTGTCTGCAAATACGCAGCAATTTGCTCTGCCACATTCCGTGCGGTTCGGGAAACACCAATTAAAGTTGCCGAGGCTGCGCCTGTCCAATCGCCATAACCAACCAACCATAAATTTTGCTGTTGTAACGCTCGATTTTCTAACACATCGACTGTGCCTTGTGCATTAACCACATTCAAACTTTGTAAATGCGACAATGCTGCCTTAAAACCTGTGCACCAAATAATGGCATCAATTTCCTGTTCGCGCCCATCTGCCCAAACTGCACTATGTTCGGTTAAATAGTCAAATGGCGGCAGACCATGTAATACATCACGTTGCCGTGCTTCTTTGACACTTGGAATCATCACAATATCGCCCAAACCACCGATCGGTTGTTCAATACTGCGACCTTCCTGCTGGGCTTTTAAGCGCTCCGTGGCACGTGAAAATAAAACCCGTCCATCTACATCATCGGCTAAAAAACTTGGCGGTTGCTGTGTAACCCAAAAAGTTTCGGCCACTTTAGACACTTCTGCCAAAATTTGTGCGCCTGAGTTACCCCCGCCGACAATCATGACTCTTTTGCCCTGAAAAGCATTGGCATTGCGGTAATGAGCCGAATGAATTTGTGTGCCTAAAAAGCGTTCGCGTCCTGTATAAGCAGGAATAAAAGGCTGACTCCACGTTCCAGTAGCACTCACAGCGGCTTTGGCTCGCCAGCTTTGCTGTGCCGAACACACAATTAAATCATTGCCTTCCTTCAGGACTTTTTCGACCTGCACAGGACGCAGCACAGGAAATTGATAGCGTGTTTCATACGCTGTTAAATAGTCAATCACTTCTAATCGTTTCGGATATTCCTGTTCGGTTTTTGGCATTAACCAGCCGGACAAAGAACTCCATGTATTTGGAGAGAACAGCTGTAAAGAATCCCACGCATGTTGCCACGCACCGCCCGACTGCGTTTGATTATCCAAGATCAGAAAATTGATTTTTTGCCGTTTTAAAAAGTAAGCCGTGGCCAATGCTGCTTGTCCGCCACCAATAATAATTACATCGGCATCCATTATTTGATTCAAAATGGCTCTCCTGCTCGCAATACGCACCCTGTTGCTATGCCTAATCTTAGCGCATAAGTGCAACACGTGAGAGATTAAAAATTCAGTCCACCAAACTCAACTTATGGAAGCACGTAATTAGAAGCAAGCCATCTTGAAAAATGATGCTGCAAAAAAGCCAAGTCTTTCAACTTGACTTTGTTTTGTAAGATAGCTTGATGTGCAACACTGCAGAATCAGGTTCGGGCTTTAAAAAGCCCAAACCAATTTCAAAGTCGAAGAGTGTCCTTCAGGACGATGTTCCACTTCGGTTTCTTTCAAAAACTTTGCTTCCAAAGACCAATTATCACGTTTGTATTGAATCGCGGGACCAAAAGATAGAGCCTGTCCTTTATTGCCAATACTGACACCATTCACTTCATCATCTGTGGTTTGTTTAAATACATAACCTTCGAGTGCCAATTTGACTTGATCATTCAATTGATAACCGATTGCATAATCTCCAGCGAAATAATCCCCCGACTGATAATTTGTGTCGTCATTTTCACTGTTGAAGCTATAAGACATTTTGGTGGAAAACTCCCAACCTTGCGGCTGCAAATAAGAATACGCAAAGATAGGACGAATGGTGTTGTAGTTCTTACCTAAGTTGGCAACTACAGGACGTTGTGGATTGGCATCTTCATAATCGCCTGTTGCGAGCACACCTTCTAAAGCAGCTACACTGTGATGATTGCCTTTATGCCAACCCAACATGCTGCCAATAATCAAATCGCCCAAACCACTGTTAGAGTCTGACATGCCCATCACATTTAAACGCAAATCGACCAAAGGCTGTGCAGCATATAAACCCAACTGACCGCCTGCAATGTGTTGGGGGGTCATCCATACCAAACGTGGAATATAGACATTCACATCGGCATGGAAATTGTCTGGGCCGTCTTTAAACTCACTGGCATGATAGTTCTGATAGTAGTTGAGTAAGTATACCCCAGCTGGTGGTAAAGCCCCTGCTGCAATGCCTTCTGCGCCTAATCCAAATGTATCTAAACCGTTTTCTGTTGCATTGACGTGTGTCGCCATGACACCCAAAAGCATGAGTGCCCAAATTTTGTTATTCATAGAACATCCTATTCAATAGAAATTTTGATGAAGTCTGCCTGCTGCGCCTGAATCATTCATGCGCGAACAGCCGACTTTTAAGGGCAGCATCAACAAAGAACTTGCTGATGCTGTATTGGCGAACGTGTTAAAACTTTGTGTTTTAAGGTGTGGGATTAAGCACTTGCACGACGACGTTCAACTTCAGTCGATGGTGCATTTGCAGTGTCTTTGACTAATTCAAAGTTAAAGGTGATGTGCTTAAATGGTTTGTCTAAACCACGGCGCTGAATTTCTGCAGCATCGGTCACATCTACCGCTGTTGCAACCAGACCTTCACGGGTCGCAAATGCGAAGTCATCCCACAGGTATTGATCACCTTCAATGTTAAATTGCGTAGTGAGTTTGCGGTAACCTGGTGCAGAAATGAAGTAATGCACGTGAGATGGACGGTTGCCATGACGACCTAGTTTGTTTAATAAAGCTTGAGTCGTGCCGTCTGGTGGGCAGCCATAACCGACTGGCATGGTCGTTTGCGCCACATATTTACCATTGGCATCACTGAAAATAGTACGGCGTAAGTTAAAGTCAGACTGAGATTTATCAAAGAATGAATAGTTACCTAAACCGTTGGCATGCCAAACTTCGACTTTGGCATTTTCAATGATATTGCCATTGGTGTCAGTGACTGTACCTTCAATAATTAACGTATCTAAATGGTCTGATTCTGAACCATCATCCATACGCGCAAAACCGACTGATTCAGGCGCACCTGCAACATAAAGTGGCCCTTCAATGGTACGTGGTGTACCGCCTGTTACGCCTGCTTTGGCATCGGCTTCATCGGCACGTAAATCTAGATAATGTTCTAAACCCAAACCTGCTGCAAGTAAACCAAGTTCATTGGCTTTGCCTGCATCGGTAATATATTCCAGACCTTTCCACACTTCTGAAGGCTGAATGTCTAAATCTTCAATGGCTTGAAATAAATCTGCCACTAAACGCACCACTATTTGCTGCACACGCTGATCGACAGGGCGTGTAGCGGTGTCTACGTTCATTTCCTTCACTAAAGTATCAATTTGTTGACGGTCCATGTAACTCTCCTTGGCTATTTTGGCTTTGCTGGTTGTCGCATTGCTATTTTGGCTTTTGACACTGCCTTACTGTGTTGATGATGGTGTCAGTGCTGAGCTAAATGCCTCAACACTGACCGACTTCCTTGGAAACTTTTTATCTATTGCAATTCGATAGGCTCAGTACAATATTGCAGCACCTATCCACTTTTAAATATGTGTTAAATATGTTTAAACAATGCTGAACGTGACTGACCACTTGCACCATCGGCAGCACTCAAGAAGCGTTCAGTGTGAATATCACGCTCAAACAAACGGCTTTGCATTAAGGTCGAAATTGCTGCATCAATCATGACTGGTGGGCCGCATAAATAGGCTTTGTGTCCACCGCAACGCTGCTCAAAATAATCGGCAACCGCTTCATGCACATAGCCTGTAAATCCTGTCCAATGGTCTTCTGCTTTAGGTGCATTTAATGCAGGAATGTAGCGGAAGTTTGGATAGTCTTTGACTAACTGCTCAAACAGTTCTCGGTTATATAATTCCGCAACATCACGCGCACCTTGGAATAGGTAAATGGTGCGGGTATCACCCGACTCTAGTAAGTCTAAAATCATAGATTGCGGGCTAGATAAACCTGAACCACCTGCAATAAAAATCGCATCCTGATCATCCGATTTACGTACAAAGAATTGTCCGTATGGCCCTGAAATTTCCAGTGCGTCGCCTGCCGCAAGCTGCTCATGCACATAGGTCGTAGCACTGCCGCCCACAACATGACGAATATGCAATTCAATAATGCCGAGCTCGCTTGGTGCATTGGCAATTGAGAAGGCACGAGTGCCTTCAATACCCGGGAATTGCACGTTAATGTATTGCCCTGCCTGAAACTCCATCGGGCGGTCTAACTGCAAGCGCACACCTTTAATGGTTGGAGATAAGTCCTTTACCTCAAGGACTTTGGCCTGATAATCCTGAACCAAATATCCCAAGAAATCTGGGTCTTCATCAACATCGGCTTCAATGGTCATGTCTGATTCAGGCTTACAGCAGCACGCCAACACTTTGTGTTCTTCACGTTCCAAATCCATCAGCGCGAAAGGTGACGCTTCGCCGACATCATAATAACCATCGGTGACTTGGACTTTACAAGTGCCGCAAGTGCCATGCCCACAAGCAAATGGCAACCACACGCCTTGACGTAACGCGGCATCTAAAATGGTTTGATCTTCTTCAACCTCAATGGTTGTGCCAATTGGCTCAATTGTGACTTGATAGCTCATCTGCGACCTCCTGTCTTGTACTTACTGACTGTGCTTTGCTGTCTTTATTTTGTTGTGATCTTACTGTTTTAAACGTGTGCGCCCTTGTACCCATTCAGTCCTGGGGTCACAAAACGCAGTAGTGATTTTTGATCGAAGCCAATTTCTGCCAAGGTCTGTTCAGGGCGTGGCTGAATTACCTGTTTGTTTAAAGTAAATTGCACTTCATCCCATTTAATGTTTTCAAAGTCAGGATGTTGATGGAAACCCGCCTGCATTTGCTGATCCAAAAATTCCTGAAAGGTTTGCTGCGGCGAAACCAACATGGCGTGTGCAGAACAATATAAAGTGTGATGATCCCAACCCACATACACCAAAATGTTGTCGCCATAGTGTTTTTGTAGGTCGCGTGGTTCAAAGTCGTAATCTGGGCGAATAGCGCGTACTGACATGGTCATTCTCCGTATTGGGGTGGTTTGAGCCGCAAATGACTCAAACCGAAATCCTTTTAAATTTGAATCTTGAAATAACTTAAATTTCAGATATTTACTTTAGATAGTGAATGAGCGTTAAGCCGCATCACCTTTCCATTTTTTCCAGCGTTGCTGGTCTGGTGAACCTTCAATATCCAAGTTATCTGCACCGACATTGAAGCGATAATATTCGCGCAGCATGTTTTCCAAATCTAAGCCACCACAGTTGCCTTGTAGAATTTGGTTCACTGGCAACCATGCCTGCACATATTTTTCAGGTTCACGTTCAAAAATATCGTGACAACCATCTGAACAGGTGTGGTAACGCTCGCCTTTATAAACAGACTCACGATACGTAAACATGGTCGGATCGCCATCCATTTCGGTGAAAGTCATTGGCACTTGGCAAATTTGGCACAATTGCGGTAAGCCTGCGCTGTAGAAACGCTTGCCTTCTGCTTCCATCTTGCGTGCTAACTCCCACTTTGGACGGTAGTATTTGTCAAAGGTGTCTGGATATTTTTCAGATAACCAATCCATTTCCTGATCGGTTGGAATCCAAGTATGGAAACCTGCTGCATGACCGAAGTTATAGAAAATCCACCACGCTTGATGCGACACGTGTTCTTTTTCTTTGGTAATTACTTCTGAATATTTCGGCATACGAATACCGTAACGGCTCAAGTCTTTAAATAACGCACCGCCCGCTTCTTCAAAGTAGGTTTCCCACGCTTCTTTCCACGACATCACTTTGTTTGGCAGCATGTAGTCCATCATCATGCCAACTATAGATAACAGACGAGTCCCACGCCAGAACCACTTATCAATCCATTCCTGTACGATTGGCACGTTATCTTCGTGTTGTTCTAACAAGAATTTCACGATTTCTAGACCTAAAGTCATGTGACGTGCTTCATCGGACTGTGCACTAAAACCAAAGGTGACCGTTGCCATATCGCCATTGTGTGCTGCACCTGACATGAACGGTACGAACAACAAGTTGGTCAATACATATTCAAAGGCAAAGCTAATGGCTAACAAGAACTCAAACGGCCCTGCTGAACGCGCATCTTCAAAGAAAGATTTTGGTACAGACAAGTACCAAACGCGGTCATGCATGTGCGACCAATCCTGAAAACCATCAAAGAATTTGTTGTAATGGCTCATGGCATGAATTTGCGTCTGCACGTGACGTAATTCATCAATCGACTGCATTTGTGATGCGATACGTGCACCTACACCACTGAACTGACGCCCTACATGTGCATAACCTTGGAATGCCTGATATTCAAGCGGAGTTACCGCAGTTAAAAACAGTTTGATGGCATTCAAATAACGCTCATTGGTCACGTTCATTTGACCGTTGTTTTGTGCAAAAGCATCAAAAATGGCGTAAAGTTTTTTCTCTTTTTCTGCCTGATACTTCCAGTAAGCATCCATGGTTAAACGGAATGGATCTTCCCATTTAGACCAGTCTGTAATTTTAATGCCTTCAAATTCTTCGTATGGAAAGGCTTCTTTGCGGTCTGCATAAGAAAAGTCCCAATCCAAGTCACGAGTAAGTGCGCGATAACGGTCTTTGGCATTCAGTTTTTTTGCTGGGGTTTTAACTTGTGAATTCATGCTCATCATCCTTAAATTTTTTAGCGGCAATCTATGCAGCAATGTTCTGGCGGCACTGTACTCAAATTGGCTCAGTGCACATCCTTATTCCTAGTTCCTGTGCAAACGGAAACTGTCATCATCTTCTTCGACGTTGCCGCCCAACGTAATCATGTTGAGTTGTAAAGACTGAATATCCCAATCTTGTCCAAGTTTTTCAGATACCGTTTCTGCTTTAACAATCAGACCTGTTTCGCTTTCTACCCGAATCATGGCTGGCAGATATTGAATCGTGGCATCTGGGTTGTCTTCTTCAATCGCTTCAATGATGTAGCGCGACGTGTCATTGTCCTGTAATGCGAGATAAACCTTAGACATGCTGCTTCTCCTTAAGCCTGCAAAATTTGTTCGAGTTCGATGCCAATTTTTTTACTGCGTTCCAGCAGTTTTTGTTCTGCAATGTCGACTGCATCTGCAGACAACGCCTCAGCTGCCCACGCTGCAAATGCCGCTTTCACTTCAGGTAAATATTCGGCTAACCACTGGCTCAACAATTGTTTGTTATGTGCAGATTCTGCAGCTGCGGTTTTAAATACGCTGTCTGACCATTTGCGTAAATCTGCCATGGCTTCCTGCATAAATTCCATCAGCATCGCCAAGTCACGTGCTTGATGCTGTGCCAGCCATTGATCAAATTGGGTGTAAACCAATTCGCTCATAAAGCTGTCAATCACCAAGTTTTGTAATAAAAACAGTTTGAAATAGTCCTGCTCGATCAAACTGGTTTCACACAACTTGCGCAGTCCTTGCCATGCTTCATCCTGCATCCATGCTTGTTTGGCTGGAATTAAAGATTCGCCCGTGTTGCCATCGAGTGCCAAACCAACCCGTGAGATGTACTGCGCCATCCCTAAACGATCCATCGCAGCATAAATACAGGCTTGGGTCAGCACCGTGCCATAACCATAAGCACTGCCCGACATCATGTGTAAATTGGCAGTCTGTTCGATATGACGAAACGGCAAAAACAAGGCAATCACTTTGGCTTTGACATCTTCAGAAATATGCTCTGCCAACTGACGCTTTTCAAAAAAGCTAAAGTTACTTTCGGCAATGTCCTGCAAACGCGCACGATGCTGCACATAAGTTCCGTAATAAAACTGACGCGGGTCTTTAAATGCATACCAATCCTGCATTTCAATTGCAGTATGGGTTTTATCATTTAAGGTTTTTTCAGGTTTCCACAGCGGACGATAGTGAAAGTTGGTTTCCGCCTGAATATCAAAACTGACTTCCTGATAACGGGTGGCTGGCTTGTTGCCAAAACGGCGCTCAATATAGGCATAGTTTTGACGAATTGGCTCAATACCCGCTGTTTTAATTTCTAAAGTCATCGCTTATCTCCTTAAGCATTCAGTGTTGATCTTCATGATCAATGTTGTATCGCTGTGCACCGACTAAAGTGTCGTGTTCAATGCCGTAACGCCATTTGTCTTCTTCAGCATCATTCACGGCTTGCTGTTGTTCGCTCATTTCCACCACTTGATTGGTTGCGCAGAACTCGCGGAATGCTTGCTGCGGTAACACCAACTCCACATATAAAGTGGGATCGTGAATGGCAAAGTCGAACTCGACAAATGCGGCATTAATATCGCCCGTTACCCGAATATATTTGGTTAAGGGCAATGCGCCTGTTGCATCCTTCATATTGTTCTCCTACAAGATCTGATTCATTCAGAACTTGCTTCAGTTGCTTCATGCATCTGTTGCTTACTTTTACTATTACAACAAGCGTGCCAACTTTATAAAAACATTGAAAAACAGCAACTTAAAAAATCTGAGTGTTTTTATAAGAATTTGGATTTCATGATTTGATGAATTTTGATGTTTAAAAAATTTAAGATTTCATGATTTGATGAAATACAGCCCGTACAGATACAAAAATTTACCCTTGGGCTTTATGCAATTCGCTTATGATAAAGACGGAATAAAAACAACAAAAACATATAGATACAACTAAATACCTTTAAGGTTTGGCATGATGCTGTTTAGGTATTATTGAATTTTCACGAATTTGCATAAGATGGCTAAACAGCCTCGAATTTAATGGATTAAACACGGCGCATGGTACGAGTAAAATACGACAGCAGCGGCAAATATGCAGGTCATCCTCAGGAAATTCACGACCTGCTTTCCAAACTACATTTTGACACTGAGCGTGGACAAATCTGGTTTGATGAATATCGCATGTTGCTGATGCATACCAGCATCATGGGCTATTTGCGTAAAGACCTTGCCAATATGATTGGAATGGAACGCACCAAACGCTTTTTTATTCGTTTGGGCTATCAGGCAGGTCTGAAAGATGCAGAAGTCACTACTAAAATGCGCCCAGGTTTAAATGAAGAACAGGCTTTTATGGCAGGGCCTCAAATGCACGGTATTCGTGGCATGGTGCAAGTTTCTGCCAATCAATTGATTTTAAATCAAAAGAAAAAACAGTTTTATGCAGACTTAAACTGGCATAACTCTTTTGAAGCCGATGTGCATGTTGAGCAATTTGGACTGAGTCACGAACCTTCCTGCTGGATGCTGCTGGGCTATGCTTGCGGTTACAGCAGTTTTGCCACAGGCATGACCATTATTTATCAGGAAGTGGAATGTAAAGCCTGCGGGCGTGAGCATTGCCGTATTATTGGTAAACAACTCAGTGAATGGGAAAATGCCGATGAGCTGATTCAGTTCATGTCGCCTGAACCGATGGAACAGGAACTCATTGCACTGCAAGCCGAATTGTATGAACTGAAAAAGTCGATTTATGCCACCAGTAAAAATGACTACAGCATGTTCAGCTCAGTCGGACAATCGGCGGCTTATCAGCGGGTGTGTAACTTACTCAAAAAAGCCGCAGGTGCCAAAGTGTCGATTTTGCTGCAAGGTGAAACAGGGGTCGGAAAAGAAGCCTTTGCCCGTGGTGTGCATGAACTGAGTCAGCGTAAAGAACATGCTTTTGTTGCGGTCAACTGCGCGGCAATTCCACCTGAACTGATTGAATCTGAACTGTTTGGTGTTGAAAAAGGTGCATTTACAGGTGCACATCAATCACGCTTAGGTAAATTTGAACGCGCCCATGGCGGTACTATTTTTTTAGATGAAGTGATTGAACTTTCGCCACGCGCTCAAGCGGCTTTGCTGCGTGTGCTACAAGAAGGTGAAGTGGAACGCGTTGGAGATTCGCAAACCCGTCATATTGATGTTCGCGTGATTGCTGCAACCAATGAAGATTTAGAACAAGCGGTTAAAGCAGGTCGTTTCCGTGCCGATTTATATTACCGTTTAAACATTTTTCCTGTGCAGATTCCACCGCTGCGTGAACGCCGTGAAGATTTACCATTATTGGTTGCACATTTCTTAAAACGCTTTGAAAAAATGTATGACAAACAAATTCAAGGCGTCAGTGAAAAAGCCACTAACTTTATGCAAAGCTATGCGTGGCCTGGCAATATTCGTGAACTGGAAAACCTGCTCGAACGTGCGGTACTACTGACGGAAGATCAACAACTGATTAAACTGAATGCCCTGTTTCCGCAAATGCACAGCGACCATACTGTAGATGAGCAAGACAGCGTAGATTTAGACACGCTTTTAACCGAAGGTTTTGATTTAGAACAGCATGAGCAACAACTGATTATCACCGCGATGCAAAAAGCCAAACACAATGTATCTGAAGCGGCACGCTTATTGGGAATTTCCCGCGCTGCACTGGATTATCGTTTAAAAAAAATACGCCATGCGCTAGAAATTCCGCAATAAAAAAGCCCTGTTTTTCAACAAGGCTTTTGCATTTCAAGCAGCCGAATTACCAGCTCAGTGTCTGAGTGCCTGGACGGAAAATTGCTTCACCCATAGCATCTGGATTGGCATATTTCAGACCTTTCATTAAGTCACCTTCAACAACACCGTACTGCTCCATACACATTTTGCAGATATACACATCACCACCTTTGGCGATAATACTTTTCAGCATGTTCTGATGCTCTGCATATTTATGTTCAAAGCGGTTAGATGCCAACATTACGCCTTGATCGACCAAATAAATCGTCAGTGGATGACCTTTGCCAAATTGGTTATTGCTCATGCCAATTGCCATTTTGGTGCGGTGCGCATCACTGCTGGTAAGCAAGACAAAAAGTGGATCTTTTTTGCTCTCTGCCATTGCTGGAGATAGACTGGCAAAGGTCAGCAAAACCGATAAACATAACAACTGAATCAATTTCATGGCAGAACTCACACTCAATTTAAATCTGGTCAAAATATTAACATAATAAATATACTATATTTAAATAATAAATTAAGACGATAGTCTGTATGCAATAAAGCCAAGCACTAAACTTTTTCAAAAATCAAAAATTGATCACTGTAAAATGACCCCAGCATCAACAATCACAATTCAATACGTCCAAAAAACAAAGCGCCACCGAAAACGGCAGCGCCAAGCATGTATTTAAGAGCAATCTTTTCTAGTAGAAATGAAGGGTTAAGCCGCTAAATTTTTCTTGAGTTCATCTTCTACAATACCAATTTCCAACTCACTGAAACGACGGATTTCCCCTTCTGCATGTTTTTCCAACATGCCGCCAATCAATGGCACTTTAACCTTAATTGTCCAGTTTAATTGAATATCAATTTTTTCATGGTTGCCTGTCACACTACGCTCGCCTTTAGCTTCTAAAGGCAAGTTTGCACCAAGCTCCACGGTAGAAGTAAGCGCCGTTAAATGGGTCACATCATTGCGTTTTAAACGAAATGCATCTTTTAATAATTTTTTAGCCATATCTGGAATATTCACATCTAAATTATAAGCACGGCGTAAAGTGTAAATATCACCGTTCTTTTTAGATTCTAAAATTTCCAAATTTTCACCAGGAATACGCTTGCAGACTGCTTCATGCAAAGCAACATCTGCCACTAAACGCTTAAATTCGTCAATTGAAACGCCATGAATGGTGGCGTTTACAGTAAATTGATGAGCCATTTGAGTTCCTTTTATTTTGTTTATTGATGGAGTAGGTCTAGCATCATCGTGCAATATAATTTGGCTGATGCTCAACGGGTATAAGCTGTTTTATATCCTAAATACAACTTTATTTTCAGGCTATTAAAATGTTTTTTCCGCCTGCTGTCATTGACTCTATTTTGTCTATTCTGTGTGAATGATGCCAAATTCAGCGGCATAGGTTTCATGGCTATAAATAGTTAAATAATGCCCATAAAATTCAATTTTGGCATAAAAATGTTCTGCGCCATCATCTAGTCCTGTGGAACACCATGTCGTCCCTTTGGGGAAATCATCTAACCACTGGGCTTGGTAAAAATCTGCAATCGAATCAAACTGTAAATAACGCTCAGGATACGCTAAAATATCCAATGCCAATAAATCAAATTGTTTAAGCTGCGCCTGTTTAAAATCAATTAAATTGCTCATCGCTACACGCCATCACACCGCAGAATGTGCCGCATGTTGTTGTCGGATTTTATGCCATTCACGCCAGCCCAAATAAGCAAGAACCACAAAACCTGCATATAACACAGCCGTTAACAGCAACTCTTTGTAAATAAACATGCCGATATACACCAGATCGACCACAATCCATAACACCCATGTAGCCAAGTATTTACGACTGGTCCAATAGATTGCCAATAGACTCATAGCTGCCAGTTGTGCATCCAATAAAGGCAGTGAAGCCTGCGTCCACCACTTTAAACTTAGCCCAAACAGTAAACCCAGTATGCTACTCAGTGCAATTTGCAGCCACATTTTAGAGAGTGGCAAGCTTTGAATGATGATATGTTGTTTTTGCTGCTGTGCAGTTTTCCACTGGAAAAAACCATAAACAGCCATGCCCATAAATAGGGTTTGTAATACCGTTTCGCCATACAATTGATATTCAAAGAACAAATAGGCATACAGCAAACAGGCAATAAAATTCACCACCCAGCAAGCTATATGTCGCTTAATGGTTAAGGTCACGCCTAAAACACTAATCAACACAGCAATGATTTCTAAAACTGACATTGATGCTGCCTATGTAAAAGAAAAAGGCATGATACCTCTTTTCGGGAAAATAGCGCAAAACTCAACATTTAACCAAACACTTAACTGACAAGAAGATGCTGCAATTAATTTTCAAGAAACCTCTGTAAAATCATAAACAGAAAATCAGGCATGAAAATCAATCTGTTTGAAACTGCTCTGAATTATTGTATTTATGCTCTTGCCCAAAGCGGTCTACATGGGTAATAAAAACTCCGTATTTGCCGACAAAATATTCAAGGGATTGCTCGTAAAAACTCCAGTAAATTGACCACTCCCCCAAGTCTAACTGACGAATTTGCGTATGTGCTTTGGCAGGCATTTTATTCAGCACTTCTTGTTGAATAGTTTCGGCATCTTCAGGGTCACGACTAGATACTTTTAAGCTTAAAAATATTTCTGCGATATCATCAAATAATTGCTGTTCGTATTCGGCAACTTCTTCCACCACCTCACGAACAGGGCGCGGTGCTTTGTGGGTAATCGGGTCTTGGACAATATTGGCAATATCTTGACAGCTTTGCTGAAAAGTACGATTAATTTTTATTTTGAACCAGACTTTCCAGACTGCATATACGGCAATCAACAACAAAATCCATAACAATAGTTTTGCCATCTTGGTCTTCGCTCTTATTTCAGGCGTTTCAATAAAGTATAACCATTTCAGGGCTTAGCGTCTATTCGCTGCTGCACGCTTCAACGCTTATGCTTTAACAGATGATTCCATCCATGCATCGCTAAAAAGTGCAATGCTCAATTACACAATGATACCGATTGCCTTAAAAATAGGACTTGTGCTGCAGTATAACGCAGTAAAACACAACAATTTTCTGCTATTTCTTTAAACACTTTTCGCTTCCAATAGAGCCTTGTTTTTATCTATCACCCTAAGCCTAGATGATTAGAGCTGCACAAATTCAAGATGTCGCCAATTTGGTTGCGGTATTACACGCCAGTATTCGCTCTTGTATTCAAGATCATCAACGCAATGAAGCCAAAATTCAGGCATGGCTAGAAAATAAAAGCTATGAAAATATTTTATTGCTGCTGCATTACAACAATTGTTGGGTCTATGTCTTACAGCATGTGGTGGTTGGCTTTATTATGATGAGTGATCGCGGGCAAATTTTACAACATGCCATTGCCCCCGAAGTACAACAACGCGGTATTGGTCAAGCCTTGTTATTTGAAGCAATAAGCGATTTAAAGCGCAAAAATGTATCGCACATGAGTGTATTTAGCACACAGACTGCTTTAAGTTTTTATGAAAAAAATGGCTTTGAAATACAACCTCAAAAAATTAGCTATGGGCACTTCACACCCATGCTCAAACATCTCAATGGCGAACCCTTAGAGCACACTTAAAAAACAAACTTTCCAATATAGTGAACGCACATAAAAAAACCGCTTTCAGGTGAAAGCGGTTTTTTGGGGATGTGGATTCGATTTTATAAACGAATCTAATTTTATAAGCGAACTAGGGCAATAATTTTTTCTGCCAGTTCTTCTGTAGCTGTCGCAGTCAACTCTGCATCTGCACCACTGTTTACATCACTAATGACCACAATGCCCGTTTCGCGGAGTAATGCAACCTGCGCAGCATCTAAACCTGCTTTGGCAATGGCAACAATACCCTGCTGAATCAGCAAGCTTTCAAGTGCTTGTGACTGTTCAAGTGCTTGGCTTGGTACACATACCGCTGCAGGTTTTTGACCCAAACGTGCAGCACGGTCTTCGGCTGTTACAGGTGTACCGTGTGCAGTCCATTCTACGCAAGCTTCAACCATACCTGCGCCAATGGTCACGTTATTTAAACGATCAATGAAAATAAACGAACCCGTATAACGACTGTCTTGATAACGGTCAAATACCACAGGCGCATCAAATTCGATGGTGACATTGGCAATTGCATTCAGTTCAAGCTGTTCAACCTGCACCTGTTCCAAAGTATTCACATTGGTACGGTAATGAATGGCTGTGACTTTTGCAGGCACAGTTTGTGTACCCACTTTTAAGTTATACAGCTTGCCAATAGATAGTGGCTGATCAGCCATCCACACCACAGTGGCATTTACAGCACGTGAAATTTCAGGACGCACTTGATCTTCACGCACCAACACATTACCACGTGAAATATCAATTTCATCGTTCAGTGTTAGGGTAACTGCTTGACCTGCAATTGCATGTTCAAGATTGCCATCAAAAGTC
The DNA here is from genome assembly GCF_013417135.1 of Acinetobacter sp. YH16051. Classification (NCBI taxonomy): domain Bacteria; kingdom Pseudomonadati; phylum Pseudomonadota; class Gammaproteobacteria; order Moraxellales; family Moraxellaceae; genus Acinetobacter; species Acinetobacter sp. YH16051. Next base: position 46,405 of record NZ_VPEN01000003.1, on the reverse strand, counting down.
ACAATCTCTTTTACTGTCGAGCTTTTGCCCGATGGCAATGCCACAATGCGGTCACCCACATGAATATCGCCCAAAGCAATCGTGCCGCAGAAACCACGGAAGTCAAGGTTTGGACGGTTGACATACTGCACAGGGAAACGGAAATCATTTTGAGCCGAGTTACGGTTAATTTCTACCGACTCCAATGTTCCCATTAAAGTATCGCCTGTGTACCAAGGGGTATGCTCAGACTTGTTCACCACGTTATCGCCATTTAAGGCAGAAATTGGCGTGAAAATAATATTCGATGGTTTACGATCACCCAGTTGATTCACAAAGTTCGCATATTCCGTCTGAATTTCGTTAAATCGTGCTTCTGAATAATCCACCAAATCCATTTTATTGATGGCAACCACAATATTGTTAATGCCCAATAAACTAGAAATAAAAGTATGACGACGGGTCTGAGTTTGTACGCCATAACGCGCATCAATCAAAATAATCGCCAAGTCACAAGTCGATGCACCTGTTGCCATGTTACGTGTATATTGCTCATGCCCAGGTGTATCGGCAATGATGAACTTACGCTTTTCAGTAGAAAAATAACGATAAGCCACATCAATGGTAATGCCCTGCTCACGCTCGGCTTGCAAACCATCGACCAATAAAGCTAAATCAGGTGCATCGCCCGTAGTGCCGACTTTTTTCGAGTCACGAGTCACGGCTTGTAATTGATCTTCATAAATCAATTTTGAGTCATACAACAAACGACCAATTAATGTCGATTTACCATCGTCTACGTTACCGCAAGTTAAAAAGCGCAGTAGATCTTTGTTTTCGTGCTGTTTTAAATACGCCAAAATATCTTGGCTAATTAAATTCGATTGATGAGACATTGCTCAAAGCTCCACATATTTTTTAGAAATCGGTTTTTTAATCTTTAATCCCTCTAAATCTCCCTTTTATAAAGGGAGGCTTTGCTCCGCTTTTTATAAGTCCCTCTTTATAAAGAGGGGTTTGGGGAGATTTTTCAGGAGAGATTAGAAGTAACCTTCTTGCTTTTTCTTTTCCATCGAGCCAGCTTCATCGTGGTCAATCATACGACCCTGACGCTCTGAACTGGTTGCCAATAGCATTTCCTGAATAATTTCAGGCAAGGTATTCGCTTCTGATTCGACTGCACCCGTAAGTGGATAACAACCTAAAGTACGGAAGCGTACCGATTTCATTTGTGGAACTTCACCTTCTAGTAACGGCATGCGTTCGTCATCGACCATAATTAAAGTGCCGCTACGCTCAACGACAGGACGTTCTGCAGCCAAATACAACGGTACTAATGGAATACTTTCGAGGTAAATGTATTGCCAAATATCCAATTCAGTCCAGTTAGACAATGGGAACACACGAATACTTTCGCCTTTATTGACCTTGCCATTATACAAATTCCACAATTCAGGACGCTGATTTTTCGGGTCCCAACGATGTTTTGCATCACGGAAAGAATAAACACGTTCTTTGGCACGTGATTTTTCCTCATCACGACGCGCGCCACCAAATGCCGCATCAAAACCGTATTTATCTAAAGCTTGTTTTAAGCCTTGGGTTTTCATGATGTCGGTATATTTAGAACTGCCATGATCGAATGGGTTAATGTTGGCATCTACCCCTTCTTTATTTTGATGAACAATCAAGTCAAAACCGTGCTGTTTTGCCATGTTGTCACGGAAAGTGATCATGTCTTTGAATTTCCAGCCTGTATCCACATGTAACAGTGGAAATGGCAGTTTCGCTGGATAGAATGCTTTTAAAGCCAAATGCAACATTACCGCTGAATCTTTACCAATCGAATACAACATGACTGGATTTTCAAACTCGGCTGCAACTTCACGGATAATATGAATACTCTCAGCTTCAAGCTGTTTAAGATGAGTAAGTCTTTCCTGATTTATTGACATTGATCACACCAGATGTACTTAAACTTGTGTACGAATAACACAGATAGAATTTGATTTTCATTATAGTGACTTAGTTATGCAGACTATTGCTTGTTTTATTATATTTATATGCAAAAAGCTCATATAAAAGAAAACCAATAAGCAGTATAAGTTTTATTTAATCAATAGTTTATTCCATCATATATTGAAATTTAACGTCATTCTCGCTACGTTTGATACATACAAATCGCGCTTACAAGCTGCTCATTTTTGAATAACTTCATAGATTATTCATCTAATTCAGTGCTTCAAGCATGAACAAAAAATGCTTAAAGTAAAAACATATTTTTTTATTTTTAAGATGCTCCCATGCCACAGATTGAACAGATCAAATCCAAACTTGAACAGGCGCAGCTGGCTGGTTTTTTGTATCAGCACAGCCCTGAGCTACTCGTCCTACAAGAGCCTTTAAACGATGATGCTTCAATGCTGAATGTTTTTGTGCAACATGAACTCAGTGCAGATCAGATTGGGCTGCAATTTGGTTTGCGTTGCCGTGATCAACAACTCTCCTTTTTAATAGGCGTGACGCATAGCAATCAAGACCGCAGCTATGAAATTGGTGCGGGCAATTTAAAGGCCGAACAAAAAGCCTTTAACTTAATGTATGCATTTTATAATTATCCTAAAGGTTTTTATTTGGTAGATGTGCCTTTAAATGCAACCACGGCAGAACTGCATCAAGCGATTGAAACGCAATTATTTTCGCAAGAAAAACTGGATTTCTTAAACACTGCTATTAAAACCAACCCCATGGGTACACAAGTAACTTGGATGAAAGCGCATATTTTGCAGCAAGCTTTAGAGATGAAAGTACGGATTCAAACGGCGTTGTTATAAGCATCATCACTTTAAGTTTCTGCGGATTACGCAAGATGCACTTAAACCCCGCCAAAACTGGTTGATTGATTAAACTCGAAATTATCGTATACTATACATATACACAATACACTTGGATACTAAGGCTTGATTAAGAGTTTTAAACATAAAGGTCTTCAGGCTTTTTTCCAAACTGGTTCAACAGCAGGTATTCAAGCAGCGCATTCTACAAAATTACGTTTAATACTTGCAGCACTACATGCTGCATCTACGGTGAATGATTTGCGAACTCCACCCAATTGGCGTTTACATAAATTGAGTGGAAATCTACAAGATCAATGGTCACTAACAGTAAATGGTAATTGGCGTATAATTTTTAAATTTGAAGATGGTGATGTCTACATTGTAGATTATTTGGATTATCACATAGCTTCTAGCGCAGGAGTACAAAGATGAATATGATGTTTAATGCACCTCATCCGGGCGAAATGTTGCGCGAATATATTGGTGAAACTTCTGTGACTGAAGTGGCTCAAGCACTTGGAGTGACACGTGCAAACCTATCTCGCATTTTGAATGGTCATACTGGAATTTCTGCAGATATGGCGATTCGTTTGAGTGAAGCCTTAGAAACCTCACCAGAGTTTTGGTTGAATTTACAAATGCAGCATGATTTATGGCTTGCCAGTCAACGCCAGCGACCTATGATCAAAAAATTGGTGGCAAGTGTTTAACTTTAAGTTACAACAAAAAAACAACCTGCATTTCTGCAGGTTGTTTTTTATGTCGTCAACGATGCGCTAAAACTTAGTTTTTATGACGCATGTGTGGGAATAAAATCACATCACGGATACTCGCAGCGTTGGCAAACAACATTACCAAACGGTCAATCCCGATGCCCTCACCTGCAGTTGGTGGTAAGCCGTATTCCAAAGCTTCAACAAAGTCTGCATCGTAATGCATCGCTTCATCATCGCCTGCGTCTTTTTCTGCAACCTGTGCTTGGAAACGCTCAGCTTGGTCAATCGGGTCATTTAATTCTGAGAAACCATTCGCCAATTCACGACCACCAATAAAGAACTCAAAACGGTCAGTAATGTGTGGGTTATCGTCATTACGACGTGCCAAAGGCGACGTTTCTGCAGGATATTCTGTAATGAAAGTCGGCTGACGTAATTGAGTTTCTACGGTTTCTTCAAACACGATGGTTTGTAGTTTGCCCAAACCAAAACCAGGCTTCACCTGTTCTTTCAATTCTTCCTGCACAAATTTAGCCAAGAAATCACGGTCATTAACATTTTCTGGCGTGAATTGTGGATTATGCTCAAGAATGGCATCAAACATAGAAATTTTCTTGAATGGGCCTTTGAAGCTATACACTTCATCGCCATACGGCACATCGGTAGTACCCAAAATATCCAAAGCCAGTTTTTCTAGCATTTGCTCAGTCAATGCCATCAAATCTTTATAGTCGGCATAAGCTTGGTAGAATTCGATCATGGTAAATTCAGGGTTATGACGTGTAGACACCCCTTCATTACGGAAGTTACGGTTAATTTCAAACACACGTTCAAAACCGCCAACCACTAAACGCTTTAAATATAATTCAGGCGCAATACGCAAGAATAACGGCATATCTAAAGCATTATGATGCGTTTCAAATGGACGTGCCGATGCACCGCCAGGAATCACATGCATCATTGGCGTTTCAACTTCCATAAAACGCTGTTCAGTTAAAAATGCACGAATACCCGAAACCACTTTGGCACGAATTTCAAAGGTTTTACGGGTGTCTTCATTTACGATTAAGTCTAAATAACGCTTACGATATTTCGCTTCGGTATCGCTTAAACCATGATATTTGTCTGGTAATGGACGTAAAGATTTGGTCAACAATTCAAAATGTTGAATATGAACATATAAATCGCCTTTGCCTGAACGACCAATATAGCCTTTCACTGCGATAATATCGCCCAAATCTAGGCTCTTGATCGTCTCTAATGTTTCAGCACTAAGTTCTTTACGCGCCACATACAACTGAATACGACCTGTCATGTCTTGAATTACGATGAATGAACCGCGGTTCAACATCACACGACCTGCTACAGACACATACACTTTTTCGCCTGCTTCAATTTCTTCTTTAGAAACTTCTGCGAATTGTGCCTGCAAATCTTCTGCGTAGTTTTCACGCTTAAACGTATTTGGCCAAGGGCTAGTTCCCTTCGCCTGCGCTTGTTCTTGAATTTGCTTTAACTTGGCATGACGCTGCGCAATTAAATCGTTTTCGGAAATAGTGGGTTCAGAAGTCGATTGAGCGTTATGTTGCGTCATCTCTGCCTCGAATAATTACTAAAAAAAGAAGTTCAATAGAATAGCAGATTTAGACACGATTTCGTATGCCTTCTCTGACTCGAGCAATTTATTTTTTAAATTGCCACTTGCTTTTGTGATTTTTTGTAGACTTAGACCAAAAGCTAACTTCTTTCTCAGGCTAAGCGCACTACAATATTGTTCAGAAAATAGATGAAAAAGACCGTATTTTGCTGTTTTTAAACCTGCTGATGTATCAGTCTAAATATTTTATTTTCTATCCACTTTATCTTTAGGCTCAGTTTGACTCAAGATGTTTAACTTTGTGAATCTGGCAATGAATACATGTGCTTTAAAAGTCTTGTTTTTACATGGATTAGATTCCTCGCGGGAGTCGACTAAATTCCATGCCATAGATGCAAAACAAAAATTTTGTATCAATGTCGATTATCGCAACTTAAATTATCAAACTGTTGCCGATTTTTATCACAATATCATTCAAAAAATTAAGCCTGAAATTTTGGTGGGACATAGTCTAGGCGGCTATTGGGCACTCAAAATGTCTTTGTCGCACCATATTCCGTGTGTGGTGGCAAATCCAAGTTTAGCTCCCACGTTTCGCAATGACTATCCTGCAATTTCAGATGATGACTTGCAGCACGATATTCCACAATTGGCTTATTTAGAATTGGGCGATGAAATTTTGGATATGCATGCCGCGCAAGCATTTTTAGAAAACTATATGCAGACCTCTACTTTTGAGTCTGGGCATCATCGCTTATTGCATCCAGAAAATATTAATTCTTGTATTCAGCAAATCGAACAAGCTTATCTTGCCAAATAAAGTCAAAGCTATCCATTAAAAATAATCAATTAAACATCACCCATTAAAAAAGCCTGATCACAACTATGGAGATCAGGCTTTTTTACAGCAGTTACAATAACTTAAAAGGATTAAGCCACTGCTTGTTCTGGTTTAGATTTATTGTCCAATACGGACCAAATATCTAAACCTAAATTTTTGTGTAAATCTGGTAAGTCTAGGAAAATGCTTGCACCTAAAACTTGATGATTACATTTTTCAGCCAATTGTTTCACTGCTTTTAAAGTGCCACCTGTCGCCAATACATCATCTACAATAATGACTTTTTGCGCTTGCACATCGGCAGCCATTTCTAAACGGTCTAAACCGTATTCTAAGCTATAACCCACACCCACAACTGGTGGTGGCAATTTACCTGCTTTACGCACAAGTACCAAACCTTTGCCTGTACGCTGTGCCAAAAGGCTCGCCAATACAAAACCACGTGCTTCTACTGCAATAAAGCTTTCAACTTCAGCTAATTTTTCTGCAGGAATGCTGGCAATTAAAGCATCTGTTAATGAATCCAAATTATTCATAAACAAAGGCGTTAAATCATAAAAATCTACGCCTGGTTTTGGAAAATGAGGAACTGTACGAATATGCGACCACAAAAAAGTAGACAAATTGCTCATGGAAGATCAGAAATGTGACTAAAGAATGGTTGAATTTTACCGTTTATTTTCACATAAGGCTAGTGATCGAATCGGCAAGACTGCCATCAATCACGCATCAAAACACTACAAGGTTTTGATTTTTATAAACTTTAATATACTTAAAAATATTAATATATATTTATTCCATAATAAAATAGCAAAAATATAAGACTTTTACTGTACGACCAAGGTCTTAAATGGCATTTAAACGCATAAAAACGTGATTTTTCCTGCAGCCATTCTCTCATTACAATGCCGTATCTATATCAAAAGAGGTCTTTTCTGCGCGGTTATGTCCCATGCAGCTATTCATTCTATAAAAGCACAGATTAAAATCGCTTATTTACTTTACTTTAGCCGTATAACTGCGTAAAAATTTAATCAAATAGATATATCATACAACTAGTCGTAGATAAGTTTTTTGCTGATCTGGAAATTTAAAGATCGGTTTATGGAGAATTGAATGAAAAAGTATCAATGCATCGTTTGTGGATGGATTTATGACGAAGCAGAAGGCTGGCCTCAAGATGGTATTGTGGCAGGTACATTATGGGAAGATATTCCTGATGACTGGACTTGCCCAGACTGCGGCGTTTCAAAAGCTGATTTTGAAATGATTGAAGTTTAAGACCACGAAAAGACCATGTCCGATGGTCTTTTTTTAACGCCAATTTCTATGCCCTCATTTGGAGTACACCTTATGCATCCTATCGTTATTATTGGTTCAGGCATGGCAGGTTATACTGTTGCACGCGAGTTTCGTAAGCTAAATGCAGAACAAGAGTTAGTCATGATTTGTGCAGATGATGCTGCCAATTATGCCAAACCAACTTTATCTAACGCATTGGCGGGCAATAAAGCCCCTGCTCAAATTGCATTGGGCGATGCAGCTAAAATGGCAAGCCAACTCAATATGCGTATTGAAACCCACACTTGGGTTAAAGCAATTGATGCAGAAGCGCATGTACTTGAATTAGAAAAAGAGGGTGTAAGCAGCCAACAACCTTATTCTAAATTGGTTTTGGCAGTGGGTGCGAATCCTGTACGTTTAGCCATTGCGGGCGATGGCAGTGATGACATTCATGTGGTAAATAATTTAAGTGATTACACCGCATTTCGCCAACAGCTTGAACAACGTCAAGACAAACGTGTGGTGATTTTAGGTGCAGGTTTAATTGGTTGTGAATTTGCCAATGACTTGCAGCAAACAGGACACCAAGTCACGGTGATTGACCTTGCACCACAACCACTAGGTCGTTTATTGCCGGATTATGTAGCCAGTGCTTTTAAACAAAACCTAGAAGAAACGGGTATCCATTTTGTATTGGGTACAACCGTTGAAAAAGTTTCGAAAATTAAAAATGACGACTATTTAGTGACCATTACCAGTGGTCAGTCTTTAATTGCCGATGTGGTACTGTCTGCCATTGGTTTACAACCAAACATTGCTTTGGCTAAAACAGCAGGCATCGAAACCAGACGTGGGGTCTTAACCAATGCGCAACTTGAAACCAGCCAAGCTGATATCTATGCAGTAGGTGATTGTGCGGAAGTGAATGGTATTTTATTGCCGTATGTGATGCCAATCATGCAGCAAGCACGTGCCTTAGCCAAAACCTTAAATGGTGAAACTACTCAGGTACACTACCCTGCCATGCCTGTTGCAGTGAAAACACCTGCTGCACCACTGACCGTTTTACCTGCGCCACTAGGGGTAGATGTCAACTGGCATACCGAAGAATTTGACGATGGCATGATTGCCAGAGCCTATGACCAAACCGATACCTTACGTGGCTTTGTCCTATTAGGCGCAACAGCGGCCAAACAACGCTTGAGTTTGACCAAATTAGTGCCAGACTTATTGCCTGTATCGGAATAAAATAAAAACAATAAAGGGCGATTGATTTCGCCCTTGCCTGACATGAGGATCACAACATGAATAGTGCACTTCAGTTCACCACATCGCCCTATACGGCATTTATGCACGAAACCAAAGTCGATTTAGGCAACGGAATTCAGCTGCATGTCGAAGTGGGCGGCAAAACTGAAGATCCACCTATTTTGCTGATTATGGGTTTAGGCGCACAAATGTTGTACTGGCCCGATTTCTTTTGTAAATCACTGATTGATCAGGGCTATCGTGTCATTCGCTATGACAACCGCGATATTGGTTTGTCATCCAAAATTCGCCACAAAGGTCCACGTCTGAACACCTATAAAATGATGGGGCGTTTTAGCTTAGGTCTGCAAAACCACGGTGCGCCTTATAACTTATTTGATATGGCGGATGATGCTGCATTACTATTAGAACGCTTAGGCATTGAAAAGACCGAAGTGATTGGTGCTTCTATGGGCGGCATGATTGCCCAAATTTTGGCTGCCAAATATGCAGATCGCGTGAATAATTTAGGCTTATTATTTACCAGTAATAACCAGCCTTTTTTACCACCACCATTTCCGAAACAACTGTTCAGTTTGCTAGAAAGACCAAAATCGCAAGATGAAAATGGCATTGTTGATCATAGTTTAAAACTCTTTAAGGTGATAGGCTCACCAGGCTATGTGAATCAACTCGAAGCGATGCAAACTGCACGCAAATTATATCAGCGAAGTTATTACCCTGCGGGTGTACTTCAACAGTTTTTAGCAATATTATGTACAGGCTCGTTGCTACAACTGGACAAACAAATTCAGCAACCTACCCTTGTGGTACATGGTTCGCAAGATCGTTTGCTCCCACCAGGGCATGGTAAGGCTGTTGCGAAAGCGATTCCGGGCGCTAAGTTTGAATTAATCAAAGGAATGGGGCATGATATTCCTCCACACTTTATTCCTCATCTTAGCGAACTGTTTGCTCACCACTTTAAATCATAATCATTAGGACACTATGGCTGCATTACCATCTTTAAGACAGCTGTCATACCTCGTTACACTGTCTGAAACGTTACATTTTACAGAAGCGGCTCGCCGTTCTTTTGTAACTCAGTCGACTTTGTCTGGCGGTATCATGGAACTGGAGCGCCTGCTTGGCGGCGTACTGGTAGAACGTGATCGACAGAATGTACGTTTAACCCCATTGGGTGAACAAGTCGTAGCACGCGCCCGTGTTCTGTTAGCAGATGCACAGGACTTAATGCGTTTAAGCCGTGAAATGAGTGAGCCTCTCACAGGTGATTTACACTTAGGCGTGATTCCAACCATTGCCCCATTTATTTTGGCGCAACTGTTAGATGAAGTGCATAAGCAGCTACCTAAAATTCAATTGCATTTACACGAAGCGCAAAGTGAAAAAATTGTCGAAAAACTGGAACACGGCAATTTAGATATGGTGGTGTTAGCCCTGCCATTCGATACGCGTGGTTTGAAAGTGGCTGAAATTTCTAAAGAAGATTTGTTCTTGGTTTATCACAAGGGCGATCAAAAATCGGCGCAGGCCAATTCTTTAGATGATTTGGATTTATCGCGTTTAATGCTGCTTGAAGAAGGTCATTGCTTACGTGATCACACTTTAAGTGCTTGCCCGATTGGTGAACGCAAAAACGATCATCGTTTAAAAGCCAGCTCTTTGCCGACCTTGGTTGAAATGGTGTCTGCAAATTTAGGCTTTACCCTATTGCCTGAAATTGCAATTCATAATGCCATGATCAAATCGAATCCAGATTTACAGATCAAAAGTATTGAGGCTGCACCAAGCCGTACTTTGGCTTTAGTGACGCGTAAAAGCACGCCATTACAAAGTGAATTTGACGTTTTGCTGCAGATTTTACAGAAAATCACTCAAAACGCAGTCTAAATTTAGACACACGATCCAACATTTCATTAAGGAGCCAACATGGCTCCTTTTTTATTTTTCGTTCAAAAATGCGTATTGTTTTTGCAGTTCACTATGATTTAAGTGACTTATAAATATGAATAAGTTTTAAAATGTGAGATTCATCACAAATTCAACAATTCACTCTTACCACTGAACGAAAGAACGGTATCGAGTTACATTACTCACGTTTTCAACACATTTCAAAAAAACATATTCAGCAACAATTACTTATATTTACCCTTTTTATATAAAAATCACTATATTTAAGGATATTCAGTTACAGCAATATCACGCACAATCTATTTATCAAAATTATTTATAGAACAGCACAGGAGTATTTGTCATGATTCACAGAGATCTCGTTTTACCTGTGCCTGTTCTGCTGATTGATGATCAGGTAGAAGCATCACAAAATTTAAGCCACATTTTACAAAATTTTGGCTACCCTAAAGAGGTTCTACTTTGCAGCCCATCGCTCGCAAATGCAGTGCTGATGGTGCAGCAACATTTGCCTAATTTGGTATTTATCAATTTACAGTCTTGGTCAAAAGCTCAAATTGATTTTATCCAAAATCTCAAACTTTTCCGTAAAGATACCTTAATTGTGGCGGTGCTGCCTTCAAGTATGCCAAAACAATTGCTACAAGCTATTCATTTAGGCATTTCAGCCTATGTCTTTAGCGACCAATCTGCAACAGGCATGCAAAACCAGATTCGCACCATTTTACGTGGCGGCTCACCGCTAGACGGCAACTTAGCCAATGAAATCTTAGCCTGCGAACAATCCATTGTCGCACATGGTCATTCTTTGGCACTCTCTAAAACTGAACATGAAATATTGGCGCTTTCAGGACAAGGTTTACCTTCACAACAAGTTGCTGCCAACCTGAATGCTTCAGAACAACTGGTGCATGGTTATGTGAAAAGTATTTATCGCAAAATTATGAATGCGGATGATGCGATGTGCTGTTTTTCTTAAATTATTGATCAATAAATATCAATCAAAAATATAAGTCTTAAATAAATATTAGAAACAAAAAAAGAGCGATGTCTGGCATCGCTCTTTTTACCTGTTATAAATGTTTGAAACTAAACAATACTATCGGTCAGGATACGCTGCGCATTGTGTGGTTCTTCACCCTCAGCTGCTTTTACACGCACCCAAGTTCCATCACCCTGCAACAGCCACGCCTGTTGATTGTCTTGCATGTAGGTCAATAAACCTTGCTCATAAATACGCTTTTTCAAAGCTGGATCTTCAATTGGGAAACACGCTTCAACGCGGTTAAATAAGTTACGATCCATCCAGTCAGCACTTGAACAATAAATACGTGGATTGCCATTATTAGAGAAATAATAGACACGGGTATGTTCAAGGAAACGTCCGACAATCGAACGCACACGGATATTTTCCGATAAGCCCGGCAAACCTGGGCGCAAGCAGCAAATTGAACGGATGATGAGATCAATTTGCACACCCGCCTGAGACGCCTCGTACAATTTATTGATCAATTGCATTTCAGTCAGTGCATTCACTTTCACAATAATTTGTGCGGGCTTACCTGCTTTAGCATTGGCAATTTCTTCATCAATATAATTCACCAACTGTGCGTGCAGGGTAAATGGTGCATGCAACAACTTTTTCAGTTTTGCCATTTTACCCATGCCTGTTAGCTCTTGGAAAATACGATGCACATCTTCACACAGCTCTTTGTCTGTGGTCAGTAAACCATAGTCGGTATAAATACGCGCATTGCCTGCGTGGTAGTTACCTGTGCCTAAATGTACATAACGCACCAATTTATTATTTTCACGGCGCACCACCAAAATCATTTTGGCGTGGGTTTTATACCCCACAATACCGTACACAACCACAGCGCCCGCTTCTTGCAACACGTTAGCCACAGCAATGTTAGATTCTTCATCAAAACGTGCACGCAGTTCAATCACCGCAGTCACTTCTTTACCGTTTCGTGCAGCCTCTGCAAGCACTTGTACAATTTCAGAATCTGCGCCACTACGATATAAAGTTTGTTTGATTGCCAAGACTTGTGGATCACGTGCAGCTTCACGCAGCAAGTTAATCACGGGTGCAAAAGATTCAAACGGATGGTGTAATAAAATGTCTTGCTTTTGCATCGCTGAAAAAATATTTTCAGACTTTTTTAACACCTTTGGAATGGCGGGTGTATGTGAATCATAACGTAAATGTGGACGTTTAAAATTAGACAATAAACGCGCCAAGTTCACTGGGCCATCTACTTTATAAAGTTGTTCTTCTTCAAGATCGAACTCATCTAGCAAATAATCATAAATGGCTTTCGGGCAGTTGTGCGTTACTTCTAAACGTACCGCACGACCAAAACGGCGTGAGTTTAATTCGCCTTTTAGGGCTTTGGCCAAGTCTTCTACATCTTCATTTAACGCCAAATCTGCATTACGGGTCACACGGAATTGATAGCATCCAGTCGCAGTCATGCCCGGGAATAAGTCAGACACATGCTCATGAATAATTGCTGAAAGCATGACGTGGTGCTCTTTACCGCCTGTAAGTTCATCGGGTAAACGAACTACACGTGGTAATGAACGTGGTGCAGGAACAACCGCCAAATCAATTTGACGACCAAAAGCATCTTTCCCTTCTAAAGTCACAATAAAATTCAGACTTTTATTGACCAAACGTGGAAATGGATGTGCAGGGTCTAGGCTAATTGGGGTTAATACAGGGGCAACTTGCTCTTGGAAATATTTTTTCACCCATGCCGATTGTGCAGGGGTTAATTCACCACGACGTAAGAAACAAATGTCTTCTTCACGTAATTTTGGCAAAATTTCCTGATTTAAAATACGGTACTGGCGTTCAATAGCAGCATGTGCTGTTTTAGAAATTTGATCTAACACCTGCTTAGGGGTTAAACCATCTGGACTACGGCTTTCATTGCCCAAGTCCAATTGTTCCATCATGCCCGCAACACGAATTTCAAAAAACTCATCCAAGTTACGTGAAAAAATCAGCAGGAAGTTCATGCGTTCCAACAAAGGATGCAACGGATCGACAGCTTGCTCAAGCACGCGCAAATGGAAATCTAAAATAGACAGTTCGCGGTTAATGTAGCGATCATTATATGTATATTCTGTTTGCGCAGGAGTCGCGCCTGTTGCCGTATTCATACCCACCTATGCTTTTTTAAAATGTTTGGCACTGCTACAAGTATGCTTCAATTTTGTGACATTTTCATAAAAAAAGCCTAAAAAATTAGGCTTTGTGGATATTTTCACATTTTATAGTTTGTTTTCGCTCAATTTAGGGAATTTCCGCATAACGCATATAGCGCTGCACCATCTGTTTACGGGCTTTTAATGCCCCCGCATTACGATGTTCCTGAAAATATTTTGGATTGGTTAAAATCGCAGCCAAGAAAATTGCTTGATCACGGCTTAAACTTTTTGCACTTTTGCCAAAATAATGCTGTGCCGCAGCTTCGGCACCATAAATATTATCGCCAAATTCTACCGAGTTGAGATAGACCTCTAAAATACGCTGCTTTGACCACATGCGTTCCATCATCCATGTCGCCACAACTTCTTGCCCTTTACGCAAAAAAGATCGCTTATTGTATAAAAACAAATTCTTGGCGAGCTGCTGAGAAATTGTGGAACCACCTGCAACAACCTTGCCTTCATCTTTGTTCCGTTCCAGCGCAGTTTGAATACCTTCCCAGTCAAAGCCATGATGTTGCATAAATTTGCCATCTTCGGCAGTCACCACAGCTCGCTTTAAATTATCACTGAGTTGGTCATAGTCGCGCCATTGATGTTGTATAGGCTTACTCGGTTCAGCCCAATAATCCAAACGCATCATCATGGTCGATTGCACAGGCTGCGTACGCCACCACACCAAGCTGCTAAAAATCCATAATTGAACCAAAAGCACCACACTGACAAGAATTAACAAAGTTCGTATAAAAAAAGCTTTCATCTTGGTGCATGGCTCCTGAAGCGTTATTTTTTCGTGTTAAGCTTAGATTGATCACTACGACACAATATTCAAATATATGTCCCAACATCCCCCAAACCTGCGCAACAATAAAGTTGAAATTCACCTGTGGTGGATTACCGCAGCCCTGATTGCAATAAACGTGGCTTTGTTTGCATGGCAAGTGCTCAACGGCATGAACATTAGCAATCCTAGCCCGCAAGATGCAATACGCTGGGGTGCTGATTATGCACCTTTAACCTTTTTGGCGGAACCCATTCGCCTGTTCAGCAGCATGTTTTTTCATTTCGGTTTAGTACATTTAATGTTAAATATGTGGGCCTTGTATATTTTTGGCAGCGTCAGTGAACAGTTGTTTGGGCGTGTCTATTTTATAGTGTTATATGTTTGCGCAGGTTTGATGGGTAGCCTGCTTAGTGGCTATGTCAGCATTCAAGACAGCTATACCCTGCTCGAACAAGGTGTCGCTAATCCAAAGCTGTTACCTAGCGTGGGTGCAGGTGCATCGGGTGCGGTGATGGGACTTGGAGCTGCACTGACGGTATTGGCGTTATTGCCCCAATTACCTCGCCAAAAATTTCTGTTGGATGGCAAGACTTTGGTGATGGTGATGGCACTGAACTTAGGTATGGGCTTTATGATCAGTGGCATTAATAATGCTGCACATATTGGCGGCATGCTCATGGGCGCAGCCATGACACTCATTTGGTATATTGGACAACGCAGCAAACACAGTAACTTAGTGAACGGTTTTGCGATGCTCCTTGCACCATTGGGCTGTGCTGCATTTTACTGGTATTGCCATCAACTGCTTGCCCCAATTCAACCCCTTTGGCAAGAACTGCTTAGCATGATGCAACGCAGTCTGGGTTAAACAATCAACCTTTACAACAAGTAAAACAACATCAACTAGAGATGAATCAGGACTGATTCATCTCCCTTAAACTTTGCAGTGGCGGAATATCGCATAAATAACTTAAACGATAACGTCCAATCAAGGCACACAGCACGGTCATAAATACAGGCAAAATCAGCCAGATGTCCCAATGTGGTTGCAGCATTAAATCCATGCGGTAACTGGCAACAGCACTAATGACTTCGGCAAATAAACACGCCACTATTCCCGCCATAAAGCCCATAAAACCGATTTCCAGACTCAACATACGTTTGAGTTTTTGTTTAGAACTACCAAAAGAACGCAGTAATGCGACTTCGCGTTTGCGCTCATCCATCAGCAAGTTTAAACACGCGATTAATACCAACAGCCCAGACACACTCACCAAAATGGCTAAAATGGTGATGATCTGCACCAACACATTCACAATGCGTTTAATTTCATCCAAAATTAGGCTGACATCAATAAACACTGTGTTGGCAAATTGCTGAATCAATTGAATTAGTTTCGGTTTATCTGCTTCAGGCACATAGAAACTGCCCAAATAACTGCCTGCATTTTCATCCATAGTGTGCGGTGAAAAAATAAAGAAAAAATTTGGACTAAAGCTTTCCCACTCCACCGTACGCAGATTAATCACTTCGGCTTCAAGTATGCCTTCAGGCAAACTAAAACTGAGTCGATCACCAATTTGAATGCCCAACTCGGCAGCCGTATCTGCTTCTACTGACACTTGTCCCACTGCACTGAAATTGGCTTGCCCATTTACAATGATATTATCGGCAGGATAACGGTCAGACTGTGTCAGGTTGAGTTCGCGTCTTAACGTATTGCTTTGCTGAATTAAGGCGTCGGCAAAAGGTTGATCATTTTTGGCGACCAAACGCCCACGTATATTTGGATAAAGTGGCGTGCTGTGCCACTGCTGCTGCGTTAATTGTTGTTGAAACTCAGGCATATCAAACGGTGGCAAGCCGTAAACAAACTGATTGGGTGTTCCTTCGGGCAATTGCTGCTGCCAACGATCTAGCAGGTCGGTACGCAACACTGCAAGTACCGTAATTAAACTTAATCCTAAAGCCAATGCAGTAATTTGAAATGCCGTGACAGCAGGCGCACGAATATACGCTGCGAGTCTGCCTTTAGAATGACGCAATAATTTTAATAAACTCCACACCACTCCATACAGCAATACGCACAGCGCAATAATCGCACCAATCACCCATGTACTAAGCACTAAACTTTCGGTCAAGACCACACAAAATACGATTAGACTTAGCGTCCCTGTAAGCAACATCCACCACCAAGCGCGCATGCTTTTGTCTTGTTGGCGAATCACGCGAATCGGTGCGGTATTCAGCAATTGCAATAAATTAGGCAGCACAAAACCCAACAACACCACAGCACTGGTGAGCATGGCGATTGGCAATGGCCCAAGCAACATTGCCATGGCTGAAAATTGAATTTCCAGGTGCGGAATCAGTTGCAGCATGATTTGCAACAAAGCATAGCCCAACGTCACGCCCAAAATACTGCCAATGCCCATAGCGATAATTAAGACCAAAGCAAGCAAAGCCAAATAAGCGGCTAAAATTTGTCGTTTACTTGCACCAATACAACGTAATAAGGCGATATGATCCTGATTTTGTTGCACATAGCGCTGACTGGTCAAACCAATCGCAATCCCACACAATAAAATGGTCAGGATATTCGCTAACTGTAAAAAGGTATCTAAATTGGCAATGGGGCGCATTAAGCGAGTATTGCCTTCACTGGCATTGCGTAGTCTTAAACTACTTTGTTCTTCAAAGTTTTGTTCAGGGCTGGCCGTTTGCTGTGCCTGTGCAGGCTGTTGTGTATGTGTTTTAAAATACTGCTCAAAATTTTGTGTATCTTTGGCGCTGCCTGCCAACAACAAACGGTAATCTATGCGGCTACCCACTTGAATCGCGTGGGTACGTGCTACATCGGCCTGTGAAATTATCACTGTCGGCGAAAAACCTGAAAAACCGAGTTCCTGATTAGAATCGTGTTCAATTTTTGCAGTCACGGTAAATGCTGCATCGGCAATATTCACCGTTTCACCAAGTTTAACGTGAAGCAAATCCATGGCACGTTGGCTGAGCCAAATTTCACCAGATTGAATCTTGTCCGCTGCAGGACTCACCCTCAATTCACCACGTAACGGAAAATTGTGCTCAATCGCTTTGACATTCACCATCACAAATTGCGCTTGAGTATGTGCCATCGAACTAAATACAGTCACATGCGACTGTTGTAACTGATGTGCAGTCGCCTGATCCTGCCAGTCTTGCGCAATGGGCTCATTGTCACTCAGGACTAAATCACCCGCCAACATTTCTGCCGCTTGCAACGCTACCGCATTTTGAATTTGTTCATTGCTAAACTTTAAGGCCGTGGTCGCACTAATCGCTAAAGTCAGCGCAATAATCAGTAAATATACACCACTGCTTTTAAAACTCTGCTTTAACAGCGGATGAAATAATGCGTTCATTTCATCCTCCTGTTATGGCAGCAGTTGGCTTAGCTGCAAATTGCTCAACCAATTGCCCATCAATTAAGGCATAGTGACGCTGACATTGTGCTGCTAGTTTCGGGTCGTGCGTGACCAACACCAAGGTTGTGCCCAACTCGCGGTTCAATTCAAATAACAATTGCTCAATTTCAGTTGCAGTTTCCCCATCCAAGTTTCCTGTCGGTTCATCGGCAAAAATAATTTTAGGTTCACGAATTAAAGCGCGTGCAATGGCGACACGTTGTTGCTCACCTCCCGAAAGCACTTTCGGCGTTTGCTGTGCTTGTCGTTCTAAACCCACACGTTTCAGCAAGTTGAGGGCTTTTTGTTCTGCCTCTGCATATTTAAATTTTTCCTGCAAACGTAGTGGCAACATCACATTTTCCAGTGCCGTCAAATGCGGCAATAACTGAAATGACTGGAACACAAAACCAATATGCTTTAAACGAACTTCTGCACGTTGTTCTTCGTTTAATTCTGCAATTGACTCACCACATACCACCAATTTTCCACTGCTGGCCTGATCTAATGTTGCCAAAATACCCAATAAGGTCGATTTTCCTGAACCCGAACGACCTGTAATGGCCACTTGTTCACCTTCCTGAATATCGAAGTTTAAATTCTCAAAAATGGTCAATTGTTTTTGTGCAAGTTGTATCTTTTGTGTCAAATTTTGGGCAGAAATAATCGTTTGTGGCATGATATTAGATTCTTTAGTGTTTTGAGTCATACGTTTCCCATTATGCAAAATCGCAATCTAACTAGTCGTGTCTTCCCGCGTGTGTTGCTGCTCGGACTATGTTTCAGCCCATTCGTGGTATCTGCAAAAACCATTATGATTGTAGGTGACAGCTTAAGTGCAGGTTACGGCATACAACCACAACAAGGTTGGGTTCACTTATTGCAAAAACGTTTAGAACAACAGTATCCGAAACAGCATAAAGTGGTCAATGCAAGTGTCAGTGGCGAAACCACCAGTGGTGCTTTGGCGCGTCTGCCTAAATTGCTGCAGACCCATCGTCCAGACGTTGTAGTCATTGAGTTAGGCGGAAATGATGGCTTGCGTGGACAACCGCCACAAATGATTCAAAAAAATTTAGCGAACTTAATTCAGCATAGCCAAAAAGCCAAAGCGAAAGTGGTGATTTTTGGGATGAAAATGCCGCCAAATTACGGCTCGGCGTATAGCAAAGCATTTGAAAATAACTATAAAGTGGTGAGTCAGCAATATAAAGTCAAATTACTGCCATTTTTTATGGAAGGTATTGCGGGCAATAAGCAATTGATGCAAAAAGATTTAATTCATCCAAATGCCAAAGCTCAGCCTATTTTGCTAAATAATGCTTATCCATATATCAAAGGCGCTTTATAAAGCGCCTTTGAGGAAAATCTAATTGCTGTGCAGTTCGGATTAAAAATCAAAAAAAACCACTTCACCTGTTTCCAGTGAATATTCTGCACCGACTACTTTCAACTGACCTTGTTCAATCAGGTTTTCTAAAACTGCTGAACCATGACGCAATTGATTTACCGATGCAAATACATTGGAACGTACTGCATGCTTAGACAATTTCGCCAAATCATTTTTCAGTTCAGTCTGCATTAAGGTTTCAACTGAAGGGCGAACACGGTTCACAATCGACATTAAATTTGCCGATGGTGGACAGTCTGGGCACATTAAAGTATCAATTGTCGCTTGAATTGCACCACAGTGACTGTGTCCTAAGACAACAACCACAGCACAGTCATAACGCTCTGCCGCAAATTCAACACTACCTACCTGTGATGGCGCAACCACGTTGCCCGCAACACGAATTACAAAAAGATCACCCAATCCTTGGTCAAATACCATTTCTGCAGGAACACGTGAATCTGAACATCCTAAAATAATGGCAAATGGATTTTGGTCTTCTGCCATTTCTGCACGCTGTTGGTGCGACAATTGCTTCGGATGTCTGGTATCACCAGAAACAAAACGTTGGTTTCCTTGTTTAAGACGTTCTAAAGCTTCTTGAGCTGTTAGCATTCTTGATTTACCACCGATCTTTGAAGTTGCGATATTCTAAAGCCAGTTTTTATGAATGTCACTTGCAAAAAAATATGCAGCTGCGCTTTTCTTTATTCATTTTTGTTATAAATTTTTTCACTTTTTATTGAGATAGGTCACATTTTCTACCAATTTCAAAGCTTTGATCAAAAAAGCAAGGGATGACTTTCATTTTTAAACGCCTACAATAGACAGAATACACTTGTGCAATTAGACCTAAGAGCTAGTGCCTATCATTATTGGAGCCTGTTTTGGGTTCGTCAGGGGAAGACGTTTTCATGATGAAATTTATTCGATCACGTTATCTACATACGACTTTATTGGCTTTGGGACTAAGTACATCTTGCCTTGTGCAAAGCGCTGCGCCCAATCCATATACCTTCACAAAAAACAATAACGCCAGTAACAGCAACGCAACTGAACTTAAACTATTACAAAATCATTTTCAGCAACAGCGCAAACAAGCAGGACTAAGCTCTAAAAGCATTCGTGTTGGAGATGTCGTCTGGAGCTATAACGAAGGTGGCTCGCACAGCAAACCCACAATTTTATTGATTCATGGTTTGGCAGGCACACGTGATAATTGGAACCGTGTCGCGCAATTTTTAACCCCACATTATCATGTGATTATTCCAGATTTACCCAATAGCGGTGACACCAAAACTCCAAGCAATTTTGATAATTCAGTTCCGAATGTAACTTCACAACTGCGTCAATTTATTGAAGCAATTGACTGTGAAGAAAACTTACACGTGGCAGGACATTCTTTAGGCGGCTCAATTGCAACCGTGTATGCCTCGCAATATCCTTTTGATACGCAAAGTTTATTTTTACTCAATAGTGCAGGCATTTATAAACTTGCTAATACGCCTTACACCAAAAATCCATTATCTTTAAATGACTTAATTGTGAGCAAACATGGCGATTTAGCCGACGTCGCCAAACAAATCATGCAAAGCCCGCCTGCCATGACCTCACAAATTCAACATGCGCAAGAAGAAGTCCTGATTTCTCGCTCAGAACAAACCCGTAAAGCAATTGAGCAAATTGTCAAACTCAACCGTATTTATACTCCAGACTCATTTGCACGTTTAGCAGGATCAATTGAAGCACCGACCCTGATTTTATGGGGTAAGCAAGATCGCATTATTAATGTTGAAGTGGCGAAGGAATTACAATCTTTACTCAAACGCGCCGAAACACCTGTGATTCTTAATAATGTTGGACACATGCCGTTATTGGAAGCTGAAAAACAAGTCGCACAATATTATTTGCCGTTTCTGGCTAAAACTCAGAACCTAAAAAACCCACTTGCTGATAAACTGATTCCTCTAAATTAATTATTATATAAAACCTTCATGCAGAAACATCCCATCATTGAGCAACTAATTGAAGCTCAGCTTGATTTTTTAGATCAAGAATTTAACCAAAGTGAAATGGTACAAACTGAATTTATGCAGTTTTACCAATGGTTTCGCAAACAAAGCTTACAAGATTTATGGACATCTGAAGCCATTCATCAACTGATTCAACATCAAATTTTAAATACACCTGCCAGTTCATTTTTAGTGGAACAAATTGCTGAGCATATTCGTTTTGCACTGGTACACCCTGTTAATGACAGCAGTAAAATTGCCGATGTGATACCTGTGCTGACCATCGACAAAATTGCACAATATGTTGCAAGTAAAAGTGGACATCGTCAGCGTTTGATTAAAGCCGTGGTGAATAATCCTGCCTTTGCCGCCATGATTACCCAACTCATTCAACATTCCATTCAGGATTATATGGATAATTCGGTGATCGCCAAAAGCGTGCCTGGCGTATCGCGTTTTATGAAAATGGGTAAATCGGTTTTGGAAAGCGTTACCGATACCAATTTAGACCAGACCATTCAGCATTATTTGCAAAAAAATGTGCAGAAGCTGACTCAAATGAGCGAGTCGGTGCTTAATCAACATTTTGATGAGGAAAAACTGTATCACTTCCAAGCCAATTTATGGCACAAAGTTAAAGACTTGCCACTTTCCGTTTTAAAAAATTATATTGAAGTACAAGACCTATCCCAAACTGTCAATTTAGGACATGAAATTTGGGATCATTTACGCCAAAGTGACTATTTGAAACAGCAAGTGCATGATGGGGTTTATGCGTGGTATGTACGCAATCAGGCGCGCCCTTTTGACTTGTTATTGCACGACTTAAACATTGATGAAGCGCTAGTCCAACAACAATTACAACAACTGTTAAATCCAGTCATTCAAAAAATGATCGCTGAAGGCTATTTAAAGCAACGTGCGCGCCATTATTTAGAGAAATTTTATTATTCTGAAAAAACACAACAAATTTTAAATCTACAAACGAATGAATAGGGTCTGTTGACAATTTCAGATAAAAATAACCTCCTAAAATTTAGGAGGTTATTTTTAAGCGAGGCTTAGAGCTTATTTAAAATAAGCACCTTCAGATTGACTGTGGTCAGTCTGATCCACCACACGCATCAATTCAGGTACGTGTTGTTTCAAGGTTGTTTCAACACCTTGCTTTAAAGTCACATCAATCGCTGAACATCCTTGGCAACCGCCACCAAATTTCAATACTGCAGTTAAGCCGTGTTCTTCATCTTCAACCACTTCAACCAAAGCACAGTTACCACCATGCCCTGCTAAACCTGGGTTAATTTCAGACTGTAAAACATAAGTAATGCGTTCTTCTACCGAAGCATCTGGGCCTACGCGTGGCACTTTTGAGTTCGGTGCACGGAAAGTCAATTGACCACCAAAACGGTCTTTGTTGTAGTCAATTACGGCATCCAATAAATACGGAATAGACGGCGTATCAATAAATGCAGGAAAGTCTGGATATTCCTGTTTGTAGTCTGTAGGTACAACTTCATCGGGCGCACTATAAGCCATGCAACATTCAGCACGCGGTGTACCAGGATTTTCCACAAAAACACGCACACCAATACCCGGTGTATTTTGCTTTGCCAATAAATCCTTCAAATACTCTTGAGCAGTTGGCGTAATCAATAAGTTTGGAATTTCATCTACAACTGCTGTGCTGCTGTTCTCAGTCGACATAACAATAATTTCCTCAAGCTGAAGTGGCTATTTTAACTGAAGATGCGGGGGAATAAAAAAAAATCAACCAAAATTGTCGGATTTATTCCTAAAGTTCGACTCAAACTCAGTTTTGATGCATTATTACAGCAGAATTCAAGTAAAAGAATAGGCGTTTATGCTCGATTTACCTTTTAATCATACCGTGACCATTATCATTATTACGGTCATTGTGTCTATGTTGGCGTTTTCCAAACAAGAATTAATGAATCGTCTGATTTTTTGGCCGCCTGCTATGCAACGTGGTCAATATGATCGCTTCATTACCCATGGTTTTGTGCATGCCGATGGTGCGCATTTGCTGTTCAATATGATTACCCTGTTTTTCTTTGGCAGCATTATTGAAAGTTTTTATCGCCAATACGTCTATGATTTAGGCTTTGTGCTGTTCTATTTAGGTGGCTTAATTGCGGCAATTATTCCAAGTTATTTAAAACACAAAAATGACCATCGCTGGGCCAGTTTAGGTGCTTCAGGAGCGGTATCTGCTGTGCTATTTGCCTATATTTTATTTGAGCCATGGAAGTTGATTTTTGTATTCTTCATTCCAGTTCCTGCTATTATTTTTGCAGTGCTGTACGTGGCATATAGCATTTGGTCAGGTAAACGAGGCAATTCTAATATTAACCACAGTGCGCATTTATGGGGCGCAGCTTATGGTGTGGTTGTCACTATTTTAATTGAGCCTCGCATCTTGCCGCATTTCTTGAATAAATTGGCTCAATTGCCTTTCTAGTCACCTCACATCGCAGCATACAGCGGCTCTATGTATATGCATTGAGTCGCTTTTTACGCAAAACAAACCGATCATTCTTTGCACAATAATACTGATAAGCAATAACACGCTGTAACCCAGCCTCAGCCTATACTGAATACACATAAAACAAAAAAGGAGTGTGGCATGAAAAAAATTGCACTTCTGAGCAGTATATTACTCAGTTTAAGTTTAGGCGCCTGTGCGGTACATACCCCTGAAGGGAGTATTGTGGTCGATCCAGATCGGAGCGTTTATCCGAAAGGCTATTCTCCGCACCGCCATCCACATACAAATGGTGACTTCTGTCCACCTGGTCAGGCTAAAAAAGGACGCTGTTAATTTGCTGAAGCAATCTGCCATTTCTTCAAAAACTACTACTTTTCCAAAAGTTCTTCGCTAAAAACCTTCGTTTCCACGAAGGTTTTTTATGCAAATTTTACTTTAGAATTCATACAATTTTGGTAGTTTATGCCACCCAAACTCGCAATTTGGCATAGATAATGTATACATCTGTATATTAATTTCAATTTAGTTTGCGAGTTTTTGCATGTCCACTTCTTACGATGGCTTACAGTTTCCAATTCATCCAGAAAATCATAAACCCAGCACCTCAAGCACGGGCAAACAAATTATTGCCGAAGCCTTAGCCACAGTCGATCATCAAAGCTCAGTCGATGCTTTGGCAGAAAAAAACTGGCGTAAACACTATCCAAAATACTTTAAAGCCCTCGTGACCAATGGTATTCGTGAACAAGCTAACGCAATTCAAATTGCAGAAGATGGTTTAAGAAAAGCGCATCAAAGTTTTGAGTTTTATCGTCATGAGCAAAAATATGTGCTGAAAGATGTCATGCTCTTGCCTACTGAAACTTTACATACCTTTAAATTACAAGGCAGCAGCCAAGCAGCACCCGAATGGTATGTGCCGTATCGTGGGCAAAAGTTACAAGGTCAAGCTCTACTAGATCAAATTGCAATTTGGCTAGCAGCAGGCATTATTGAACCAAGTCATGCCGAAGCGTTAAATGCTGCAATGGCGCATCCTGAATGGTTTGATTTGTCTGACCGTAACATGGTGCTATTTGGTGCAGCTTCAGAAGCAGGGCCACTCACATGGTTAGCCAAATGGAAAGCCAATATTATTGCAGTCGATTTACCAAATAGCCGTGTGTGGAATAAAATTTTAAGCACTGTGCAACAAGGCAATGCCACCTTATATGCACCCAGTACAACACAACTCGCGGCAGATACCCCACTTGATATTTTAACAGAACAGTTGGGTGTAAATCTGCTAACGCAAACCCCAGAAATTGCACAATGGTTAGCTCAAAAACCTCAAACGCTAGATTTAGCAGCCATTGCCTATTTAGATGGTGAAAAACACGTGCGTGTTGCGATGGCAATGGATGCGATTATGCAATATGTCAGCGAACACAAAGCTGATAGCAGCCTTATGTTTATGTGTACCCCAACCGATGTTTATGCCGTTCCTGAAGAAGTGATTAGCGCATCGGCAGAGAAGTTTCAGCAGCGTTCGCAAGGGCAAAAGCTACTTACCAAAAGTATTGAAACCATTTCACGCAGTCATTTCTTCCAAAAGAATCTGCATAATTTAATTGCTTCAGACAATGGTCAACATTATGGTATTGCCGACTGTTTGGTGGTTGAACAAGGGCCAAACTATGCTTTAGCAAAACGCATCCAGCAATGGCGTGCAATTTTAGCGCGTCATCAAGGACAGCATGTCAGCATCAATATTGCACCTTCGACCACCACACACTCTGTGACCAAAAATCCATTACTCAAAGCAGCATTTAGTGGCGCAAGTTTGTTTGATGTTGAAGCATTTAGCCCTGAAACCACCAATGCGATTATGGCGGCATTGTGGATTCATGACTTACGCAATCCAAACTCGGCAGCCAATCCTGAAGTGAAACTTGAGCATCCGCTCGAATTGATGATGGAAGGTGCGAACCATGGTGGATTGTGGCGCGTGGCATATTTGGCACGAACTGCCCTACCTTTCGCTGCGCTCTATGGCTTTGCTGCAGATAAATTACCTCTGGACAAAGTCATCCAAAAATTTAAAAAGTAATGTAAACCGCTAATCTATCTATTCAAAAACTTGCCTGCAAATATTTCTTTAGACTAATCTGCAGGTATAAAAAAGCGCTGTATCATCACAGCGCTTTTTCAACCACTCAAAAAGTTTTGAATGGATTAAAACACTTTTAAGAACAACCAGAACAAGCTACCCGATAAGCAAATTGTCGCAGGTAAAGTGAAAATCCAAGCCGAAAGAATTGTACGCACCATTTGGAAATTCAGACCCGATTTATTTGCCACCATGGTACCTGCCACCGCACTGTTCAGTACGTGTGTAGTTGAAACTGGCATCCCCAAACCATCTGCAGCAGCAATAGTTGACATTGCCACAAGCTCGGCAGACATACCTTGACCATAAGTCATGTGCTGCTTACCGATACGTTCACCAACAGTCACCACAATACGTTTCCAGCCGACCATCGTACCCAAGCCTAGTGCTAAGGCAACGGCAACTTTGACCCAAGTTGGAATGTATTGTAAGAATGAATCTAAATGGCTGCGGTAGCTTTTAACCACTTTTTTCTGTTCTTCCGACATTTCAGGCAAGGCATTGGCTTTGTCTAAACGCTTGAATGAAGTCGTGCTTAAATACATATCATTACGCATTTCTGCTACTTCAGCTTCAGGCACATCTTTCAAGTTGCCATATTGACCCACACGCTCACCCAAATGATCCGTTAAGCTTGCCAAAGCAGGCACGACTTCAGGAGTAATTTCTTTGGTCTGAATATAACTAGTAATAATCTGACGCGCTTTTTCATCTGGCATATCGGCATGTTGTGGATAAATCACATCAGCCGTTTGCGTTGAAAGCTGCTGGAACGATTGAATGTGGTTTTGGCCTAACTCTTTATTTAACGAGTACGCCAACGGCACAATCCCGATCAAAATCAACATGATTAAACCCATGCCCTTTTGACCATCGTTTGAACCATGCGCAAAACTTACCCCAGTACAAGTAAAAATTAGAATGGCACGAATCAGTGGTGGTGGTGGCTTATTGCCTTCAGGTGGCTGGAACAACTCCATTTGTTTCTTGAAGATTTTTTTCACCAAGAAGAACAAAATCGCAGCAAAGGCAAAACCAATCAGTGGCGAGAACAATAAAGCCTTGCCCACTTTCATGACTTGTTCCATGTCTACGCCACTTGCACCCGCACCTGAGTTCAGCAAGTAGTTCATAATCCCCACACCTAAAATCGAACCGATTAAAGTGTGCGAACTTGAAGCAGGAATACCGAAAAACCACGTTCCTAAGTTCCAGACAATCGCGGCAATCAACATGGCAAAAACCATGGCAAAGCCTGCGCCTGAACCGACATTCATAATCAATTCGACTGGAAGTAAGGCAATAATACCGTAGGCAACTGCGCCACTGGCGACCATCACCCCAAGGAAGTTACAGAAACCCGCCCACATTACTGCCACAGGTGCAGACAGGGCATTGGTATAAATAACCGTTGCCACTGCGTTAGCTGTGTCGTGGAAACCATTCACAAATTCAAAGCCTAAGGCAATGAATAAAGCGGTCGCCAATAAAATCACCGAGTACATGCTTAGCGCAGGCACGTGGGATAAGTCCGCAGACAATTGGAAACCAATATAAATAAGGGTAGAAACGATGATCGTTAAAAACACCGGCATAAAAAATTTCGGTGTAGGCACATGAACATTGGTCGATTTAGTGGTCGACTTGTGTGCTGAATCTACAGGAGTTGGATTAGAATTCATGCAAGCAGAAAAGAGGATTTAAAATCCCCTTATTGTTCAATTAAATTGTGACAATTATATGACAAAGAGCTGTTATATAAAGCAACTTTCATACTTTATTTTCACACTTTAAGCTGTTTTTTTTGTGCATAAAATTAAAATTAACATTTAAATTTAAACACTTAGAATAAATAAACCTACTTTTCTTATGCCATTCTCTCAAATTTAGATTGTTACACCTTTGTCATATTTGCCTAAAATTTCAGACAAAATTTACCGTGAGCCAATTTTGCCTGAGCAATATGACAAAGCGATGACGCATCAAAGTAAAATCAAAATTAGAATGTTCCTCATCACAACTTTTATTTAGGTTCAAAAGCTACAGCAAAATCCTAAAAATACTGCTTTATGCACTATTTTTACGACTTCCACTCTCTCTGGTCGCTTCAAGTGCACGAAAGCCGTGCGAACTCTGCTAAAATAGCGCTCATTTCGAATTCAGTCATAAAGGGTTTTTTATGTCCACGCTTACCACCCTGAAAGCGCTTCTTGCCCAAAGAATTTTAATTATCGATGGTGCTATGGGTACTATGATTCAACGCCATCAATTGGAAGAAGCCGATTATCGTGGTGAGCGTTTTGCAGATTGGGCACATGACCTCAAAGGCAACAATGATTTATTGGTACTGACCCAACCGCACATTATTCAGGGTATTCACGAAGCCTACTTAGATGCGGGTGCAGACATTATTGAAACCAACAGCTTTAACGGCACACGCGTTTCTATGTCTGACTATCACATGGAAGATTTGGTTCCAGAAATTAACCGCGAAGCAGCGCGTTTAGCCAAAGCTGCCTGTGAAAAATATTCAACACCAGACAAACCACGTTTTGTGGCAGGTGTACTTGGGCCAACATCGCGTACCTGTTCAATTTCACCAAATGTAAACGACCCTGCATTTCGTAACATTAGCTTTGATGCACTCAAAGAAAACTATATTGAAGCTGCGCATGCCTTAATTGAAGGTGGTGCAGATATCCTGCTCATTGAAACTGTATTTGACACCTTAAACTGTAAAGCTGCGATTTTTGCGGTCAAAGAAGTGTTTAAACAGCTCGGGCGTGAATTGCCGTTGATGATTTCAGGTACCATTACCGATGCTTCAGGACGTACCTTAACGGGTCAAACTGCAGAAGCTTTCTGGAACTCGGTACGTCATGGCGATTTACTTTCAATTGGTTTTAACTGTGCTTTGGGCGCAGATGCCATGCGTCCACACGTTAAAACCGTTTCAGATGTTGCCGATGTGTTTGTTTCTGCACACCCGAACGCGGGCTTACCCAACGCATTTGGTGGTTATGATGAAACGCCTGAAGAAACCGCAGCTTTCCTCAAAGAATTTGCTGAAAGCGGCTTGATCAATATTACAGGCGGTTGCTGTGGTACAACGCCTGATCATATCCGCGCGATTTACAATGCGGTAAAAGACATTCCACCGCGTAAAATTCCAGAGATTAAACCTGCATGCCGTTTAAGTGGTTTAGAACCATTTAACATTTATGATGACTCTTTATTTGTAAACGTGGGCGAACGTACCAACGTCACAGGTTCTAAAAAATTCCTGCGTTTAATTCGTGAAGAAAACTTTGCCGAAGCCTTAGATGTTGCTCGTCAACAGGTAGAAAGCGGTGCGCAAATCATCGACATCAACATGGATGAAGGCATGCTCGATTCAGAAGGTGCGATGGTGCACTTCCTGAACTTGGTGGCATCTGAGCCTGATATTTCTCGCGTACCTATCATGATTGACTCCTCTAAATGGGAAATCATTGAAGCAGGCTTGAAATGCGTACAAGGTAAAGCCATTGTCAACTCTATTTCCTTAAAAGAAGGTTATGACGAGTTTGTCGAAAAAGCCCGCCTCTGCCGCCAATACGGCGCAGCTGTCATTGTTATGGCCTTTGACGAAGTCGGACAAGCCGATACTGTGGCACGTAAGCGCGAAATTTGTAAACGCTCTTATGACGTTTTGGTCAATGATGTTGGCTTCCCTGCCGAAGACATTATTTTTGACCCGAACGTGTTTGCAGTTGCGACAGGTATTGAAGAACACAACAACTACGCAGTCGATTTTATTGAAGCCACAGGCTGGATTAAACAAAACCTGCCGCATGCCATGATTTCAGGCGGTGTATCGAACGTATCTTTCTCATTCCGTGGTAACGAACCTGTACGTGAAGCCATTCACGCGGTATTCCTATATCACGCTATTCAGCAAGGCATGACCATGGGGATTGTCAACGCAGGTCAGTTGGCAATTTACGATGACATCCCGAAAGAACTGAAAGAAGCAGTTGAAGCCGTTATTCTGAACCAGAACCAAGGTGAAAGCGGTCAGGATGCCACAGAAAAACTGCTAGAAGTGGCAGAAAAATATCGTGGTCAATCAGGCGCACAAAAATCCGAAGAAAACTTAGAATGGCGTAGTGAATCTGTCGAAAAACGTCTTGAGTACGCTTTAGTTAAAGGCATCACCACCTTTATTAATGAAGACACCGAAGAAGCGCGCCTGAAAGCCAAACGTCCATTAGATGTGATTGAAGGCCCGTTGATGGATGGCATGAACGTGGTCGGTGACTTGTTTGGTGCAGGTAAAATGTTCCTGCCACAAGTGGTGAAATCTGCCCGTGTGATGAAACAAGCCGTTGCATGGCTCAACCCGTACATCGAAGCTGAAAAAACCGAAGGTCAGTCTAAAGGTAAAGTCTTGATGGCAACGGTAAAAGGTGACGTTCACGACATTGGTAAAAATATTGTGGGCGTAGTCTTGGGCTGTAATGGATACGATATTGTCGATCTCGGTGTGATGGTACCTGCAGAAAAAATCCTGCAAACTGCCATTGACGAAAAAGTCGATATCATTGGCTTGTCTGGTCTGATTACCCCATCTTTAGATGAAATGGTTTTTGTTGCCAAAGAAATGCAGCGTAAAGGCTTTAACATTCCATTGTTGATTGGTGGCGCAACCACATCTAAAGCACATACTGCAGTTAAAATTGATCCACAGTTCTCAAACGATGCTGTCATTTACGTTGCCGACGCTTCGCGTGCCGTTGGTGTTGCGACAACCTTACTCTCTCCTGAAATGAAACCTGCTTTTGTTGCAGAGCACCGTGCGGAATACGCTAAAATTCGTGAACGTATTGCCAATAAGCAACCAAAAGCTGCGAAATTGTCGTATGCAGAAGCCATCGACAATGGTTTGAAAATTGATTGGGACAACTATACGCCTGCAGTACCAAACTTAATTGGAACTCAAGTGCTGACTAATTATCCGCTTGAAACCTTGTTGCCATACTTTGATTGGACACCATTCTTTATTTCTTGGAGTTTGGCGGGCAAATTCCCGAAAATTTTGGAAGATGACGTGGTGGGCGAAGCTGCAACCGACTTATATAACCAAGCGCAAGCCATGCTCAAAGATATTATTGCAAATAATCGCTTTGATGCACGTGCAGTCTTTGGGATTTACCCTGCCAACCGTTCTGCGGCAGATTCAGTACAAGTATATGATGCAGCACGTAATCAAGTAACGCACACCTTCCATCATATTCGCCAACAGTCTGACAAAGTCACAGGCAAACCAAACTTGTCTTTGGCAGACTTTGTTGCAACTGCAGAGCAAGGGCAAGATTACTTGGGCGGCTTTACCGTGTCGATTTTTGGTGCGGAGGAAATGGCCAATGAGTTTAAAGCCAAAGGGGATGATTATTCTGCCATTTTGGTGCAGTCTTTGGGTGACCGTTTTGCAGAAGCATTTGCAGAGCATTTGCATGAGCGTATTCGTAAAGAATTCTGGGGCTATCAGCCGAATGAGCAGCTAAGCAATGAAGAGCTGATTAAAGAGAAATATGTAGGGATTCGTCCTGCACCGGGCTATCCTGCGTGCCCTGAGCACTCTGAAAAAGCCACACTGTTTAACTGGTTAGGTTCGACTGAAAAGATTGGCACACAGCTGACCAGCAGCTTTGCGATGTGGCCGCCTTCATCTGTGAGTGGCTTCTACTATGCCAACCCTGCTTCTGAGTACTTTAACGCAGGTAAAATCTCGTTAGATCAGCTTGAAGATTACGCACAGCGTAAAGGCTGGAGTTTAGATGAAGCGAAGCGTTGGTTAGCTCCAAACTTGGATGATTCGATTAATTAATTGCTTTATGCCGCTTGGGTAGTACATCGGCCCATGCGCTCTACATAATGTCATTTCAAAAACCAGTGAATTGTAAAATTCACTGGTTTTTTGTTAAAAGGAAGTTTTAGCTAAATTGCATCAAATTATTGGAAGATCGTAATCCCCCTAAAATAAAATAATCTAAAAGTAGAATTTTCTTTTAAGATTCATGTACGTATGACTACATTAAATAAATTTACGGACTTAGACAGACCACATATCCGAGTTGTTACTTAAATTTGAATGGATTTCGGAAAATTCGGCTTCTGAATGTTTAGGCAACAAATCCTGACGATACTAGGAATTAGTCACCAATATCAGGAATAAAAACCTGCTTTAAAGGGATTAAAGCTCTATATTGTGGTTTAAAATCTTCATAATAACGATAAATTAACTCTACAATCTCTTTACCATCAATAAGTCTTAACCGTGATTTATTCGTAGCTTTACTCTTTGCTTGATTACTATAACTTCCAAGATTAACAAATAAAGCATATTCGCCATCTTCAAGAGTACCTAAAAGTTGATTTATTTCAGGTAAGCCATTAGATGTTAAAGTTTTTTTACATTGAACCTTAATAATAGGGGGTTCGAAGCCAAGTGTATCCTTGTGAGCAATAACATCAACACCGCCATCACCCGACCTCTGAGTAACCCTAGCAACATACCCCATGCATTCAAGCAAATGAGCGACAAATTCTTCAAACTGATAACCGTTTAAATGTTGATTTAATCTGCGAATAATAAAATCTTCAGTTGAATATTTTGCTGTTTCATTAATTACTTTAGTTACTGTTTCATCATCGGGTATTTCTTCTTGTTCTAATTCTTGCTCTTGTAACTCAACTATTGGGTCTTTATTTATTGTAGCTTGGTATTCAATACCTACAGCATTTAAAAAATCACCTGCTGTTTTCTTAATTTCAAACAACGTAATGTAAGCACCAATTTCATATAACGCTACTTGAGAAAAATTGTTACGTGGGACTCCATTAGGTGTTAGCCATGTTACAGGACGACGATTTAAATAAGCATCTTCGTCTTCAGAATTAGCTCTCTCATAATCTCCACTAATAATACCAATATAGACCAATCTATCCGATTTGCATGGGTATACCACATAATCTCCTGTTTTTACCACATGCATAAATCTGTAAATTGTGGCTACCTGAGTTCGGATAGAAGGCATTGAAGAATCAGGTTGCTTTGCTTGCAAAGCAAATTTAAAGGCTTCCCTATCAGCATCAATCTGACTTAAATCACCTAACTCTGACCAGCCAATTCCAATGTAATTTTTTTCAACTGGCTCAGTTCCAACATGTACGCCCATGTGTACACCCCAAACAGTCGGTGTATCAGACATTTATTAACCTTAAATACTTGTAATTTATGCCGTTCAGCATATCTTAAATAAGGATTAATTTGAATATGAGTATTATTGTGGGTATCGTTTCTGAGTTTAAAAAATTTGATGCTGATCTTAAAAATCCGAACTGGTCAGTATCTTCAATTAGCTCTAATAATGAGCTAATTGTTAGTTTATGGGGTCATAAACCTTTATTATCTAAACATCCAACTGAAAGAAAACAGGTTTATCGTGACCGTATTGATAGATGGTCTGGTAATGGACGTAATGAATTTAAGAAAAACCTTGATCTAGCATTAGAAGAAAAATTAAAAATTAGACCTATTATAGCTATGCTCGATAAAAGCTCGGATTTTCAAAATATTTTAGATGGCAAAGATGGCAGCCAATACCCTAAAAGATTTAATGCAAAAACCAATTGGATCGGTGAATTAACTATTTGGGATGGTATCCAATTTGAGATTGTATTTAGTCTTGAACAATAATTTAAACTCAAACCAAGTTTTTATTATGCTTACTACAGGCTTACCTTGCATAAACCCCAAATACAACAAAGCCCTGAGTATGTCAGGGCTAAGTCATTGATATTTGGCGGAAGCGGTGAGATTCGAACTCACGGAGGACTCACACCCTCGTCGGTTTTCAAGACCGGTGCATTAAACCGCTCTGCCACGCTTCCAATGGCGGCTATCATATAAAGAAAAATTCAGCTTGGCAAATATTTTCTAAAAATTATGATCCAAATGTTCAAAATAAAATCAAAAATCAGTCATTTTCTGCAATTTCAGGCTTTTCATAGCGTATCGAATTAATAAACCAGCTCTTTTTGCCTAACGGCGTCTGCACTTCCACCTCATCATCTACCTGTTTAGACAACAAAGCCCGAGCCATAGGTGAATCAATCGAAATATGTTGTGGATGATGATCATAAATTTCATCCACGCCCACAATTCTCAAGGTCTTTTGCTCGCCTTGTTCATTTTCAATTTCGACCCATGCGCCAAAATATACTTTACCCTCTTGTTCTGGTGCAAAATCGACAATACGCAGCTCTTCTAAACGCTTGCCCAAATAACGTACCCGACGGTCAATTTTACGCAAAAGCTGTTTGTTATATTGGTAATCTGCGTTTTCAGAGCGATCGCCGAGACTTGCCGCCCAGTTTACTTTTTTGGTGATTTCAGGGCGTTCTTCATGCCACAAATGCTGTAACTCTGCCACGAGTTTATCGTGTCCAGAACGTGTAATTAAGTTAGATTTCATGGTGTTTTTGCAGCCGGTTTTTTACATTTGGTTAACATCAATCCTATATTTTATTGCATTTTTATACACAATAAAAATTTATAAAATTTATTTCTCAATGAAATGAATATCTTATGTTACATTTTTCAAAAAATTTATGTACAAAATTTGACATCCAAAATTTTCATCTTTATTATTCGCACATCTTTTAGTTTTGATCACTTTTTAACCTGTGTATAAATTTTACACATTTTCCCTTTAATCCCAAGTCATTTTGAATGACGTCATGACTGCCCAACCCTTATTGAATTTATCAAACTTGAAAAAGTTTAAGGTGTGTTGCCTTTGCTTTTTAGGGCATAAATTACTTGTAGCGGAGCCAACATGCACAGTAGTTCAACGTCTGGGTCTAGGCTTAGCCTTCACTCATTTTTTAATCGCCTCCCATTCAAAGTCCTCGCTTTCAGTACTGTTCTTCTCCCATTCCACAGTATTAACGCAGGCAAAGCCGTTCATCAATTTGACAGCGTCGTCAATCAGAACAAATTGACCGTTGTGTCTGTGGAAAATCCAACCACAGTGTTTAAAGATGGACAACATTTACATGGCTTTGGTTATGACCTTGTGCGTAACTATGCCGACAGCATGAATGTGAAACTCGAATTTAAAACGGTAAGCGACAATGCGACCGCTTTAAAATGGGTGTCTTCTGGTAAAGCGAACTTTGCCATGACCACGTCGAGTATCCAAAGCATCGAAAAGCAGCAACTCACGGCATTTTCTGCCAGTTGTGGCGATTTAAATACTTTAAAGCGTAATGGTTTAAATAGTGAGCTGAACTGGGTGTTTAAACACGCAGATGATCCTCTTAGCCAAACCGCAAACAACTTTGTTTGTCGTGGCAAGCAAAACGGCTCAATTACCCAATTGGCTTCATTTTATAATCGTAATGTGGTCAAACAAGAATCGTGGGATGTGATCCAGCGGGATTTGCGTAATCGTTTACCTTTATATAAGGCCAACTTTAAAAAGACTGCCACGCAGTACGATTTAGACTGGCATCTTTTGGCGGCAATTGGTTATCAGGAATCTTACCTCAAACCCAACTCGGTTTCGCCAACAGGTGTGCGCGGTATTATGATGCTGACCAATAATACAGCCAAAGCGATGGGCGTAAGCAACCGTACCGATCCTGCACAAAGTATTCAGGGTGGTGCTAAGTATTATGACCAAATGCTGAGCCGTTATGAGCATATTCCATTTCCTGATCGTAACTGGTATGCCCTAGTCGCTTATAACATGGGTCCTGGTGCAGTCAGTCAAATTCAGAAGCGTATTCGCTCACAAGGCAAAAACCCGAACAATTGGGTTAACCTATATGCGTATTTAGACCGTAACAAAGCGAGCAACGGTCGTTATCGTCAAGCAGTGCAATATGTGACTCGTATTCGCGCCTACCTTGAGCATATTAAGACCACACCGCAATTGGTGAATATCTAAAATTTACCTCGCGTGATTGAGTTGCAGTGTATATCAGCTGCAATTCAAACATGAATAATGCGCTGTTAAAGCTGCAGTGCATAAAAAAGCCTAGTTGATACTTCAGCTAGGCTTTTTTGTACTATAGCGGGAAATTCGCCTGCTACAGCGTAAATCGCTTGAATTAAGCAGATTGCTCAAGAATCTTCTTAAATAAGTCTTTTTGTTCTTGGCTTGGTTTTGCAGTTTGTAATGCCATTAATTGTGACATATCGCCCTGTACTTTGATTTTACCTGTCATAAAGGCTTGCATAGCAGCCGCCATGTCAAACTCTAGGAATACTTTACGTAAAGTTTCCGCATCCATATTTAATGTTGTTTTTGCGTTGTCCGCCAAACCTTTTTGGATTTTACCGCCATCTAAAGACAATTCTGTGTTGCCTGCAGCATCAGTCACCACTAAGTTAATTGCCAGATTTGCAAGTGCTGGAGGTAGGTTTAAATCACCAGCTTGAGCCGTTAAATTTTCTACAGTTGCAAACCAATCATCAGTTAAAAAAGCAGGCATGATTTTTCCTCAATATATTTGTGCATGTGTGTTGTCTATCCAGACACCATCATTATTAAGCTGTTTTGCTTGCTGATTGTTATAGCATGAACCTTTCGTGAAAGGCTAAGAAATTTTGTACGGGACGTTCAGTTTTTGTATTTTTAGTCGAAATGACGACTTTCTCAAATAAATCAAATTCATAAAAAAACACCAAGCTCTGGCTTGGTGTTGATTACATTTTAAAGGGATTGACAGGCTGTTATCGCTTAGTCTGCAGCGTAGCCTAAATTGACCATATTGATGCGTTTGTTTTGCTCTGCTGCGTTTTGTTCGGCCTGATCGGCAAAATCAAATACGCGTTGGCTGTCTAACGCTTCAAAGTCGAATAATTCACGGTCTGCCAACTGCGATGGCGATACATTCTGTAATGCGCCAAAAATACTGTGCAAACGCTTAGGATGTGCTTTATCCCACTCACGTAACATGTCGTTAATAATGGCACGCTGTAAGTTTTCCTGTGAACCACACAAGTTACACGGAATAATTGGGAATTTACGCATTTCTGCATATTTAATGATGTCTTTTTCTTCCACATAAGCCAGTGGACGAATCAGCATATTTTTCTTGTCTGATGACAACAACTTCGGTGGCATGGCTTTTAAGCTACCGCCATGGAACAAGTTTAAGAAAAAAGTCGCCAAAATATCATCACGGTGATGCCCAAGCGCCACTTTGGTTGCCCCTATTTCCTGCGCAAAGCCATACAAAGAACCACGACGCAAACGCGAACACACTGCACAGTAAGTTTTACCTTCAGGCGTTAAACGCTTGGTGATGCTATAGGTGTCTTTTTCTAATATGTAATATGGGATGTTATTTTCTTCTAAATAACGCGGCAATACATCTTCAGGGAAGCCTGGTTGCTTTTGGTCTAAGTTCACAGCCACCACATCAAAATTGATGGGTGCGATGCGCTTGAACTGCAACATAATGTCCAACAAGGTATAACTGTCTTTACCACCAGAAATACACACCATGACTTTATCGCCATCTTCAATCATGTTGAAGTCACGAATCGCATGCCCGACTTGACGACGCAGCTTTTTCAACAAACGATAATACGCAGAGCTGGTTGGAAGTTCTGGTTTGAAATTAAAGCCTTGATCGGACTCAACTGGAGAGAACATAGACGCGATTAACCCATGAAAAAAATTACCGCGCAATTTTAGCCGATTCAGACCAATCCCGCATCAAAAGAATGTAATTTCATCGCAATCTTCCTTTTCGTCAGAGAACTTAATTTCTGACTGCGCGTTCATTTCTGTTTGCACACTTTATTTTTGTCTGCGCAGATCGTTTTTTCTGCGGCAAGTTTGAACCCTCAGGTTCACTTTTTCGCCAAGATGCTTATCTTTTGGACTTTTCCACAGTTTTCCACAAAAGCTGTGGATAACTTTGTGGATTTAAAACAACTTGACAACGCCTCTTGCCGTTATTCTAAGGCTTCTCTTTAAATTGATCACTTTTTGATCGATTTTATTTTAATTTAAAATCATACACTTAAGTGTGTCAAGCTGATCCAATTAAAAAAAAATAAATATTTTTTTTGATTACTCTGTCAGCAATTAAGCTTGATTTTTTTCGACACTACTGTAAATGAATTTGTACAAAGCCTTTTCATCTGTGAGATTTTTGTTAAACTCCTCATAACTGTTTGGGGACAGCTTTTAGTGTATTCACAGCATGAACAATAAAATTAATGCCTTTTTACTGTATATTTTGGGGACTGCCAGCATCATGCCTTTGGCAACGACAACGCACGCAGGTCAAATTTATATGTATAAGGACAGCAATGGCAGTACCTTGCTGACCAACCGTAAAAGTGCAGATCGTTCACTGACAAAAGTAAAAGTCACATATTATCCAGACAGCAATATTCACAGTTATCGCAACTGGGGCAATTCCGAAGCGTCGGTATTGCCAAGTTATAGCCGCAATAAAAACGCCTTTGACCACATTATTCAGCAAGCAGCACAACAACACGGTGTTTCAGAAGGTCTAATTAAAGCAGTGATGCATACCGAATCAGGTTTTAATGTCAACGCCCGCTCGCCTGTCGGTGCACAAGGTCTAATGCAGCTCATGCCTGCGACAGCACGACGTTTTAATGTCAGCAACGCTTATGACCCGCATGAAAACATTATGGCGGGTGCAAAATACTTGGCTTGGTTACTCAAACGCTTTAATGGCAACACCACTTTAGCTTTGGCGGGCTATAACGCAGGCGAAGGCAATGTTGCAAAATACGGCGGCGTACCGCCTTTTCGTGAAACACAGGATTATGTACGTCGTGTGACCAGTCGCTATAGCAACCTATATGCTAGCGGCGTTAGTGCAAGTTCTGGCAGTAACGCGATTACGGCAAATAACAATAGCAATACTCAGAGTCAAAATGCACAAGTGATTGCGCAGTCAGACAATTACACTGCCAGTAATCATCAAGTGGCGGCAAACAAACGTCCACAACGTCAAATT
This sequence comes from Acinetobacter sp. YH16051, assembly GCF_013417135.1. NCBI lineage: Bacteria > Pseudomonadati > Pseudomonadota > Gammaproteobacteria > Moraxellales > Moraxellaceae > Acinetobacter > Acinetobacter sp. YH16051. Next base: position 7,397 of record NZ_VPEN01000003.1, on the reverse strand, counting down.
ATTATGGCTGCCGATGGTCGCTTTACCGATGCACCTGCAGGTTCTTACGCGACAGGGAATGCCACGGCTTCGGCACGTATTTTTATTTCAGAATAAAAGCTACAGCACTTCATTTGAGCTTGCGTTGCCGCAAGCTCAAATGAAGTGCTGATTGCAGTATCAGCTCAAAATATTTTTAGTACAGTTTTATTATTTTTCTTGAATTTTTAATACATACACCGCATATTTACGGCATGGTTTATTAATAAATCAGATTACATTTTTAATATAAGAGGATTTACTCAATGATGCGGATTGGTTTGTTCTTGCTAACCAACCTCGCGGTACTGGTTGTAGCTGGCATAATTTTGTCACTCTTCGGTGTCGGTAGTTACCATGGCGCGGGTGGCTTAAACCTAGGCAACCTGTTGGTCATCTGTTTTGTCTTTGGTATGGTTGGCTCTTTAATTTCACTATTCATGTCTAAATGGATGGCGAAAAAAACAACTGGGACTGAATTAATTGACCCGAATGCCCCTCGTAACCAAGCTGAAGCGTGGTTATTAAATGAAGTTGCGCAATTGTCGCAACGTGCTGGTATCAAAATGCCAGAAGTGGGTATTTTCCCTTCTTACCAATCGAATGCTTTTGCAACAGGTTGGAATAAAAACGATGCTTTAGTCGCTGTATCTACAGGGCTGCTTGAGCGTATGAACAAAGATGAATTACGTGCAGTTTTGGCACACGAAATTGGTCACGTTGCCAATGGTGACATGGTGACCTTGGCACTGATTCAAGGTGTGGTCAACGCATTCGTCATGTTCTTTGCCCGTGTTGCAGGTGACTTCATTGACCGTAACGTATTTGGTCGTGAAGATGGCGAAGCACCAGGCTTGGCTTATTTTGCAATTACCATTGTACTGGATATCGTATTTGGTATTTTGGCCTCTTCAATCGTGATGTGGTTCTCGCGTCAACGTGAATACCGTGCCGATGAAGCAGGTGCACGTTTGGCAGGTAAGCAAGCCATGATTTCTGCATTATTACGTTTACAGGCAGAATCTGAAATGCCTGATGCAATGCCAAAAGAAATGAAAGCTTTTGCGATTTCTGCAGGTAAAGAAGAAGGTTTTAGCTTGGCAGCGTTATTCCAAACTCACCCAAGCATTGAACAACGTGTTGCAGCTTTACAGCAATTAAATTTACCTTAATACTGCTAGCAAGATATTGTAACAGCGACACCAAAAAGCTTCCTCAGGGAAGCTTTTTTCATGTCTGTAAATTAGATCTGCCAGATGGTTTTGTACTTTAAACAGGTTCATTTAAACAGCAAAACTTTGTGACCAGTGCCACAACCAACTTGCACCGAGCCATGCTGCCCAAATAAAGAAAATAAGAAAAATCACACCAAGCAAATCAGGCAAATGTAGCCACAGCCATGCCACTACAGGATTACGCCAAAATGCTGACTGCTGCTGTTTACGTTCCAATCGCTCATGTAAAAAAGGATGTACCACATGATGCTCACTGTGAATCTGATATTCTTCACGGATATGCGTATGCACTACATCTAAAGCTTTACGGCTTGGACGAATAAATACATCAAATACTGTGCCGACAATTGGCACAAAACCAACTACTGCATCCATCACAGCAAGTTTAATCACGGGAGTGAGTTTGGTTTGTGGTACACCAATTTGTTTGGCTTTATAAATCGCATAACAGGTCAGTGCAAAACCTGCGACATCCCCCGCGACAGGTACAGTGCCTAATGCGGCATCTGCTCCCACGCCCTGCTTGGTAAATGGAATACGCACCACAGAATCCATCATATTGGCAAACTTGGCTAAATCGCGCTCTAAGCGAATCACCTCTTGCTGGCTAAGTTTTTTTGAAGATGCAGGTTCTGGCATAGAAAACGTATCGTTGGGTAAATGCAATCTACTTGAGAATAAAGCAGTTTTTTACTCAGGTCTGTTATGATTTTATAAACAGAATTTTGATCAATGCAAAAAGTTTAAGATGAGGTCTTGAATAAGTCATCATCACCGACAGTGTTTAAAGTAACAACTGTGAAGCAATAAATAAGTACACCACCACGCCCGTTGCATCACAAATCGAGGTTACCAAAGGCGCAGAGGCACTGGCAGGGTCTAGTTTCAGGCGATGCAAAATAAAAGGCAAACTCATGCCAATTAAACAGCCCATCAGCACAATGCCCAGCATACTCAGTGCCAATACCACAGACACCATCATATCGCCACGGTAATAGCCTAAAATTGAAACCGCAAAAGCCATAGTTCCACCCAAACATAGCGCCACCAAACTTTCACGTCCGAGTAAATGCAGCCAATCTTTAAATTGCACATCACCTGTAGCCAGTGCCCGTACCATTAAGGTCGCAGACTGAGAACCCGCATTACCACCACTACCGACCAAAAGCGGCAAGAAAAAAACCAGTACAATATGTGCTGCAATAGTGTCTTCATAATGCGCAATGCCAATTCCAGACAATAAACTGCCAAATACCAAAATCACCAACCAAAACACACGTTTGCGATATAAAAATAAAATTGGCGCAGTTTTTATACTCATGCCAGGTGAAGACGCTACCGCACTGGATTTTAAAAAGTCTTCTGTAGTTTCTGCCTGTACCACGTCCATCGCATCATCATAGGTGACAATCCCCAGTAAATGCTGTGCATCATCTACAATCGGTAAGGCCAAAAAATCATAATGGCTGAGTTTTTGCGCGATACTTTCCTGATCTTCTGTCACTAAACCAGTGACTAAATCTGTGCGCATCACATTTTTAATTTTCTGTTCAGGCGGGTTTTGAATTATTTCTCTTAAAGAAATCACCCCCAATAGTTTCATCAGTTCATCGACAATATAAATCAGGTACAAAGTTTCCCGATCTGTGGTCATTCTGCGTAATTCATCTATGGCTTGCTGCATGTTCAGTTCTGGTGAGAGCACCACGAAATCCGAACTCATAATCGCGCCCGCAGATTCTTCAGGATATCGCGCTAAAGTCTGAATCTGTGCGCGTTTTTCTTCCGTAATGTGTAAGCTGACAAAACGCTGTAAATGCGGAGAAAGTAACTTAAATAAGTCGGTGCGGTCATCTGAATGCATGGCTGAAATCAGTTTGACCAATTGCTGCGGTGCCATCGCCTCTGCAATTTGATGTTGCGAATGCAGTGGTAAAAACTCCATCACCAAGGCAGCACTGTCAATTTGTTCAATTAAACTCAGCTGTGCTTTCAGACTCAAGTGCTGCATTAAGTCGGCTAAATCGGCAGGGTTGATACCATCGATCAAGCTGCGCACTGTACTTGACTGATGTAATTGCAAGGCTTGTTCTAACTGTTCAGCGTGCAGATTGGTCATTAATCTCACCCACTCCATCATTCCAAAACGTAAAATGAAGAATGGGCAAAGTTTCTCAGCCCAAACCAACCCTTAAAAACCCGAAAATCTGTAGATTTATACAAGATTTTTAGCGTTTCATATCATAGCCTATAATTTTGCTAAGTGCCTAATAAAAACATCTTTAGTTTATGGGTGATGAACGATTCACTTGAAATATAGAACGAACCAGCACATACATAAACGGAATAAAAACAAGCACTAAAATTGTGCCAAAAATAACTCCACCTAAAACACTCACCCCAATTTCCTGACGGCTTGCTGCACCTGCACCAAAGGCAAATACTAGCGGCAAAATACCTGCACCAAATGCCAATGAGGTCATTAAAATAGGTCTGAGCCGTAAGCTTGCACCTTCTAAAGCGGCTTGAATCACCTGTTTGCCTTGTTGCTGCGCAGCCGAAGCAAACTCCACAATTAAAATGGCATTTTTACATGACAAACCAATGGTGGTAAGCAAGGCAATTTGGAAATAAATGTCGTTCGGGAAACCTGCCAAATAGCTGAAAATAATATTTCCACCAATTCCTAAAGGAATGGCACTCATCACGGCTGTTGGAATACTCCAACTTTCATACAAGGCAGCAAGGCATAAGAAAATAAACCCGATGGAAACCAAATACAGTAACAAAGCCTGATTGCTGGACTGATTTTCTTCAAAAGACAACCCACTCCATGCCAAGTCAATGCCCTGCTGCTGTGCCACCATCTGTTCTAAATCACGCATCGCCTGCCCTGAGCTATATCCTTCGGCAGTATCGGCTTCCATTTGCACGGCGCTATACCCCATAAAACGATTGACGACTTCTGGCCCACCGCTCCAACTGAGTTGAGCAAACTGGCTAAAAGGTACCATTTGATTTTGCTGACTGCGTACCGACCATTGATTCAAATCTTCAGGTTTACCACGAAATTCGGCATCACCCTGCATAATCACACGTTTAATTCGACCACGGTCAATAAAGTCGTTGATATAACTACCGCCCCAAGCTGCCGCTAAGGTACTGTTAATAGCCGTTTGATTTAAACCTGCTGCCATCGCCTGTTTCTGATCAATCGTGACGTTTAACTCCGCTTTTTCAGGATTGGCACGTTGATCTAAATTTTTAAAGCTTTGATATTGAGCGGCTTGCTGCTGTAAATTTTGAAATTGCTGAATTAAAAAATCGCGTCCTGTACCATTCACATCGCGCATCCAGAACTCTAAGCCATCGGTTTGCCCCAAACCACGAACTGCTGCGGGCATGCCAATGGTAATTTGTGCATTGGGATGCTGTCGAAAATGCTGCATGGCACGTTCACGAATAGCTTGTGCGGTATGCTGTTGCCCTTGACGCTCATCCCAATGTTTTAGCGCAATAAAACCCTGCCCTAAATTCTGCCCTGTTCCCGAAAAATTACGTCCATAACGAATCATCACCAAATCAACATTGTGGGCTTCATGCTGCATAAAGTATTCACGTATGCTTTCGCCCACTTCACGACTTTTAGACAACGGCGCACCTTCCTGTAATTTAAATTGCACCGACAACATGCCCTGATCTTCATTCGGGATAAAACTGGTAGGTAAGGCACGGTAAAACAAGGCAAACACCGTCAATAAACCTGCAAAAATAACCAGACACACCGCTTTATGCTGAATCGTCCAGCCTGATAATTTGAGATAGTGTTGTTTTAAGCGTTCCAGTTTTTGATTAAACCAGATGGCCCATTGGGCTGGTTGTGGATTGGGTTTTAAAATCAAGGCACACAAGGCAGGCGTTAAAATTAAGGCCACACCTAAAGACAGCACCATCGCAGTGACTAAGGTGATGGAAAACTGGCGATAAATCACCCCAGTCGAACCACCAAAAAATGCCATAGGAATAAATACTGCGGTCAAAACTAAGGTAATGCCGACCAAAGCACCGCTAATTTCCTGCATAGATGCGATAGATGCCTGTTTAGCCGAGAGCTGCTGTTCGTGCATTAAACGCTCGACGTTTTCGACCACGACAATCGCATCATCCACCAACAAACCAATCGCTAAAACCAAAGCGAATAAGGTCAGCGTGTTAATACTTAGGCCAAAGAGTTGCAACACGGCCATAGTGCCTAAAATCACCACAGGCACGGTTACGGTAGGAATGAGCGTCGCGCGCCAGTTTTGTAAAAACAAGAACATCACGATGACAACTAAAATCACCGCTTCAATTAAAGTTTTCACCACTTCATTAATTGATTCCTGCACGAAAGGCGTGTTATCTCGTGGATAGACAATTTGGTAACCTTCGGGCAATTGTTGTTTTAAATGCTCAATTTGTTTTTGAATTAAGGCTGAAGTTTGTAGCGCATTGGCACCAGACGATAAGGAAATACCCATCCCTGCCGATGGAAAACCATTAATGGTATTAAAGCTTTGATAATTTTCTGCACCAAGTTCAATACGTGCCACATCTTTTAAATAAACAAAGCCACCTGCCTGATCTGCTTTTAAAATAATATTTTCAAATTCTTCTACCGTTTTTAAGCGTGAACCTGAGGTGACTTTGGCATTGAGATATTGTTCTTGTGCTATGGGTAATTCACCAATTGCGCCTGCTGCGACTTGGGTATTTTGTGCCAATACTGCAGCACGTACATCACTTGGCATGAGTGCGTATTGTTTTAACTTTATCGGATTCAGCCAAATCCGCATTGCATATTGCGCACCAAAAACATCGACCTCACCCACACCTTCAATGCGTGCCAACTCTTGCTCTAAATGACTCATCATATAGTCAGACAAGGCAATATTGCTGCTTTTGCCTGTGGCATCGTACAGCCCAATCACCATGTGGGTATCGCCCAATGACTTAAAGACATTCACCCCCTGACGCTGCACATCTTCAGGTAAGCGGTTAATTGCACCATTAATCGCATTTTGTACCTGGACTTGTGCGGTATCGGGGTTGGTACCATTTTCAAAGCTAATGCTGATTCTACTTCGTCCTGAAGAATCGCTGCTAGAACTAAAATACAGTAAGTGATCTAAGCCTTTAATTTGCTGTTCTAAAACCTGTGTGACGCTTTCTTCAACCGTTTCTGCCGAAGCTCCTGTATACGTTGCGCTGACGGTGATACGAGGTGGTGCAATGTCTGGGTAGCGTTCTACAGGTAAATTTAATACTGAAAAAATCCCCAGTGCCATCACCACAATGGCGAGCACACCTGCAAAAATAGGACGTTCAATAAAAAATTTAGACAGCATAGAACAAGATCACTTTCTGGTGGCGATTGGGCTTAAACACGCAATATTTTTCTTCAAATTAACATAGGCGAGTGGATCTTCCGTGACTGAAAATCAAAAAATTATACTTTTTCACAAAAATATTGTTTTTTCTTCATTTTTTCTCACAGATTTAAGCCCTTAACCTCCTCACTTTAGGATATGCAGCGACTCAGCCATGTTTTTATACTTTGTCTATAAACAACGAGATGACAAGGAAATCATGATGAAAAAAACGTTAATTTGCTTAGCCTTAGCAGGTTTACTCAGTGCATGTGGCGGGTCAGACAATGATTCTGGTAGCAATCAGAATCCGCCACCGAGTTCAGCAACACAGATTGGTGTACTGACCGATGGCCCTGTAACTGGGGTTAAATATCTCAGAGCTTCGAGTTCAGGTGAAAGTATTGAAGGTATCACCAATGATAAAGGTGAGTTTGAATATGCTGAGAGTGATACTGTTCGCTTCTTTATTGGTGATGTGCAACTTGGTGAAGCCATTGAAGCTAAAGCACGTATTACCCCACTAGATTTGGCTGAAAGTGAAAATGCCCGTACCAACTTAATGGTATTTTTACAATCTTTAGATAGCGATGGCGACCATAGCAATGGATGAACCGTACCGGGTTTGTCGGAGACTTTTTTATTTAAGTTAGGCCACCTGACCTAACGGGTTAATCTTATCATAGTACATTGCTTCAAACTCAAAAGGCGATACATAACCCAGTGCACTGTGTAC
>NZ_VPEN01000039.1:0-5522 GCF_013417135.1 Acinetobacter sp. YH16051 | reverse complement strand
AATGGCAGTGTGTGGAGTGTGGTACGCTCCATGATCGGGATGTAAATTCCGCACTGAATATTCTTGCGCTCGGGCATGAGCGTCTAGCAGTAGGAATCTCCGTCCTTTAGGTCGGGGAGGATGTCAAATTGAAAGATTCGTCAATTGAGTCATATCAGCCAAAGATCAAAATTCGCTAATCTTAGCTTGATGAAAAGTACAGTGCTACAAAATGAAGGTTTGAATCAATTTTGACCAGAAAAACAAAAAATGGAAGGAACTATAAAATGAAACAATGGACGCAAGCTTTATTATTCGGTGCAGGCTTGTCTTTAGCCGCCAGTGCAGTGCAGGCTAAGCAAGTGGTCTGTGTATTCGACTTGGTCGGTAAAAACGGTGATGTCTATAACTTAATGCAAGACTATCAATTGGCGGCCAAAAACTGGGGCGCAGAAATTGAGTTACGCGTAGGTCAAAACGAAGGCGTGATTGCAGAAGATTTTAAAGCAGGAAAATGTGATGGTATTAGTGTGACGGGCATGCGTGGTCGTCAATTTAACCATTTTACAGGCTCATTAGATGCAATTGGTGCGATTCCAGATTTAAAACTGGCAGTTAAAGTCATGCAAGGTTTGGCGAGTCCTGCTTTTGCCAAATATATGCGCAATGGTCAGTATGAAGTCGCAGGTGTCATTCCTGTGGGTGATGCCTTTTTGATGGTGAATGACCGCAGTATTAATAGTGTCGCCAAAGCCGCGGGGAAAAAAATTGCTGTTTTAGATTATGACCAAGCGCAAAAAATTATGGTACAGCAAATTGGTGCGCAAGCAGTAAGTGCCGATGTCACCAATTTTGGCAGTAAATTTAACAATGGTCAGGTCGATATTATTGGTGCGCCTGCTGCAGTATTCCGTCCTTTGGAACTACATAAAGGCTTAGGCACTAAAGGCGCGATTGTGAATTATCCAATTTTACAGGTCACGGGCAATATTATTATCCGCCCAGATAAATTCCCTGCAGGTTTTGGGCAAAAATCACGTGAATGGGTGAAAGGGCAGTTACCACGTGCCTTTGGTATTTTAGGCAAAATGAAAGCCGATATTCCTGCAAAATATTGGATGCAAGTGCCTGCAGCAGATCAACCGGGTTATCAAAAAATGATGCGTGAATCGCGGATTGATTTAACTAAACGTGGTGTTTATGACAAACGCATGATGAAATTATTGTGGCAATTCCGCTGTAAAGAAGCGCCAACCAATTTTGAATGTGGCTTGCAGGACGAAAATTACAAATAATTGGAGAATCTTGAGGTAATTACTCAGAATTCACTTTAATTCTGCATCACCGTCCCAATATTGAGTATGCTATACTTGATAAGTGGTCTTTTTGCAGAAAAGACATCTGAATTGTACCTGAGGAAAATCCATCATGAATGCCCAAGCACTTGAGCTCACCGACAACGCTGCTAAAAAAGTTCGCCAATTGCGTGACAGTGAAGGTAATCAAGACTTAATGCTACGTGTATATGTGACAGGTGGCGGTTGTTCAGGATTTTCTTATGGCTTTAACTTTGCGGAAAGCCAAAATGAAGATGATGCAGAATTTGTGAATGGCGATGTAAAAATGCTGGTCGATTCACTCAGCTATCAATATTTAGTTGGCTCGGTAGTGGACTATATTGAAGGCTTGGAAGGTTCGCGTTTTGTGGTACAAAACCCGAATGCAACCACGACTTGTGGTTGTGGTTCTTCATTCTCAATCTAAGTATGATTTAAATATTTTTGAGTATCAGCATCTGAAAAAGTAGATTGATGCACTCAAAATGATCAAAGCCTTTCCTATATAGAAGAGGAAAGGCTTTTTTGTTGCTACTGATCTGGTTTAAAAGTGCATCCTTAAACCAAAGTCATGGTACCTAAAATGCGATCACCTTTAGCCCCTGTGACCGCAGGTAAATTGCCACTTAATTGCTGACAAAAACGCATTGCCAACCAAGCAAAGGCGGTGGCTTCGACCCATGTTGGGTTTAGCCCTAAATCGGCTGTACTTTGTACAGTCCATTGATGTTTGCGCAAACGCCAGCGCAATTGCTCTAGCAAATAAGAATTATAGGCACCACCGCCACAGACATAGACTTCACCTGTATCCATGCCTGAACGATAAATGGCTTTTTTAATCGCGCGGGTGGTGAGCTTTAATAAAGTCGCCTGAATATTTTCAGGATTATCTTCCAGCTCGTCATATTCCACATCATTACGCCAATCGGCAACCTGTTCATCTAACCATTCCAAGTTAAAGTCTTCGCGCCCTGTACTTTTGGGTGGTTCTTTAGAGAAAAAAGCGTGGGCTTGTAAACGATCTAACAAGCTGCGAATCGGATGTCCATACGCAGCCCAATTGCCATTTTCATCATAAGGTTGTCCTGTGTAACGCTCACACCAAGCATCCATTAAAATATTGGCAGGCCCTGTATCAAAACCCGATACTGCTTCGGGCTGTCCTGCAGGCAACAAACTGACATTGGCAATGCCGCCTAAATTTAAAATTACCCGATGAATACTCGGATGTTGGAATAAGTTTTGATGGAAAGCGGGCACTAACGGTGCGCCTTGTCCGCCTGCAGCCATGTCACGACGACGAAAATCTGAAATTACAGGAATTTGGGTGATTTCGGTGATGATGTTCGGATCACCAATTTGTAAAGTAAAAGCATGTTCAGGACGATGACGAATGGTCTGGCCATGCGAACCAATCGCTTTAATTTGAGATTTATCCAGTTTATTTTTTTTAATCAGGCTGTTAATACCATGTCCAATCATGGTGGCTAAAGCCACATCTGCTTTGCCCATGCGGTCAATTTCATTGTCACCTGGCAAAGTCAGTGCCATGAGTTCGTCACGTAAATCGGGATCAAACGGCAAAGTCAGGGTCGCGTGGAGTTGCAGTGGATCAAAAGAAGCAGCAACAAGATCGACACCATCCATACTTGTGCCCGTCATTACCCCAATATAGATCGCTGTCATGGTTATTCTATAGCCTGCAATATGCTGAAAAAGTGTTAGTATATCGCACAAATTGAATAACTGATGTGTTTGGATTTCGTGATGTCAAATTTCCTGCCGGCTGAAGAACAACTTGCCCTCATTCAACGAGGCACGCATGAAATTATTTCTGAAGAAGATCTTCTAAAGAAATTAAAAGAGAATCGTCCTTTAAAAATTAAGGCGGGGTTTGACCCGACTGCACCTGATTTACACTTGGGGCATACGGTATTAATCAATAAATTAAAAGTATTCCAAGACTTAGGTCACGAAGTATTTTTCTTGATTGGCGATTACACTGCCATGATTGGTGACCCAACAGGTAAAAGTGCTACACGTCCGCCGTTGTCACGTGAAAAAGTCTTGGAAAATGCCAAAACGTATCAGGAACAAGTTTTTAAAATTCTTGATCCAAATAAAACCAAAGTGGTGTTTAACTCTGAATGGTTTGCAACAAAAACTGCAGCAGATTTAATTCAGTTGGCATCGCAGCAAACCGTAGCGCGTATGTTGGAACGTGATGACTTCACCAAGCGTTATAACAACCAGCAACCGATTGCGATTCACGAATTTTTGTATCCGTTGGTACAAGGTTATGACTCAGTGGCATTACACGCCGATGTAGAGTTGGGTGGTACAGACCAGACCTTTAACTTGTTGATGGGACGTACTTTGCAAGGTCGTTATGATCAGGAAGCACAAGTTTGTATTACTGTGCCAATTCTTGAAGGCTTAGATGGCGTGAATAAAATGTCTAAATCTTTAGGCAACTATATTGGCGTATTTGATGCACCGGGTGCGATGTATCAAAAAGTCTTGTCGATGCCTGATAGTCTGATTGAGCGCTATTTTGAGTTACTCAGCTTCAAGTCGATGGATGAAATTGAAATTTTGCTTAAAGAAATGGCAGAAGGTCGTAATCCGCAAGAAATCAAAAAGATTTTGGCACTCGAATTGGTTGAGCGTTTCCACGGCAGCGAAGCTGCAGCCAATGCGCATAAAGGTGCAGGTAATATCATTACCGAAGGTGAATTACCTGAAGGTACGCCAGAAGTGACGATTTCACGTGCTGAATTTGGTGGTGAATTATTTATTGCTTCTATTGTACGTGCTGCAGGTTTAACCAAAAATGCCGCACAAGCCAAAGATGCTGTTGCACGTGGCGCAGTAAAAGTAGATTGGAATGTGGTTGATGCAGGTTTCTCGGTCAAAGAAAACGCAACACACATTATTCAGGCGGGCAAAAAAGCCATTGCCAAAGTCACATTTACGGACTAGGTCCATTCTAAGTGATTGAAATAAAAGCAGGCTTCGGTCTGCTTTTATTTTCTGTTTGGTATATTAATTATATGAATAAGTAAATTCAAAAAAAACCTTATAAAAACAACACTTAAATTTTGCCAAGTAGCTTGCATTTTTGCTCAGTTATGTATAAGATTTACCCATCTAGACACAGTGTACAAAACAGATCTAGAGGGTACTTATAACTATAGCTCCACAATTTACAAGTCCCTTCCCCAAGGGACTCTTTTTTTCGTATAACTATAATAATGATATATGGATCGCATATAGATTCAACTCCGAGGGAGAGATTTTGGGAGAGATCTCTTTCTTTTTTTTGCCTCTAGTTTTGTTGTGGTTTATATCTAAAGGTAAAATGTAAGATTACTTCTCTTTGTTTTATAAAAATTTTCTTAAAACTTTAAGACCTAAATTCAAAATTCAAAGCTAAAGCTACTTTTATACGGCAAAACCTCTTGTAGGTAGTGTATGTGGATGGCGCGATCTAAACTTGTTGAATAGAGGAGTAGACTCATTCGACTTGAAATCAATAATGTAAATGCTGAACACCAACTTTTAATCAACGGACAAGACCTCCACACTGATATGAAATCAATGATAGGTACGCCGTATGTAGGAATATGATTCTGGATAATGCAAAAGCATTTTTAACTGAGATGTAAAATTTTTTTAGATATCATAAGACAAAAAGAATTGTATACATTGGCAATCGTTGATTACAGCCTGCAAAACTTGACCGATTTGAGCCCATAAAAGTATGGATAAAAAAGCCCTCTTTACTTTGTAGATGTGAGTTTTTATTTAAATTTGATGAAAAAATAGCTAAAAAATTAAAAAACCAAGTATTTTTGTAGAAAAAAAATACATACGTGAAAAATATCCTAATTTGGGGCTTGCAAAGATTTTGAAATCCCCTAGAATGCACACATCCCGACGCGAAACAGCCTACGAACTTAGCTTACAGGGTTGAGTTGTTAGAAGTGTTTTGCGTTAAAATTTCTGCTGACGAGGCAGAAATTGAGATCATTAAGAGATTATGAAGAACAACTTGTGTGGATTTTTACTGATTGATTGATCGAACATATTTCATTGATTGATTGGTTTAAATTACTCGAAGTTTATTTGAGCGAAATTTAAGTCAGAAAATTGATGAGCCAGATTTGGAAGTTTAGATTAAAACTTCAAAATGATTTTAACTGA
>NZ_VPEN01000038.1:0-6515 GCF_013417135.1 Acinetobacter sp. YH16051 | reverse complement strand
ATGCCGTCCGAGCCGTCCGTGATCCGCTTCTACGTCGCGCTGCTCGCCGCGATGGGCGCGCCGCTGCGCCCACGCCCACGGTTGCCGGAAATGGAGCAACTGGCTCTGGCACTGCTGCGCAAGGTCGACAGCGCCGCGCTGCTGGTCGATGAGGTCTTGCCCAAGGTACCACTCAGACAGTGGGTGCTCAGTGTCCCCTTCCAGCTACGCTTCCTGTTTGCCAGCTACCCGGACCTGATGGGCAAGGCCTTGGGCATCGTCTATCGCTCGATTGCCACCTGGCTGCTCCGGCAGGCTGGCTTCACTCACGACACCGCCCGCACCGGGGCGGTGACCTTCATCCAGCGCTTCGGCTCGGCCCTGAACCTGAATGTCCACTTTCATATGCTGTTCCTGGACGGGGTGTATGTGACGCGGTGCCACGACGGCAACAGCGACGACAACAACACCAGCCAGGTGTTCCGCCGGGTCAATGCGCCTACCAAGGGCGATCTGGAGGCGGTACTGCAGCAGCTCAGCACCCGGTTGGCCCGTTTCCTCGTGAAGGAGGGCGTGCTGACCCAGGACAGCGAGAACAGTTACCTGACTCTGGATCACCTGGCAGACGAGCCCATGCAGCAGGTGCACGGGCACAGCATTACCTACCGCATCGCCCTCGGCCCGCAGCAGGGCAAGAAGGTCTTCACCCTGCAAACCCTGCTCCCCAAAGCAGCGGAAGACGACAGATTGACTCAGTTGGCCAAGGCCGGCGGCTTCTCCCTGCACGCCGGCGTGGCAGTGCAGGCGCATGAAAGACAGAAACTGGAGCACCTGTGCCGCTATGTGGCGCGCCCGGCGATCTCGGAGCAGCGTCTGGCGCTGACAAGAGACGGCCGGGTACGTTACGAACTCAAGACACCGTACCGGGACGGCACCACCCATGTGATCTTCGAGCCCTTGGACTTCATGGCGAAGCTGGCGGCGCTGGTGCCCAAACCTAGAGTGAACCTGACCCGCTTCCACGGCGTGTTCGCCCCCAACAGCCACTACCGTGTAACTATCACCCCGGCCAAACGTGGCAAGGGGGCAGGCAAGGTCGGTACCGTGCACCTTGCGCCCGAGGAACGCACACCGCTGGAGCAGCGGGCCGCCATGACCTGGGCCAGACGCCTGAAGCGCGTCTTCAACATCGACATTACCGAATGCGAAAAGTGCCAGGGGCCGGTGAAGGTGATTGCCTGCATCGAGGACCCTGTGGTCATCGACAAGATCCTCAACCACCTCAAGGCCAAGGAAGCCAAACAAGTTTCTCCATCCACCCAATTGCCGCCACCACGAGCTCCACCCTTGCTGCCTGGGTGGGAGCAGGGACTGGCGGATTGAACCAACATACAGCAAGCACGCCAACAGACATCACGGACGATGCGACCTACACGGATTGCAGGGGAGTGTGCGGATGCAGGAGAGGCTTGATGGGAGAGCAGCCAGCAAGGTGGGTGCATTTGGCGCAATTCATGGACATTTCAGGGTTTCGAGGGGTCTTTGGCGGAGAAATAGGCTCCGTAACGAGCAAACATTTCAGGCTCGACGACAATGGAATACCTGTTTATATTCCCTATCCTTAGGCGATAACTACATTCGCTTAGCAGCAACCCAGCCATTAGAACTATTAGCAGAAGCTTTTGATCGATTGGAAAAGTTGACTTTTTAAAGTCTGTCTGCTCAGATAAAGAAATCAAAAGGTTGTGACATATGTCGCAGCCTTTTATTTTTTTGTCATAGGTATGAGTCTTGCTTCTTAGATTAATTTGTTATAATCAATATAAAAGTAGAAGAGAAGGTGTGCAGACAAATGACTAGAACGTGGTTTATTACGGGAGGAAGTAAAGGAATCGGTTTTGAAACGGCGAAGATTGTTTTAGAAAATGGCGATCAAGTTATTTCATTTTCTAGAACAGAAGGGAAGCTAGCCAGTTTAAAAGAAAAATATGATCAATCCCTATTGATCTGTTTAGGTGATATTGAGCAACGTGAAGCGGTATTTGCTGCTGCGGCTAAAGGAGCGGAAACATTTAAGGGAATCGATATTGCTTTAAGCAACGCTGGAATGATGCTTGGCGGTATGGTTGAAGAGACGACTGAAGCAGAAGCACGGAAAATAATGAATGTAAATTTCTTTGGTTCGCTTTGGACAGCACAAGTAGTTTCTCCGTATTTACGCAAAAAACAGGGGCGTTTCATTCAAATGAGCAGTATCGGCGGAATCATGTCTTGGATGACTTCCGGGTTGTACAGTGCTAGTAAATTTGCGATAGAAGGTCTGACAGAAGCATTGGCACAAGAATTAGCGCCGTTTGGTGTTCATGTTACGATCGTAGAGCCAGGCGGTTATTGGACAGATCTTTATAAAAATTTGCATAGTAGCGAGCGGTTCTCCGATTATCAAGAACTTCATCAGCAAATGGATGACTTCTCAAAAGAGCAAGAAGGTCAAGCGACAGATAGTGATCCAGCTTTAGCCGCAACAGCAATTTTTAAACTTGCAGCATTGCCTGAGCCGCCATTGCGTTTACTTTTGAGTGATTCTCTTTTTGATATGGTGATTGAAGCGACGGAAAATAAAATCACTGATTGGAAAAAAGAGGAGTCTCTCAGTCGCGCATCAGAAAAATTGATTCCCATGCCAAAAGGTTATTTAGATGATACTGAGTTATAAAAAATAGAAAGCATGGCGTCCGGCGCATGGTCGACAGCGCCGCGCTGCTGGTCGATGAGGTCTTGCCCAAGGTACCACTCAGACAGTGGGTGCTCAGTGTCCCCTTCCAGCTACGCTTCCTGTTTGCCAGCTACCCGGACCTGATGGGCAAGGCCTTGGGCATCGTCTATCGCTCGATTGCCACCTGGCTGCTCCGGCAGGCTGGCTTCACTCACGACACCGCCCGCACCGGGGCGGTGACCTTCATCCAGCGCTTCGGCTCGGCCCTGAACCTGAATGTCCACTTTCATATGCTGTTCCTGGACGGGGTGTATGTGACGCGGTGCCACGACGGCAACAGCGACGACAACAACACCAGCCAGGTGTTCCGCCGGGTCAATGCGCCTACCAAGGGCGATCTGGAGGCGGTACTGCAGCAGCTCAGCACCCGGTTGGCCCGTTTCCTCGTGAAGGAGGGCGTGCTGACCCAGGACAGCGAGAACAGTTACCTGACTCTGGATCACCTGGCAGACGAGCCCATGCAGCAGGTGCACGGGCACAGCATTACCTACCGCATCGCCCTCGGCCCGCAGCAGGGCAAGAAGGTCTTCACCCTGCAAACCCTGCTCCCCAAAGCAGCGGAAGACGACAGATTGACTCAGTTGGCCAAGGCCGGCGGCTTCTCCCTGCACGCCGGCGTGGCAGTGCAGGCGCATGAAAGACAGAAACTGGAGCACCTGTGCCGCTATGTGGCGCGCCCGGCGATCTCGGAGCAGCGTCTGGCGCTGACAAGAGACGGCCGGGTACGTTACGAACTCAAGACACCGTACCGGGACGGCACCACCCATGTGATCTTCGAGCCCTTGGACTTCATGGCGAAGCTGGCGGCGCTGGTGCCCAAACCTAGAGTGAACCTGACCCGCTTCCACGGCGTGTTCGCCCCCAACAGCCACTACCGTGTAACGATCACCCCGGCCAAACGTGGCAAGGGGGCAGGCAAGGTCGGTACCGTGCACCTTGCGCCCGAGGAACGCACACCGCTGGAGCAGCGGGCCGCCATGACCTGGGCCAGACGCCTGAAGCGCGTCTTCAACATCGACATTACCGAATGCGAAAAGTGCCAGGGGCCGGTGAAGGTGATTGCCTGCATCGAGGACCCTGTGGTCATCGACAAGATCCTCAACCACCTCAAGGCCAAGGAAGCCAAACAAGTTTCTCCATCCACCCAATTGCCGCCACCACGAGCTCCACCCTTGCTGCCTGGGTGGGAGCAGGGACTGGCGGATTGAACCAACATACAGCAAGCACGCCAACAGACATCACGGACGATGCGACCTACACGGATTGCAGGGGAGTGTGCGGATGCAGGAGAGGCTTGATGGGAGAGCAGCCAGCAAGGTGGGTGCATTTGGCGCAATTCATGGACATTTCAGGGTTTCGAGGGGTCTTTGGCGGAGAAATAGGCTCCGTAACGAGCAAGCATTTCAGGCTCGACGACAATGGAATACCTGTTTATATTCCCTATCCTTAAACAATGCGTAGGCAAGGAGAAGATCTTTTTGACAACCATTTTTGAAAAATATTTTATTTTTATTAGTCTTTTAAATATGGTATTTTGTGAACAGTGCATCTTTCTTGCAATTTCACGCTGCGTATACCCTTCAATAGCCAATAAAGTCAAAAACCTATTCATCATTCATATCGCAAATATAATTTTTGGAAACTTAAGACCTAATTATTTACTTATTACGTTGCAATATTTACCATAGTGGTAGGCGGGAACATATCGATAACTACTTTATACCGATTACGAACCTTGTACTTCCAATGCTTCCTTTGCCATCTGCTCATATTCCTCAATTCCAGACACTAATGCAAACTCAGCGATTGAAACTGGGTATGCTGCATTAAGTTCGATAATATGCTCTTTCATTTTAGGCCAGTAATATCCACCAATTTCCTTATAAGCGAGAATTAAAGCTTCTAACCCTTCTTCCCCAAAAGCTCTATAGTTGAAAATAAAGTCATGCGAAACATCTGTAACCTTCGCTTCAGTCCAATCGATTAATCCAGTCACATTGGCATCCTTATCAATCATAGTATGTCCGGCATGTACATCTCCATGAATCAGTCCAGTTTTCTTAGGCCACATATCATCATCATTCAACCACGCTTGCCATCTGTTCCATAGATTCTCACCTACTCCGAACTTTGCTCTTACTGCATCCATACGCTGCTTCATTGACATTCTTGCTTCTTCTGGTGTGTGTACTACAAGATCAAGCGCTGCGGCTTTATTACTAGGTATGCTATGAAGCTCTGCTAACACCCTGCCTAGCGACTTGTGAAATAATTCTGGAACATTATTTATGTCTATCTCCCAAATATAGTTACCTATGTTATGATCTATCGTACCTGCTGGCACACCATCTAACTTTTTATAAGCTATTAGTTCCTCTGTGTAAATGATCCAGTTTGGTGCCTGAAAGGATATAGCGTACTTATTTACCAAATCCAAAGCTTGTTTTTCTACCTTTGTTCTAGGCATCACATCTTCCCGTCTAGGCAATCTTAGAACCCAATCAATTCCATTATTATCTTGTGCAAAAACAGCTTGAAAATCAAGCCCTGATTCATTAAACTGTATCGTTTCTTCTTTTAGAAAAAGATTGTGTTTTTTTGCTATCTCGATTACTTGTTTAATATCTTTACTCATTAAAAATCACTCCCGACTTTAGCTTTTATATAGCAATTATAAACTTGCAGCATGCTTGGATAAAGCATTAATAATTTCATCCCAATCATCATAGTGTAGCTCATGCCCAGCACCATCCAGGGTAACTAGCACAGCATTAGATATAATTTTAGAAAGATGCGCTCCATGCTCATGAGGTATAATAGGATCATCAGTCCCATGAATAACTAGTGTAGGAACATTAATTTCATGGGTTCTAGATAAATATAATCCCCATCCTTTTACATATTCATGGTTTTCCATGCTCTCCATATTACTAGCACGATCAAAATCCTTCCCAGCTAATTTCCTTATTTTCTCTTCATTAAATGGATGCTTAGTTCCTACGAGGACTTTACTCCTATCCATAACATACTTGATCACTTCCTCTTTATCTTCCCAGTTATTGATGTTAATTTTGGCAAAAACTTCTGTTACTTTGCTATCCTTCTTAGGAAGACTAGAATCATAATTCGATGTCATAACTAGTGAAATTGTAAGAACTCTATCGGGATGTTTAAGAGCTACTATCTGCGTAATAATTCCACCCATCGACATACCGACTATGTGAGCCTTATCAACCCTATACGCATCTAGTACCTGAATTGCATCATCAGCCAAATCCTCAAAGGTATATTCTGGATGACCATACTCGTAAGTAATTGATCTGCCTACATCCCGATTATCATAACGTATAACATGAAACCCTTGATTGCTTAGCTTCCTACAAAAGTCTTCTTCCCACCAAATCATTGATGAAGTAGCTCCCATTATTAATAAGATAGTTGGATCATTAGTATCTCCAAAACTCTCTGAACCGTACCGGGTTTGTCGGAGACCACTTTTCTTGAGAGAATGTCCCGATGAAAAAAGTAAAATACACCCCTGAAATCAGAGATAGAGCGGTTCAATTATTGATTGAATCCGAAAAAGATTATCCATCGAATTGGGCTGCGATCACAGCAATTGCTCCTAAAATCGGTTGTACTCCTGAAACACTACGTGTTTGGTATCAAAAATATTTAGATAAACAAAATCCAGTTAAAGTACAGCTGCTTTCAGACCAAGAACGTATCAAACAACTCGAACGCGAAAATAAAGAACTGC
>NZ_VPEN01000037.1:0-6596 GCF_013417135.1 Acinetobacter sp. YH16051 | reverse complement strand
TGTTAAGCCTTTTCTGAGCATGGTATTTTTCATGGTATTACCAATTAGCAGGAAAATAAGCCATTGAATATAAAAGATAAAAATGTCTTGTTTACAATAGAGTGGGGGGGGTCAGCCTGCCGCCTTGGGCCGGGTGATGTCGTACTTGCCCGCCGCGAACTCGGTTACCGTCCAGCCCAGCGCGACCACTTAATATGAATATTGCAACCTTAAAAACTGCTGAAATATTTAAAAAACTCCCTCATTTATTTAAGTCTAAGTTTATATTTTTTTTCCTAGGCTTTTGGTTGATGCTAACAGCATTTCACTATGTCGATATTGTACCTAGTGATGATTATTTAATAATCTCAAAAGCCTTGGGAATACTTGCTTTGATCACCTATTTTTTTGAAAGAAAATAGGTATTACCCTTTGAAATCAGTATGTTTACGCAATGCTGTAAATATCCGTTTTGCAGTTTCTTCACGTACTGATTTTGGGTCTCTCAAAATACCGGCAATAAACAGAGTAAAAGCATCGTATGTCGGGAATGTAGAAAGGTCAGATATGTCACTTACACGACTTAAAATAGCACTATATTTGCTGATTTGAGCATCTGTTAAATCGCAGAACATATCTATTGTGTTCGGGTCCCGAGCTTGTGTCGTTAGAGTTTTAGGTTTTGGTTTCTCTTTTACAGTGAACTTAAAGCCGACTACAGAACGCCCCTGCTTTATATTCTCATAGCTGAGGTTAATATCCGTATTTTGATTAATTTCATCTAATGAGGGTTTAATTACCCTTTTTTTTAAATTACTTAAATCTTGATACGACTCAGGTAAGCCAAGCTGTTCAAAAAGATCATTAAGGCTGATTTGAAAACCGCCCATCACCTGATGTTTCTTAGCTAAGTGATAGATGTCTAGTGAGTAGTCTTTCCGGAGCCGTAATACAACCTCTTTTTTATATTTTGTATAAGGATTTAAAGCATCAAACTCCCTAAGAAGAAGAAGGACTTCATCAGTAAAGTAGAGTTCTGAACCCCCTTGCCCTACTTTATAAACAACCTTGTTCAACCATCTTATTTTCACCCGATCCCCATTTTGTGCTGTATATCCGAAAAATCGGGTAAAAAGACGCTCTGACGCTGTTTCTAGTGCTGTGTATGCGGTTGAAAGATCGACATTACACTCACGTGAAAATTCATGAGATGAGATAAAAATAGGTTCATTACTTGATATTTGTGTTGTTCTAGCAAGCGGCGTAGACATGATAAAAAGACGTTTTTCATCAAGGCTCATTCCACGAAAGCATTCAGCAACTCGGTTTTGTAAGACAACCCAATCTTTCGGATAATGTTTCTTTAGATCTACAGCCATATAAACAGCTCAAAAATAATAAATCGGTTTGTTTTTATACTAAGTACATTGTTTGAGTCAATACTTTTTTACAAATTAAAGTACATACATAGGTTTGTACTTTAATACTTGGCGTTTGTACTTTTTAAACTTGGCGTTTGTACTTTTTAAACAGTGTTTAACTTGGCGTTTGTACTTTAATACTTGGCGTTTGTACTTTTTTAAAGTTTGAAAGCCATGTTACACGTGGCTTTGAGGGGGGGCTAAAAGTATTTAAAAGCTTCTTAAAAGAATAAAAAGGAGCAGGGGAGTGAAAAACAGCCCTATGGCACTCGCTTCGCTCGTGGCATTTTGACCTCGTTTCACTCGGTCTTGGGGGCTGTTTTTTGGTGACTGCTTTCGAGGATTCAAAAAAGCAAAAGCGGCTATGAATTCGCTTCGCTCATAGAGCTTTTTTGCTCGCTTCGCTCGGTCTAGGTGCAAATACCAGCATTTGATTTAATTCCTTTTGTCTTTTTTATTTTTTTAAAGCAGTTTTTCAGAGGGTCGAGGCTCAACTTTTCTTTGTGTCACTCGTAGACACTCGTTAAATATACCGTTTAAATGCAAAAAATAAGGGTTTTTAGCTACTTTAGGTGTTTTTTTGATATTACCTACATGAAGTAAATTAAAGTGCCTTAGAAAGCAAAATAGAGAGATTTAGGAACTCACCTCGTTTAGTTGTTTTGCCGCAACCGAGGGAGTCATATCTCACTTTCGTAGAGTTCACGTTGTTTGTCGAGTAGAACATGGGTAGGCAAATACCCAAGTCATTATCACAATACGTCGTTCTTTATACTAAAGAATGGAAAAAACTCATCTTAACGAGGACTCCCGCTAATTTTTCTAAATTAGTTAAATATTCAATTAGTTAGAATTGAAACTATGAAAAAAATCATGCAGTACACAAGACTATGCTGCCGTATTTTCTTTTCTTTCATTAACGTTTGCTTAGTCCTGACTTAGATCGGGAGACCAATCCCGACCTATCAGAACAAACAATGGCGACCAAACCATTTTTAGCTATGTTTCGCTTTTTTAGATAACAACATAAAACCGACTCGGATTTTCGACAACACTACTCCCTTTACCACCCTTAGCAGCCACGCCACTGGTGAGTTCGCAATGTTTAATACAGCATCGACTTCGTTATTTTCATAACTTATACGACCTACTCATCCTCTCTCCCTCTCCATGCCTTGCCGTGACAACTCAATGTCTAAGCATGGAGATTCCCAAGTTATTTCTAACGATCTTAGCAATTGAACGCCAATGCTCTTTTGTCTGTCAGTGCTTCCATTTTCCCCACCACGCGGTTCCTTAGATTTGGTGGATATGACTTTGAGACAAAATCTGAGCGTATGGCTCTTAATCTACACGTGTCTCCGGTTTATGCTTCCGGATGTATACTGTTTAAGCTATCCGTTGACCCACTTTGCTTGAGATGATCTCACTCAGTGGTGCCGCTGCTTCCAGATTTCTCCTCAGCTAGCCTGTAACATTGCTGTTACCTCAAACGCCATCAGTTGTGCCAATGAGCTGCGCTTCCCTCTTAGAGTGCATTTGCCGCAACACATTGCCGTTATTAGTGACCCTTAACATCCTGTCAGGGTCTCACGGTAATCGTTAAAACAGGGTTTCAATACAAAAAAAATTGTATCTAGTCAGGCTATATCTAACCTCACGACCACTTCACAATCATTCGATTGTTTATAGGCTCCCGTGTCCTTGTCGCCCAACCCCGTTTACAACGGATTGGATCGAAAAGGAGTATTACAACTCCCTAGCGCCCATCAGATCGTACCGAACGGGATTTCTCCAGTAGTACGCTCAATCGGTCAACTCAAAATGGCTAGTTCTGAATTGTGCGCTATCTAAAAAAACATGGCTTTAAGCAGGCTGTTGCCTGCTCAAAATCGCTAAAACGAAAATGGTCAGGCAGTTGGTCAGACTGCTTTAAGTCAATGAATATTGCGACTATAAACCAAGCAAAAACAGATGTAAATTCCGTCACCTAGGAACCACTTGATTGCACGATGACAAATTGTGTCAATTAAGTCCGACCAATGCCTTTGGCATTGGTAAAAAATCAAAATCGTTGAAAGCATTATAAAATATAGCTTTTAGTTAGAATAAATATTGCTTGATTACATAGGACTTTTTAGAATATTGTTTGATGACAATTGAACAAATATTGCTTGGTAACAATAAAATGATTCATTACAGCCCGAACAGTCGTTATACAGCGCAAAAAATTGTAGATAAAGTTGCAAACGGTGCGTATTTCTATAGTCACTTTACTATTGAATCTGATAACACGATGTTTGCAGATAAAATCCAAAAACTCATAAAAAAACTCAGCCAAAAATATTCTTTAGATTTAAGCCCACGACAAAGGACTTATCGTTTAAATAAAAAAAATGAGCCTATTGCGGATTTAATTATTCAAAAGCGTTATGACCAAGATATATGGGAATTTTGGCTGTTTGTGACAACTCCAAAAAGCAATGAATACAACACTCTTAAAAGCGAGGGGCAATTAAAGAAAATAGTCAAACAGCGAATATCAGAAGTTGAAACAACGTGGAATCGAGAAGAAGAACAAGAACAAATTTCATTGATTCAGACATATTTTAATGACCATGAAAAATTCAAATTTGTTTTACAAAAGCCCTTTTTAAAAGTTGCGTTTGGAAATGGGAAAAATGTTGAACTGGTGCGCCTTTCACACTCAAAAAAGAAATCAAAGAATTATCCTGATACGGAGAAAAGTGCAAAAAACTATACATGGACTTGGCGATTTGATGAGCCTAGCGTGCAGCTGATTAAAAAAAGCTATGTTGAAATTATAAATACACTTATTTCAAATAATGACAAAAGCGTTGGCATGTCTAAGTTGCAGTCATTTTATGATGATCTGAAATTTTACGGAGTCTTCAAAGGGAATCGGCACCAGATCGGACGATTGTTTGTTGATGCGGTCAGTTATCACTTCAAAAAAACAGGGAAAAACTTTAGAAAAATGGACTACTACATTCCTTTAGAGCTGAATTACCTGCCCCGAATTAAGAATTATGCAGATGATTTTATTCAGTATGTTTTCTTAAGAAGGATTTATGAGAGTGTTCAAATCAATTTGAATAAAGACGATGTAAATCAAGACACTTACACCGAACTATTTAACAAATATTTGGTTTAATAACAGGACTTAATAGGCAACGCCTCGCGCACCCGCTGGCGGCGCTTGCGCATGGTCGAACCACTGGCCTCTGACGGCCAGACATAGCCGCACAAGGTATCTATGGAAGCCTTGCCGGTTTTGCCGGGGTCGATCCAGCCACACAGCCGCTGGTGCAGCAGGCGGGCGGTTTCGCTGTCCAGCGCCCGCACCTCCACCTTGACGCAGTCATACGCCACCGGACCGAGAGGGCGGTGAATGGTCGCGGTGCGCGCAACAAAGGGCGCGCCCCGCGACCACCGGTCGGGGCTGACTGACGAGTCGCCGGGCGTCGCCACGGAGCACCTCATCGGGAACTTCGGGATCGGGTTACGACGGCACGCTCATGTCCTCGTCTGTTGTTCCTGCGTCACGATTACGATTCGTTGGACAATGGCGGTCGCAAGGCAGAGGCCGATGATCGCGAGGCCGCTACTTAGCACATAGGGTGATACACCGTGAAGGGCCGACGCGAAGCCCAGGCCCACGTAGACCGTGACACCTGCGGATCCACCGAGCTGGTCTGCGGCTCGCTGTACGCCGGATGCGACTCCGGCATCATCGTCGGTGACCTCGGTCACGGCCGCGTACTGCAATCCAACGAGGCCGAAACCCATTCCTGCGGCGATGAAGAGCATCGCGGGGGTTAGTAGCCAAGCGGGGGCTTCGAGCTGCGCGGCTGCCGCGATCACGATCATGCCTGCCCCTGCGGAACTCAGTCCCACGACGATGCAAGCACGCGCTCCCCAGCGCCCCAAGAGGCGAGGTACGACGGTCACGGCGACGACTAGTGCCACCGCAAGTGGCAGGAGCAGCAATCCGGATTCCAGCGGAGAGAGACCGAGTCCATCCTGTAGATAGAACGTGAACAGCAGAAAGGACGTTGAGAGCGCCGCGCTCAACAGTGCAGTCGCAAGATTTGCTCGCACTCGTGTCCGGTTGCGGAAGAAGGTCAGCGGAACCAGTGGGTTTGCGGCTCGGCGTTCCACCTTGACGAACAATGCAGCGGCGGCTGCCGCTCCCACCAGGGCAGCGATTGATGACCAGGGCACATCCCCATTGCTGTCCCCGGCCTCCACCACTCCGAAAGCGAACAGCAGCGGTGCGCTCGTCAGCAGAATCGATCCGAGAATATCCAACGGTGCGCGCTCCTGTGATCGGTCTCGAGGTAGCAGGGCGACAGAAGCGATCAGCACGAACAGGACGAACGGAACGGCGATGAGGAAGATCCATCGCCAACCGAGATACTCGGTGATGATTCCCGAGAGCACGAACCCCAGCACAAGACCGCAGCTCGCAACCGCAGCCCAGACGCTCAGGGCGCGGGTGCGCGCCCGCCCTTCGGGAAACAACAGGACGATGGTCGCCATCGCAGCGGGCAGGGCGAGGGCTTCCCCTACACCCTGCAACAACCTTGCACCGACGAGTAGCGGAAAGGTCTCCGCGAGGCCCGCCATCAGCGAGGCCGCTCCGAAGATCGCGGTTCCGATGAGCAGAAGGCGGCGGCGGCCGAAGACGTCTCCCAGACGTCCACCAAGCATCAACAGACCACCGCCTGTGATGGTGTAACCAACGACGACCCATGTCAGGCCGCGCGCATCAACGCCCAGATCGTTGCCGATAGAGGGCAGCGCCACGTTGACCACGGTGACGTCGACGGCGATGAGGAATTGCAGGATGGACAGACAAACAAGGACTGCCCAGGAACGAGCGACCGATACTTGCGCAGGCCGCGATGAAGAGGTGCTAAAAGACACAGAGAACTCCGTTGCTCGAATGAAGATCGTGCATGAGTATCATACGGATGCTCGGGTCGAAAGGGAATCCCCAGGCGAGTAACCTGTTTGCGGTGATCCATTAGCTGCAGGAGCAGAAGAGCATACATCTGGAAGCAAAGCCAGGAAAGCGGCCTATGGAGCTGTGCGGCAGCGCTCAGTAGGCAATTTTTCAAAATATTGTTAAGCCTTTTCTGAGCATGGTATTTTTCATGGTATTACCAATTA
>NZ_VPEN01000036.1:0-6843 GCF_013417135.1 Acinetobacter sp. YH16051 | reverse complement strand
TAAAACGGATAATGGAAATAAAAAGAACAATAAAAACAATAACTTCATTAAAACCCCATATATGAAAACAGAAATAACTATGGAATAATATTATTAAGGGTTTTACGCCAGAAACCCCAGAAAATTCCGTAACTAAAGACCATCTAAGTTGGATGATATTCGGGTTGATGTGAAATCTCCGAATGGAACACATACTTTAGGAACAGATGTAACACCAGTAAAAGCGGTTAATTTAATTGAAGAATGGCTAACTAAGCAAGGGTTAATGTAATGTCTAATGATAACTTAAATGAATTGTTAATGATAATTAACGAACCTAAATTTTTTGATTTTTTATTACATATAAATATTGATGACGCATTAGATAAAAGAGATGGCGATGAGTTTGAAAAACAGTGGCTAAATAGTTTTAATAAAATAAAAAATATATGTTTTCCTGACGATTGCATCGAAATAATAAATAGGATAAGAGAAGCTTCATTTAAGTTATCATTTAAAGTTTGTGGAGATAGTGATGTTTCCGCTTATATATCAGATGATTTTGAAATGATATCT
The DNA here is from genome assembly GCF_013417135.1 of Acinetobacter sp. YH16051. Taxonomy (NCBI): domain Bacteria; kingdom Pseudomonadati; phylum Pseudomonadota; class Gammaproteobacteria; order Moraxellales; family Moraxellaceae; genus Acinetobacter; species Acinetobacter sp. YH16051. The sequence continues at coordinate 6,288 of NZ_VPEN01000036.1, read as the reverse complement.
AAGTGCCTGTTACTGAATGATTCTGAGGGTTGGCCTCTTAGTTACTTATTAAATAGATATTTAAAAGGTGAGTCTCCAGGGTAGTATGGTAAGTACTTGCTGGATTAAATATGCTCATATTTAATCAGTAAAAACTGAAAGATCTTTCAACCTTCCGGCTCATTAGCAGATGAATAGGTTGAATGAGGGCGAACCGCTCAAAACCCCCTCGCTACTTTGACGACTTGCACGGGAAAACGGCGTATTCAGCGCCGTTTTTTTATTGTTTGATAATCAGATAGGTGTCTTTTTTATCACCATATGACTGCCTTGTATCCACTTTCACACAAGGTTTTCCGTCACACGTGGAGATATCAGCCAGCGGGGCTTTTTTTTGCCAGACCGCTTCCATGCGCTGCATTTTTGCAATTCGGTCATAACCACTGTCGATAAAATAAAACATCCCCCAGAGACAGCCCCCCATAACAGCAACCATTGTCAGGGCGATATAAATCGCGGATTTCCACGTATAACGTGACATTTCACGTCGCATTGCACTCACGGATTCATTAGCTGCTGTAACCACCTGATTCAGCGCATTGACGGCGGGTTTCTGCTGCGCCAATCCCGTTTGTTTGAGTTCTTTTTCAACCTGAGTTAAGGCTGCATTCACCGATTGCCTGATCGTGTCGGTCATCTTACCGGAGGCACTGTCCAATTCATGGATCACCTGAGCCAATTGTGCTGTTTGGCGGCTTAATTTGGCGGATTCTGCCTGAAATTCATCAATCAACGCCGCCACACGCTTTTCCTGCGCTTGCTGATGCCCAATCAGCGCCGCAATTTTTTTAATCTCATCACTCATACAAAATTCTCTCTATCGTGAAAATGACCAGCCGTCATCCGGTTTCTGTCGCTTCTGCTCAGCGAGGCGCTGTCGTTCATTTTCCTGCTGACGCCGCTGCTCAGCCCAATACTCGCGTTCCTGCTGCTTAACCAGTTCCTGATGAATATTCTGAAACTCTGCCATCGAGTCATTAATCAAGGATTGAAGGTCAATCTCGTCTTGTATCTCACTCAAGGCATCATTGACCAGTGCGTTCAGCTTGTCAGACTCTTTTTCAAAATCAAACGTTCTGCCCTGAGTCGCATTTTGCATCACCTCGCATTTAGGTGTTTCAGTGACGTTATCGCGCTCTGCGAGGGCTTCCCGTAATGTCGTCGTGACATCAATGACGCAGTTACATTCATCACGACAGTGCTGAGCCTGTCGCTCCGCTTCTCTGCGCTCCATCAGGGCGTGTAACTGCGCTGTATTAAACTGCCTGACCTGTCCTGCGCCAAAATGTCGCTCCGGCTCACGCTCAATCCCCTGTGCTTTCAGGGAACGCGCATCAACGCGGTCAGCGTGCTGATACCGTTCAAGATACTTATTCTGTAAGTCAGCCCAGCGTTCTCGCTGGGCGATAAGGTATGCCTTGCGTTCGGTCGGCGTTTCGCCAAAACGAGATTTTTTTGCGCCGCCCCGTTCAGGGTTTTTCGTGTTAGCCCGTTTAAAATACAACTGCGGGTCACGCTCGATACCGTCATTAAGCCGTTCAGAGAACATAATATGCGCATGCGGTTGTTCACCGCCTTCAATCGCCGCTCTGGGGTTATGAATGGCAAATTGATAGGCGTGCCGGTCGCCAATTTCCTGTTGAATAAAATCACGAACAAGCTCAAGGCGTTGTGCGGGTGTCAATTCACGCGGCAGGGCAATTTCAATTTCGCGGTAGGTACAGCCGTTGGCACGTTCAAACGTGTCCGCGGCTTTCCAAAACTCGGACGGTTTATGCGCTGCCCATGCGGGCATATTGCCGGACTCTTGATGCTCAAGGTCGTTGTCTTTTTCACGGGCATATTTTCCCTCACGCGCAATATAATCGGCATGGGAAGTGGCTTTGCCTTTCCCGCCGGTTTTAACGCTGAGATGATAAGATGCCATGCTGTTTTCGCCCGCTGCAAGCGCGCACCGTTTCTGAATGAAGTGAAGAAACGTCTAAGTGCGCCCTATCAATAAAAAGATGATAGGGATTGTAGTGGAATTTGACCTGAGTTGCCAATCATGAGCATAATTATTTCATTCTAAAAGCTGCATGAGTGGTAAAGATGAAAAACGAAAAACAGGCTAAATGGGTGGCAGACAGAGTGCAAACTATCCGTGGTTTAAAATCACCGAATGAGGCACAACGCTTATTGGTGATTTTGCACGATAAAGCGGATAAAACCGCCCAAGAAATAAAAACGCTCTCATTGTTAATTCAGGCAGAGCGGGCAGCAGAAAAAGCACAGGAAGCCCGCACAAAGGTGATGAATCTTATTCAAGCAGAGAAGCGTGCAGAAGCCAAAGCGGCCCGTAAAGCGCGTGACCATGCCCTTTATCAATCGGCGGGATTACTCATTATGGCAGGGTTAGTGGACAGTCAAACGGGTAAACCGGTAGATGACCCCGCAAAACTACTGGGGGCATTAGTCAGCTTGCATGAATTATCCCGTGACAATCCCAAATGGGAAGAATGGAAATTTAAGGGGCAAGCATTACTCAATCAAAAAAAGGAAGATTAGAACAGGGTGTTAATACCCTCTAAAACGCCACAGGAAGTCCGTGGTGAGGTTTTATTGGCTCGATAATGGAATTTATCACCCAATACTGAAAACGTGGCTCAGAAGCTCAGACAGCTCCTTCCTGATTGAGCCGTGAGCGAAGCGAACCCAATGACACGGAAAAAACAGCGGCGCAGTGGCTGGATGGTCGTAGACAAAAGAAATGTTCAACGAGTTGCCCGAGCAAAGCGAGGGAGCTACTGAGGTGTTTTAGGTTTGTCTGAAAAGGAGCAAACGTTGTTTGCGACATCCTTTTAAATATTACGAAGCGTGATGTATCTGACAACTTTGGTTGAGTTATTCACAGGCATTTCCCTTTTTAACTTGTTTTTTTGTTTTTTATCTTGTTTTCGGGTAAAAAAAACTCGCTGTAATCAATAACTTACAACAACATAGATGGTGCTTTTTACGGTAATAGATGGTGCTTTTTACGGTAATAGATGGTGCTTTTTACGGTAATAGATGGTGCTTTTTACGGTAATATCCACACGCATTGATGGTGTTAAAATAAAACATACCATTAATGGTATTAGTGGTGTATATTTATTTAACACCATTAGGAGGTCTTTGATGAATAACCTAGTAGCCTACAAATCAAATGCTCTAATTGAAGCTAGTTATAAACTAACTTTGCAGGAACAGCGGGTTTTATTAATGTGTATTGGTAAGTTGAATCCCAAAGATGAGTCCCCTGAGAAAACCTTTGAGTTAACAGCCGAAGAGTTTTATCTAGCTTTTCCTAATATGGGTACAGGTAATGCAGAGAGACATTTACAAGATGCAGTAGATAAATTAGCGGAAAGATGGATACAGATACATTGGAAAAATAAAAAAGAAGAGATCCGATGGATTCAACAAAAAGCAAAATATTTTGGAGGGGAAGGTCGAATAGAGTTAACTTTTTCTGACTCAATAATGCCATACCTAACTCAGTTAAAAGGACAATTCACCAGTATTGCAGTTAAAAATGTGTCAGCTCTTAAAAGAACATATAGCATTAGGATTTATGAGCTATTAATGCAATTTAAAGCCACTGGAGATAGACTAATCAATGTTGATGATTTCCGCTCAATGATGGGAATAGATAACAAATATTCAAAATTCTCAGAGCTTAATAAGTTTGTAATAAAACCCGCCATAAAGGAATTAAATGATAAGAGTGACCTAATGGTAACGGTTGATATTGTAAAAAAAGGTCGAACAGCTAACGCGCTACATTTTCAATTTACACAAGATAATCAAATAAAAATATCAATTTGAGGATGAATAATGGCTCTGGTATCGATCAGTGAAGCTTCACGATTAACGAAAAAAAGTAGAACAACTGTTCACCGTTACATATCAAACGGAAAATTGTCCATATGTACAGATGAGAATGGAATAAAAAAGATAGATACATCAGAGCTTTTACGAGTTTTTGGCGCATTCAAGTCTGTTCATCATGAACAGAGTGACACTGTAATAAATGAACAACATGCAACACCTAACGGAACAAGTGAAACCAATAAAACAAAGCAACTAGAACAGGAAGTTGAACACCTGAGACAACTCGTTACAGCTCAACAGTCACATATAGACAGCCTAAAACAAGCAATGCTATTAATCGAATCCAAGCTGCCGACAACACCCGAACCTGTTATACCAGTACCAACAAAAAAACCGTGGCAATTCTGGAAAAAATAGCCGGTTGACGTCATTTTTACCGCGAAACCCAAACCGCCGTTTTGATAACAAATCACTAACACAAAAATGGGGCTTTTTACGGGGAGAAGATAGGGAGTTTTGAGCGGTTGAGGGGAATTTTAGGTTGAGTGCCTAAATGGCGTTACGCTTAAGCACCTTTATGTTAAATTATAGTCATTGACCAGATTTTTAAAAAATCAAATAGCAAAAATTATCATACTGAAAACCATCATCAAATTGGATAAAGACTTTATGAGTTCATTCTTTAATAGTTATTTTAATTGTTTCCGTAATTATTTTAATTTCAAAGACCGATCTTCTCGTCAGGAATACATCGCATTTATAATAATTAACCCTATACTGCTATTAATTATTGAAAGATTTACATTGATTGCATCAATATTTTATTTAATAATTTTTATTCCAGAAATAACCGTATCTATCCGTAGATTACATGATGTAAATTACTCTGGATGGTTTCTCATTACGCCATATTTATTTTTTATAATTGCATTATCATTCACCTATATAGGCGGTAATTTATTCGGAACGATAGGATTAGTAATAGGAATGCTAGGAATACTTTCCTATTTAGCACTCGCAATCTTAATGATATTTTATAAAGGTGATATTGGTCAAAACCGATTTGGTAACAACAAAGTAATCAAAAAACAATAAAACAGCAATTCAAACGTCAGATAATTTTGTCATATTTCAAACCGGTAAATTTTATTATGTTTATTCACCGGTTTGAATTGTAATAATTTAAATGGAATTATTTTTTTTCATTAATTATAATGTTAGGGAGTATGGATGGAAGGGTTTTGCAAATATCAACCCATGTCTTTTTATTCCTGACTTCCAGGACATAACGAATATCATTTGTATTAACCGTAATTAAATTACCAGTCATTACTGTTGATGAAATATCAATAGAATTGATATCACGCAAAAAACAAACAGTTCTATTTCCTTTTTTTTTCATGAAGAAAAAAGAAAACCATCCACCAAAAAGAAAGTAAATTAATGACATTTTCTGCTCATAAATTAAACTACTTTTGGTTTCATTCACATCTATCTGACTTACTAATCTAATTACTTTTTTCTTCATATTATTCTCGTTGTATATTAAACTTACAATTACTATATCATTATAACAAATACAATTAATTATTACATTCTAATAATTAATTTGAAAATTTTGTTAGCACATCATTGGGGCATTATTTTTTGTCTACTTTAGAACAGGCAAAATCAAAACCATTATCACAAGATTCCTTGAACCATAATTGACTCTCAGAAATATCTTGCTTTACACCAACTCCGTTCAAATACATATTACCAAGAGCGTATTGAGCAGATTCACTTCCTTTATTTGCGGCTTTTTTGCACCATTCAAAGGCTAAATCATCATTTTGATCAGTTCCTATACCTTTACGATAAAAACCACATAATATTGCTTGTGATGAAACATCGCCTAGTTCAGCTGCTTTTTGATAAAAATTGAAAGCCATAACCTCATCTTTTTTCACACCATATCCAACCAAATACATTTGACCTAATGAAATGATAGCTATTATGTCACCCTGATCAGCTGCCATTTTGTAAAACTTCAATGCCATTGGTTTACTAGAATTAACGCCTGTACCATAAAGATACAATGAACCTAAAATACTCTGAGCTTCTACATTACCTTGATTTGCAGCCTTTTGATACCATTCAAAAGCGATGTGCTTATCTTGCTTTACACCATCCCCCTCTGAATACATATCAGCAATTTTCATTTGAGCTAAACTATCGCCATTCTCAGCAGACTGACATAAAGAAAAATCTTTAATCCCACAATCACTAGCTAAAACGGATAATGGAAATAAAAAGAACAATAAAAACAATAACTTCATTAAAACCCCATATATGAAAACAGAAATAACTATGGAATAATATTATTAAGGGTTTTACGCCAGAAACCCCAGAAAATTC
>NZ_VPEN01000035.1:0-6887 GCF_013417135.1 Acinetobacter sp. YH16051 | reverse complement strand
TACCTTAGCCTTAAAGTCGTTTGAATGATTTCTTCTTGGTCTACGTGCCATAAAATACTCCATATATTGATGTTTATAACATCATTTGAGGAGCAGAGTATCACTTATAGGAGTTGTTCAAATTTCCGGAGCCATCTCTCGTTTGATTAAATACGGTTTATAAGGCTCAAGAATACTCACTTTAGATTGTGTTCGTTGATATTTAGGTGTTACTTGAGATCGTAAATATTTACACACAGTATTTCTAGAAATACCGAGTTCGCGGCTAATTGCCTTAATAGATTGACCTTGTTGATGAAGTATTTGGATTGTCACTGCTTGCTCCAAAGTTAACATGTTGAGCAGTCCAAAAAGACCACTATATTAACCAAGGGGGTCAATTTTCAAATGCTGTTGGGGGGTCATTTTTACATTGCCGCTAACAACTCTTCAGCATGCTGGCCTGAACGACTATCCTGAAAGTCATAGATCACCGCCTGAACTGGATTGTACTGTGTGGTGGCATAGGCCCAGACATAACCTTTCTTCGGTTTTTTATTATTCTCACCCATCCGCATGATGGTGACCGGTGTTTCATCTGCATGCAGCACCTGCTGTTGTAGTACCACCTCTTTTAAGGCATTGGCCAGAGGTTCCAGTTCTACACCGCAGCGACCTATCCAGTCAGATAAAGTTGATCTAGAAAGTTCGATTCCCGCCCGCTGATAGATCAGACGTTGACGGTACAGCGGTAAATGATCGGCATATTTCGATACCAGCACATGGCTGAGCAGTTCAGGTGAAGCAATGCCTTTATCAATCACATAGGCGGGCATCGCTTGCTGAGTCAGGGTGTCACACTGATCACAGACCCATTTGCCACGCAAATGCTGTTCCTTATAGAACTGTGCCGGTCTGAAATGCAGTTTTTCACTGACATCTTCGCCGATACGACGGAGTCGGCAGCCACAAGCACATTGGGTTGATGCAGGTTCATGCTCAATACGGATGGTGTGTAGATGATCTGGCAGTGGTCGACGTTTAGGTTTGTTGACTGTGGCTTTCTGTGTCGCTGCATGGGTTTTATCTGCATTTAATCGTTCTAATTCCAGATCAACGGCTGCGATATCTTCTTCAACCGCTTCATCCCACAGATGGATTTGTTTTGCAGTGAGATGTTCGTTTTTACTGCCGAATTTGTGCTGTTTAAATAGTGCGAGTTCATGCTCGTATTTTTGATTGAGAATAGAAAGATGTTGAACTTTAGAATCTAATTGCTGATTGGTGACTTCAAGATGTTGAACTCTGGCATCTAATTGCTGGTTTGATTGTGCTAGAGACTGATGCTGCATCGCCAACTGTCTGGTGAATTCCAGCAGTTGTTCATGGGTCAGTTGGCTTAAGTCAGGCAGCGTATTCATGACCGCAGTATGCCTGAGGTCATGAAGAGAATGAAATAGAACGTTTGGAGGATGGCAGAATGGTCGAGCTTGGTTTAGAGCATATTCACCACTTGCTGCAATCCAATTCTCTGCCAGGGCAAACCTTGGATTAATGCCTGTAACTGTTCCGGGCTGAGGGCCACGGTTTCACCTTGGTGAACTTGAGCCCAGTGAAATTTACCCTGTTCCAAACGCCGGGCACACAGCCAGATGCCCAGTCCATCATGTACCAACACTTTCATACGATGACCACGTTTATTACAGAACAGGTAGGCGCAATGCGGTTTGATGTAGCCAAAGGCTCTCACCACCTGAGCCATGACAGTATCCATACCTGCACGCATGTCCATGGGCTGGGTAGAGAGCCAAATTTCATCAATGCGGATCATGTTGCCAGTGCCTTGAGTAATTCTGCCAAGGCAGGTATTTCTGATGTCTGCCATTTTAGCTGAATATCATTATTCGTATGAGGCACGGTGATACACAACGTGATCCTCTCATCAATAGGTTGGCTGATTGCAGCAGTGTAAGGCAAAGCAATAAATGCTGGATTCACATGAGTAGGATCCTGCACGGCACCCTCATGATGGCTGAAGATCCTGATCCAACGACTGACAAGGTTGGCATTAATACTATGTTGCAGTGCGACCGAAGCGATCGAGGTATTAGGATTTTTGCAGGCATTGACAATACTGAGTTTGAATTCTTTGCTGTATGATCTGCGTTTTTTAGCAACAGGAGGTGTTGCTGAATATATATCCATGTTCATGGATTAAGTCCCCACTTGTTTTTAGGTGGGGACTAAATTAAGGCTTATAGGATCGCTTGGTAAGGCTGTGTTAGCCGGATGCTTACTTTCTTTTACCTTAATAACGGATTTGTTTAACGGCAGCATACTTTTTGAAACACCACCAAACTATTTATATTCCACCAGCATATAAATTTCCCTATCGGAAAATCTGATAGGAATTGATTATTTTGATACAAAACGTGAAAACTGGGAGTGATTATATGGACATATATAATATTTCCGGATAAATATAAACCACTCCACAAGAAGAAAGGCAGAATTTAATCTCAGTCTGAAGTAATAGTACTATCAAAGACCAAATGTTAAGACGCATACTTAAGAAAGCAAATTTCAATAATGCATGAGGATGTAATTAGTTTGACGGGACTAAAAAAGTGTAGCAACTTGCTACACTTTTTCGCTTTTTTGAATCAGCTGTTTTAAGAAATCTTCTAATTGTAAAAGACTGGCTTCGTCAATTTTCGAGATATTCAGAGAAACTTTAAGCTGTTTTTGATTCAGTTTGATATTCCCCGCAATCTTACCAGCATATTCAATTTTTCTGACCACGGATGTTGTGGTCAGTTTTTCTGGATTCTGACTCAATAGTTTTTCAGCATAAGTAGTAACTTTGCTTTGCTCGAGTTTTTTGTCTTTTAATTTTTCCCAAGCTCCGAGTAAGGCCATTTCGGCTTCAGAGAGTTGTTCAAGATGATCCGATAGAAATTTTTTGAATGCAGTTGCAGCAGTACGGCCTAGCAAGCCCGGTTCCACATCAAGGTCATTTAAAATTGCTTGCGGCAGTTTTTCGTATGCTAAATACTTGTACATATCTTCGCGATTTAAACCCAGTGAATTGGCTAAACGTTGCTTGTTTTTCTTTAATTTCTCATCAAGTGAGTTCAAGCCAATAAAAATCTCATAATCTGTCAGATCCTGACGCTTTAAATTCTCTGCCAGGGTTAACAAAGATGCTTCTACATTATTTGCATCAATTATAATGGCTTCAATCACAGACTTTCCGAGTAATTGATGTGCCCGTAAGCGTCGCTCGCCTGCAATCAGTTCATATTTCAGATTATCCAGTTTACGTACTGTAATGGGCTGCAAAAGGCCGATTTCATTAATAGAATCCGCCAGTTCTTTTAACTGTGACTCTTCAAATATTTTACGCGGCTGGTTTGGACTTCGGCTGATATCCTCAATAGGGACATTACGTCTAAACTCTTTCGGCTCTTTAATATTGTCTTTCTGTGCTTGCTGATGTTTTTCTGTATTCTGTTTCAGTTTCTGAGCTAAAAGCTCTTTGGTGCTTGCCATAATGCTCTCAGGTTTTAATTTTCACTACAATTTCATTGGCAAGGCTTTCAAAAGCCTTACGTACTTTTGAATTTTTTTCTACTTTCAAAAGTGGTTGTTGCAGAATCGCTGCTTGATTGACTTTAGTACTTTGAGGAATTGTGGTTTCTAAAATTTTACCTACCTGTTTCAAGGCTTCATCCCGAATCAGCTTACAGACATTCTGACGTTCATCATGCTTAATTAGTAAAGCGCCTAAAAGCTCTAAATCTGGATTAATACGTTTGATTTTTTCAAGATGATTTAAAAGATCTGTTACCCCATACAATCCATATTGTGATCCTGATTCGATAGGGATAACGACATGTGTTGAAGATGCCAAGGCATTGCTGGTTAATAATTTAAGGCTAGGTGGACAGTCGATCAATATAAAATCATAAAGATCTTTTAATAGTTTTAACTTGATATTTAACTCTTCAGAAGGACGGGGAGCTTCTTCTTTTAGTTGATCTTCAGTTTTTCCTAAATTTAAGGAACCATAAATTAATGATACTTTTTCAAAGTTCGTTTCTTCTTGTAATGCATCTGCCAACAACGAAATATCGCCCACTAGTAATTCTGCTGTAGTGACAGCAATTTCGCTTGGATGTTGGATCCCAATGTGTAAACTTGCGTTTGCTTGAGGATCTAAATCAATGACTAAAACTTTGTAGCCCAGATTGGCAAGTTCTGAGGCTAGGTGTACAACAGTCGTTGTTTTGCCACATCCGCCTTTATGGTTAGCAACAGTAATAATTTTTGCAGACATGCGTGTCAGATGCTTCCTTATTTCAATGTTTAGTAATATAAATAACTTTCATTCATCTTACTATAGTTTTTAAATTTATAAATCCTATTTATTCAGCTGTAAAACAACTTAAAAAATAAATTTTTAACTAAGCTAGCTTAATTAAAAATTAGAATAATTAGTTATTTAGCTAATTAATAATTAGGATCATATTTTTATTATATAAAACAAATGCTTGTAACTTTAAAAGTGGAAGGTTTGTCACTATAAAGTGGAAGGTTTGTCACTATAAAGTGGAAGGTCTGTCACCGTAAAGTGGAAGGTCTGTCACTATAAAGTGGAAGGTTTGTCACTATAAAGTGGAAGGTCTGTCACTAGGGTGGAAGGTTTGTCACTACTATTTTTAGAACTGCTATTTTTATTTAAAAATAATATGAAAAACAAATATTTAAGCTGTTAATAAAGTCTCATAACTAAGCTTTAAAGGTGGAAAGATTGTCACTGTATCTTCTTAACCTGTGGATAATCTGTTTTTATTGGATATTTCCTGATGATTATATGTGCAGTTATACCTTTTAAATCTAACAAAAAGGTGGAAGCCTTGTCACATCAGGGTTTTTATCTGACTTAACCTAACTAGACCTGAATGAAAAAAGTAAAAATAGACCTTCTGAACTGTAATTTCGAGACTAAAGGTGGAAGGTCTGTCATCATGAGGTGGAAAGATTATAATTAATTCCACTTTAAGTGCAGGAAATCGGCTAAAATGCTTCTTTTTGATGACAAACTTTCCACTTTTAGAATATTGTGGTGAAAGTCTTGAAAGTTTTTCCACTTTTGTATATAAAAACTAAGTTAAATTATAAATATCACGGTTATGACAGAATCTGAACCATTGCAAGAAGAATCGAATTATATTCCTTACTGTATAGGCAACATTCGCCATAATGGCGTTGTCAGTACCAGTAACCGTTTAATTCGCCCAATCGAATTATCAGCCAATGAATATAAGGCACTTTTATATGCAATGGCGGTTGCGAATTATAGTGAGAAAAATAGGGTAGATGGTGAAATTACCGAACAAACTTATATTTATTTGTATAAGGATGATTTGGCAGATTTACTAGGATTAAATAAACGTAATTCAATTAATGTTGCAATAGATCGGATTTATAAAGAGCTTTCATCCCGGGTAGCTCATTTTATTATTGAGGAGCCAGCTGATAATGGTAAGAGAAAGACTAAAAAAGTACATTCTGTCGTTCCCATTATCCGTGAGTTAAGATGGGAAGATGATTCTAAAAATGCGATTCAGATTCGTTTTACCAGTGAGGTGTTGCCGTATTTCACTCAACTGGCTGGGGGTAATTTTACTACCTATCAGCTAAAACATCTTTTTGCCCTAGATTCTGTTGCCAGTATGAGTCTTTATACTTATTTCATTAAAAACGAATTTAAGTACGTCAATCAAAAGAGTTATGAAGTGCCATTACTTTTAGAAAACTTGAAAGCACTGATTGATATTAATGAAACCAAATATGATCGCTGGGTAGATTTTAGACGCTATGTATTAGACAAAATAGTGGCAGAAATTAACGAAAATACAGATCTACAGTTAGAGTATGAAACCGTTAAGAAAGGCCGTCCAATTGTAGGTGTGAATTTTAAACTGCATCATCGGATTGCTGATAAGGCACTGGATGAATTTGCAGTGATTGAAAAAATCTATCTTGATGTTCCATTTGAAGACAATGCATCCGTAAAAGAATTAGGGGCTAAATTCGATATGAATGTACGTTCTTGGTATATTTTTAATAATGATGAAAATTATCAGCAGTTCAAGAAGTGGTTTAAAAAAGTAGGATGCCTCACTGACTCTCAAGCAAATATTGTCATTAATGACACTTTATTCCAAATGGATTTTGCTGAAATTGGTATGGGGTTGAATGACTTTAAACGAAATATGAAGCATAAACTTAAAAGTAATCCGGAATTCGTCCATAGTATTCGTGAAAGACTGAATGATATTTTTGGTAAAGAGTTGATCTAGCGAAAAGTGTAGCAACTTGCTACACTTTTTAGATATATGTTCGTAAAGAATACAAGTGGTAAGGACCTTAGGATAAAAACGACTCTGTTGCATAAAGTGTGAAAATGAACCGTACCGGGTTTGTCGGAGAGTCAATATTCTGAGAGACTACCCCGATGACCAAATTAAAATATACCCCTGAAATCAGAGAAAAAGCGGTTCAATTACTAATTGAATCTGAAAAAGATTATCCTTCTACTTGGGCTGCAATCACAGCAATTGCGCCTAAGATTGGTTATACTCCTGAAACACTTCGTGCCTGGCATCAAAAGCATTTAGATCAGCAAAATCCTATTAAAGTACAACAGATATCTGATCAAGAAAAAATGAAGCAAATGGAACGTGAAATTAAAGAATTAAAGCGTGCCAATGAAATTCTACGTAAAGCAGCCGCTTTTTTCGCCCAGGCGGAGCTCGACCGCCCACACAAATAATGGTGGATTTCATCCATAACAATAAAGATCGATATGGTGTTGATGCGATTTGTAGGATTTTACCGAT
>NZ_VPEN01000034.1:0-7227 GCF_013417135.1 Acinetobacter sp. YH16051 | reverse complement strand
CTGTTATAAGAAATGAAAAAAACCGAGACCGAAGTCTAGGCTTTAAATTTTAAAAACACATAAAAATTAAGGCTATAGTCTCAATTTTTCAACTTCGTATAACGTGTATTATGTTAATTTTAGGAAATTTAAACATTTACCTTATAATTTAACTGTAGTTCATCCGCATTTTCCCCTCTAATGCCCCAGTTTTCTTTAGGAGTTTCAAATATAGTTATCTCAACATCATTTGAATCAATACCGCATAGATTGTTTATATTTTCGAATAGAGTCTTAATAAATGCTTTTTTAGTCTCTTTTGTTCGTCCATCGAACATGGAAATTTCAATAATTATATAAGATGTACTGCGGTCTGCTGGATATATAAAATTTTTGGATTCTAGTGGAATAAAACGTTGAAACCTTTTTTCTTCAGGGTATTTTAATTCTTTAACTAAAGCCTGATGGATAGCTTTACTTAAATTATCACGATGTAATTCTATAGTTTCATCTAAAGCATAAATTTTTATCTGAGACATTACTTTCTCTAAATTAAAACCCTAATTTTAGCTTAATCTCCCCCTCCCATTTAAGATAATGGCTGTTATACGAAATGAAAAAACCTAGACTCTGGTCTAGGCTTAAAATTTAAAAAATATATAAAAATCAGTGTAGTAAACTTATTTTTAGAGATTCGTATAACGTGTATTATGTTAATTGTAGGAAATCTTAAATATATTTTCTTAGATGTTTTTCAAGAATGTTAGAAAGTATTGTAGATGAATGAATTATCCTATCTATTAGCTCTTCCGACTCTTCTTTTGTCATTGTAGATGTCTTATTTTCAATTATGGTATCAAATGTAATTAACTCATAATAATCAGAATAGGCTTTAAGAGCTTCTCTTTCATATTCCTTCAAAAATTTCATCTTTTTTGAAAAAAGAAGAGCTGAAATTGGTCCACCATAGGGAAAATTATTCACTTCGGATTTTAAATAAGTTAAATATAAGGAAACTTTTTTAATATCTTTAAAAGTTTTTTGAGGATCATCATCTAAGAAAACATTAATACATGTTTCATTGGTCTTGATTAACAGATCATTAGCAGACTTGATTGATTTCATTAATAAAGAGTTTTTTATTCTGAATAAAAACACATATACAGGGATAGCAACTGTAATAGCTTTAAATATAGGAGCTAGCCAATTATAAGGAATAAGATCAGGTTTTATTAATACGCTACAAATGGAAAAAAACCACAAAAGCAGAAGTGACGTCCAAACAACATATAGTTCCTTATCCATATGATTTATTTCACTTTACTTTCAGCGTCATTAATATACTTTTCTATTCTATCAGTAATAAGTTCTTTTAAGTCATCATCTACCACTATCTTTAGATGTCTATTTAAATCAGATTTACGATAACCATTTTTACGAATTAGACCACCAAAAGATTCTTCTAGATAAGAAGATCCAGCTGTAGATATACCATTAAAATCTAAAACAAGAATTTGGTTTGGATTCGTTTTTAAAGATTGGAAAAAAGGTAGTAGAACTTCTTCTCTAAATCGTTCACCACTATGTAGACCATCTTTTCTAGCTCTACCCATAGGTCTTGGATAATATTCTTTAGCCACATCATATTTGATTTCAAGCATAAGTTTTACTCGCGACTAATTTCACATTATTCAAAGGAATTTCCCATCCTACAGTTGTACCTTCAATAGCATCTTTGTAGTCTTTTAAACCAGCGACAGATGACCAAGCCCCTTTTCTACTTAGAACTATCACATTTGCACCATCTACATCAGATTCAACCTGCATGATATCATTAAAGCCTTTTCCTCGATGGTACTCTTCTGTTGCAGATCTTCTCCATTTTGTTGCTATTTCAATCAATTGAGAGTCATTTTTACCAGTAAAGAGTTCAATTGGATTAATAGATAAACGATCTCTTAGCTTAACTGGAATAGTTACCGGAATAGTTTTTCCTACATCTGATACCACGATCAGACATGTATTTTTCTCTTTATCTATGCAAAAGAATAAAAACCATTTCTTATATTGAGCATTTTCATCATAGGCATGATTGATCACATTACTGATTGCTTCAGCAATAGCATTTTGTAAAACAAATCTAGCTCTTCTATCTGGTAAGATCATAGCTATTTGCTCTTCAATCTTTTCGTATTCCTCGCCTAAATCAGCGCTATCTCCCGATAAACACTCCCATCTATCAACAATATTAATAGTTTTACCAACATAAGGAGGCTGTTTAATAAGACTATGAATGCCTAATCTAGAGAACATAGCTTTTACTACATCCTTATCAGAGGTTCGTCCTAGTAATTCTTTTTTATTTTTTAACTTATCCAATTGATGTAAAAGGTAAATAACGCCTTCTGGCAACAATAGTTCTACATCCTTAAAATTAAGATATAAACTCTTATTAGCTCTATCTCTCAGCTTTATTTTTCTTATAGTTTCTAGAAATTTTTCTCTATGACCCATTTTAGCTAATGAGATTACAGATGAAAATTTTATTAAGCCGATATAAGTATGTGATCTTTTTTTACCTTCCTTTCTTATTTTTAAATCTGATTTTTTCTGACGAAGAATAGCTTTTTGATTAGGCTTTTTCACAAAAAATCCTTGTTTTTTAGACGGTAATCGAGCAGATATGATCTTATACAAATGAACTAATAAAAGAAATATATAAAAGGATTTAACATAAAATCTCTTATGCGAAATCTCAGGCAAAAATCCCAACCGAGGGTTGGGAGAGATAAAAATTGACCCTAAATCACGTGGCTAGATAGGTCATAATTATTTTATTAACTTTCCGCCTTGCTTAAGAACAATATATAAAAAATCTAAAATACATAAAACTGATAACACTAAGAATAATGATCGACTTACCAGATAGCCAATTTGTTATAAACATATAATCTAGAGATTGAAATAAAATAATAGTGTTTTTTTTCATTACTTTAGCTATACAAATCTGGTTTTTTATGTCCTTAGACATACTTGAAAAATACTCTATTCTTATGACCTTTTAAAATATAATTTGTCTGAGCAAATCATGAAAATATTTTTCCTTACTTTAGTTGCTTTAGCTTTAACAGCATGTTCCAAACCTCATGATAAATATGTTGGTTACTGGCAACTTGAAGATACAAAATATCCAAAAGTTTTAGAAATCTATAAAGAGGGCAAAGAAACTTACATCGTAAATGAGAATATTCTTTCAGAAACTGATTGGTTTGGAAATAAAAAATCAGGAACGGTTTTAGAGAAGAAAGAAAAAGAACTTGGTGTGAATAACGGTTTAGCAGTTATCACATTCAACTTATCTGATGATGGAAAAACACTGCGAATTAGTAATCAACGCTATACCAAAATTAGTGAAGATGATGCAAAACAGATGATCACACATAAGAAAAACTGCGAAAGCTTAAGATTGAAATATAGAGAGGAAGCTAAAGCATTCAATATTTTTGCGCGAGATGCTCAAAAAGTCGAACAGGATAAAATTAAAGATAACTATCGAGAGCTCCAGAAAGAAATTCCTAATTGTAGTTTTGGAATCTAACTTATTTAAATATATTTAGGAAAATTTATGAAAAATTTCAAATTATTACCATTGTTATTTGCATCTCTTTTTGTAGGATGCGGCACAGTCGGAAATATGGTCATCCAGGATCAAACTTTAGAACAAAAGGCAGCCTTTGCTTTAAATACAACTTCAGACAAAGTGGCCATATCAAATAGACAAGGATCTATTGATGGCACGATAAACTTTGTAGCCACTGTAGGAAAAAAATCACATCAATGTTATATCACAACAGTTGGAGGAGCTATTAGTTCCCAGGCAGTTTGTTCGGGTTCTAATTCTGTAAAACAAAGTAGTGATAAGCAATGTAATGCTCTATTGAAAGCAGCAGGCCGCTGTTAATTTTTATGCAAAAGCTCAGGTTAATCCTGAGCTTTCTGTTCAATCTTATCATTGGCAGAGAACATACCTGGATTTGTAAGCCTGATATTTTCCTGACAACTTTCACACAGCATCAACCCGGCAAAAAGCTGTACATTCTGTCCATTTCCACAAAGCGTACATGGTTTTAAAAGTTGAATAATATTGTCCAAAATTAAGATTCCTTAGAAGAAAAGTTTTGTTCCGCATAATTAGCGGCCTTAGCTTGCATACTTCTAATTTCGTCTTTAGAAGCACCATTTTTCATTAATAACCATAAAAGCATCATGTATGTACTACTAAAATCCTCATAGTATTTTTCAGAAAAATTATTATCTTCCTCAAAATCATCTATTCGCTTTTCTAATCGATTCACCAGATCCTCAATACGATCGGCTTGCTGTTTAACAGCAATAGATTGAAAATCATTGGTCAAAATTTTACTGAATAATTTACTGGTTCTGATTCCTTCTGAATTAGCCAATTGATCGTAGAATTCTGCTACTTGTGGATCTAGCCTGACTGCATAAGTTTTGACTTTTTCGCCCATAAATTACACCTCTTATTAAAATTAGATTTTGTACAAAATTAAATATCTATAATTCAACTAATTAAATAAAAAATAATAAGTAAATTACGTACAAACCTATTTGTACAGAATTAATTTATTTTAAAACAAAAACTTATTTAAATATAATGCTTTTTTTATGTACAACCATGAGTACATAGTTTTTCTTAAATTTATCAATATCTTATCTAAAAAAAGTGTTGTTTTGATGTACAAGCATGAGCACAGCATAAAAAATAGATAATTCAATCACTTATTCTAAAAAAAGACCATTTTTCTGTACACGTTTCTGAGACCCTAAAAAATCGCTGAAATCCTTATCCTGTAAGGCTTTGAGGGTTGTCATCGTTAGATGCGTGGTGTGTGACAAAAAAATCCCGGCGTGTGCCGGATCCTGGATTAGAAAATTGGCTAAAGTGACGTAGGGCCGGTGCTTGGTTTTGCATGGAAAAAAGTATTTATTTCTTGGTTTAGAAAAACGTAAAAAGATCAATTTTTTTGTCCCTTCATCCAGGTTAAAAATTTCAACCCAAAATTTTAATTATGAAAAGCTTCACAGAAAGCGTTCAAATGCGATTTAAGAGCCTTTACCTAAAAAACATAGATCTCATAGTGAAAAACAGAAAACAGCTCAAAAAACGCAAATGAGAGCGAAATAAAGAGGTATTTTGACTTTAGATAGATGCATAGAGCGAGTGTCTACGAGCGAACTATCAAAATTTGCGCCTAGACCCTCTGAAAAACATTTTTTTGCCCTCTTTAGCCTAAGAAAGCGTAAGTTTCATGCAGAAATTTGCTCCTGGATCGAGCGTAGCGAGTAAAAAAGTTTTATGAGCGAAGCGAATTCCGAGTTGCTTTTGCTTTTTCTTAAAGTCACGCAAGTATTAACCAAAAAATTGCCCCAACGAACTGAGCGAAAGCGAAGTTCAATAGAGTTTGAGCGAAGCGAAAACCAAGGGCAATTTTTCATTCCCTGGGCTTTTAATTATTTTTAAGCTTTTAAATGCTTTTAGGTAAGCTGAAAGCTTTGTAAATAAAGGCTTCCAGACTTCATATGACTACGTTTACCTACCAATATGACTACGTTTACCTACCAATATGACTACGTTTACCTACCAATATGACTACGTTTACCTACCATAAGTCTACCTTATTTATTTTGTAGATTTAACCATGTTTACCTTGCATTAATCTACAGATTTATTAATATAGATTTATATTCATAACTAATAAGATAGATAAATAAAGTGCGGGATTTAGTAGTTAAAGATAATGCATTAATTAATGCGAGTTATAACTTAGATTTAGTAGAACAGCGTTTAATCTTATTAGCTATTGTTGAAGCAAGAGATAGTGGTCGAGGCATTAATGCCAATGATCCATTAGAAGTCCATGCTGAGAGCTATGTAAATCAATTTAATGTTGCAAGACAAACAGCGTACCAAGCGTTAAAAGATGCTTGTAAAGATCTATTCGTACGCCAATTTAGCTATCAAGAAATCAATAAGAGAGGAAATGTAGAAAATGTTTTAAGCCGCTGGGTCAGCGAGATTAGATATATCGATGATGAAGCAACCGTGAAGTTAATATTTGCTCCTGCAATTGTCCCACTTATTACACGTTTAGAAGAGCAATTTACTAAATATGAATTACAACAAATTAGTAATCTCAGCAGTGCGTATGCTGTGCGGTTATATGAATTGTTAATAGCTTGGCGCAGTACAGGCCAAACTCCTATTATTGAACTAGCAGAGTTCAGGCAAAAAATAGGTGTTCTTGATGATGAATATACAAGAATGGGGAATTTCAAAGACCGAGTATTAAATTTGGCTATTGCTCAAATTAATGAACATACAGATATTAAAGTCCAATGTCAGCAACATAAAAAGGGACGTAATATTTCTGGCTTTTCATTTACCTTTAAACAGAAAAAGGTCGTTATAGCTAACAATAAAAAGCAAACTACTCTTGAGATTTTCTCAAAATTTACTGATGCACAGCGACATTTTTTTGCTAATAAGCTATCTGAGCTTCCAGAAATGAATAAATATTCTCAAGGTACTGAAAGCTATTCGCAGTTCGCAGTTCGAATTTCTGAAATGCTAAAAGATCTACAAAAATTTGAAGAACTACTGCCATATCTAGAGAAAGTAGGCTTTAATGCAAAATAAAACTCATGTTCAGATTGGATGTTCATATGAACATTCCTGTACACGTACTGAGGGACTCCATTGAACACAACAAAATTCAGCGTTATGGACGCCAGTAAAGCGTTTAAAAAGTCTAGAACAACAATTTATGAAGCTATAAAAAGTGGCGAATTATCAAGGGATAGTGATGGACTCATAGATCTATCGGAATTAATAAGAGTTTATGGAAATCCAACTGGTGTTCAGTCCAGTACACGTATTGAACAAGTCCAGAAGGATGCACCTGTACGTGTACAGTCCGAGATCGAAAATGTTCTAAAAGATCAGATTGCTTTACTTAAAAATCAGTTAGATTTAGCAAATCAAAGAGAAAAGTCTTTGATGCAACATATTGAAGATCTTACTCATAGAATTGAGTTTAAAGGCACCTTAGAACAGCCAAAACAAGAAAATACTAGTAAGCTAAATGAATCTACTAATCTAAATATAGCAACAGATCCTCGGCCAGAGATTGAGTCGAACTATGACGCATTGACTACTCCTGGGGAAGA
>NZ_VPEN01000033.1:0-7570 GCF_013417135.1 Acinetobacter sp. YH16051 | reverse complement strand
GCGTTTATCTCATTCCACGCCTGACACTCAGCTCCGGGTAGGCAGTTCGCTCCAAGCTGGACTGTGTGCACGAACCCCCCGTTCAGTCCGACCGCTGCGCCTTATCCGGTAACTATCGTCTTGAGTCCAACCCGAAAAGACACGACTTAACGCCACTGGCAGCAGCCACTGGTAGAGGGTGTACAAGAGATTACTGATGCAGAGTTCTTGAAGTTAGAGCCAAACTACGGCTAAACTGGAAGGACGAATTTGGTGGCAGCGGTCTTGTACACCCTGTTACCACGGTTCAGAAGTTCCCCAACTTACTGAACCTTCGAAAAACCACCTCCCCAGGTGGTTTTTTCGTTTCTGGATAAGAGACTACGACGACAGACGGACGATCTCAAGAAAATCCTCTCTAACAGGTTATATTCAGAGTAAAAAAAGTGAGCTTAAATATGGCTTTTTCAATAGCAGAAGTGCGCGAGGGGCGTATCGGTTCTTGGTAATGACTCCAACTTACTGATAGTGTTTTATGTTCAGATAATGCCCGATGACCTTGTCATGCAGCTCCACCGATTTTGAGAACGACAGTGACTTCCGTCCCAGCCTTGCCAGATGTTGTCTCAGATTCAGATTATGTCGCTCAATGCGCTGAGTGTAACGCTTGCTGATAACGTGCAGCTTTCCCTTCAGGCGTGATTCATACAGCGGCCAACCATCCGTCATCCATACCACGACCTCAAAGGCCGACAGCAGGCTCAGAAGACGCTCCAGTGTGGCCAGAGTGCGTTCACCGAAGACGTGCGCCACAACCGTCCTCCGTATCCTGTCATACGCGTAAAACAGCCAGCGCTGACGTGATTTAGCACCGACGTAGCCCCAATGTTCGTCCATTTCAGCGCAGACAATCACATCACTGCCCGGTTGTATACGCGAGGTTACCGACTGCGGCCTGAGTTTTTTAAGTGACGTAAAACCGTGTTGAGGCCAACGCCCATAATGCGTGCACTGGCGCGACATCCGACGCCATTCATGGCCATATCAATGATTTTCTGGTGCGTACCGGGCTGAGAGGCGGTGTAAGTGAACTGTAGTTGCCATGTTTTACAGCAATGAGAGCAGAGATAGCGCTGATGTCCGGCAGTGCTTTTGCCGTTACGCACCACGCCTTCAGTAGCGGAGCAGGAAGGACATCTGATGGAAATGGAAGCCATGCAAGCACCTAAAAATCACCATCATACACTAAATCAGTAAGTTGGCAGCATTACCGAGAGCGGCTTTTTAATTAAATAATGATTTCCTATGATTTTTTTTTTAAACTTACTTACTTACTTACTTACTTATATCTATGTTATCAAATAATGAACATCATCAATAAAATTTCAAAAAACCATCAAAAAAACATATACATAGCTTTATGTATTATTAATCTAATTTTTATAATTAATACTTCCCATAGAATAATCGCTAGTAATATTTATTACTCCTTAACGCTTATCATACTTGGTGTTATTTTTTTCTATGGTTACACTTCAAAAATTAATTCAATTATTTCTTTATCAATATCAAGTTTTATTATTTCACTTCTATTTGTTGATTTAATGACATATCGAATGACCTCCTGGTATTTTCATCAGGTGCCAAATGAAATCATTAATATTATTCTTGATACTAACCCAGATGAGATTAATAGTAATTTTTTCTTTTCAACAAAAGAAATCATAGGGCTACTAATCATAGCATGTAACTTCTTATTTATTCTTATTGGAAAAAGAGACTCTAAATTTCAGTTAAGGCATTTTTATATTTTCATTATTCTGTTTGTTTCTTTGTTAATCGCCTTTAAGCCATTAGGATTAGCTTTGAAAGAAATTAATAAAGGTTTATCTGAACTTAAGAAAAACGCACAAATTATAAAAGATAAAAAAAACTTCAAGTGGGATTCTAAATCTACAATAAATGATAAGCAAACAGTGGTTCTTTTTTTAGGCGAAACTAATAGAGGAGATTATTTACATTTTAATGGTTACCCTAAAAACACAACCCCAAATTTAGATAAAGAAAATTTAGTTTCTTTTAAAAACACAATATCTCAAGGAGCATATACTTTAGTTTCCACACCAATGATCCTTTCTAGAAAAGGTGTGTATGATAATGGTCTTTTTAATGAAACATCAATAATTAGTGCTTATAAAGAGGCTGGATATGAAACTTGGTATGTTTCTTATCTGAGTAAAAGTCACATAGGAGATAATGAAATAAATTTAATTGCAAATGAAGCTGATCATTATGTTGTATCTGATGTCAACGTGAATACATTAGAGAAAATATTAAATAATAAAAGCAAGAAAAAGCTCATAGTTTATAAAACTATCGGGAGTCATTATCTGTATCATACAAGGTATCCATCAAATTATGATGTTTTCAAACCATCTTTTAATGAAAAAACATATTCAACTCCATCTTTAAAAGATAAGGATAAATTAGAAAATAGCTATGCTAATTCAGAATTATTTTCTGTTGATAAACAGATAAGCGATTTCATTAATGTGTTAAAAAATACAGATGGACTTGCATATTTATCTTTTATTTCAGACCATGGAACTGCTATTTATGATGATGGTAAATCGTTGTATGGCGGTAATACAAAAGGCAACTATAACATTGCTCATTTTTTTTGGTTTAATGATTTATACCACAAACAACATCCTGAGCTAATACAAAAACTTTCAATTAATAAAGATAAAAAAATAACATCCGAATGTTTCGTAGATACTAGTTTAGAGTTATCCTTTATTGAAAGTAAGATTAAAAAAGGTTGTTCCCTACTAAACGATAAATTTATTGAAAAACAGCGATTGGTGAAAAATGGTAAAGTTTATGATTTCGACCAAGATTTATAAAATGATTTCCATATAATTGAACTAGCTAAAACTTAACCTGGCAGTTACTTATTTTTATTAGGTGTCTGTCAGGTTAAATATGTTTACTAAGTTATACAAAATATAAGACACTGTTGCAAAGTTAGGGAAGGTGCGAATAAGCGGGGAAATTCTTCTCGGCTAACTCAGTCATTTCATTTCTTCATGTTTGAGCCGATTTTTTCTCCCGTAAATGCCTTGAATCAGCCTATTTAGACCGTTTCTTCGCCATTTAAGGCGTTATCCCCAGTTTTTAGTGAGATCTCTCCCACTGACGTATCATTTGGTCCGCCCGAAACAGGTTGGCCAGCGTGAATAAGGGGTGAGTTTGGAGATTGGAAATTATTGTACGTTAAGCCTGTTTTTTGAACAGATCGCGCTATCGCAATAGGGTGTACTCCTGCACTATACGGCATTTAGCCTGTATGTTTGGGTAATGAGACAACCTAAATGCGACAGCGTGAGCGCAATAACTTAAATGCGATAGTCAGTAACAATAAATCAATCAGTTACCAATCAGAAACGGTTAAATTATGTTCTTAACGTACAATAATTTCCATTTCCCAAACCGACCCCAGGAAGGACATCTGATGGAAATGGAAGCCACTGGAGCACCTCAAAAACACCATCATGCACTAAATCAGTAAGTTGGCACCATTACCGGAAAATCAACCACCACCTTTAGCCTTTACTTTTTACGGATAATTCCTAAAAATGTTTTTTTTACATTAAGAAACAGGAAGTCACATGAGCTCAAAAAAACACTGTTAAGCATAGCCCTACTAACCGCCTCGATTACCGCTTTATCAGGCTGTCAATCCAATGCCGATCAATATGCTGCTGACGTTTATGACACAGGGCAACTGAATGCAAAACAGGAGACGAAAACTGTAAACATAATTTCTGTTTTGCCTGCGAAGGTTGCTGTTGATAACACTGCAAACAAACAAGCTGCACAAACCTTTGGGGCAATCCTTGGCGCTGTGGTTGGCGGTGTGGCTGGTCATAACGTCGGAAGTGGTAGCGGACTTTGCACAACAGCCGGAGCCGTTGGCGGTGGTGCCGTCGGTGCCGCAGTAGGAACATTAGTCAAAGATAAATCTATCGTTGAAGGTGTTTCTTTAACTTACAAAGAAGGGACAAAGGTATTTACATCAACTCAAGTAGGAAAACCATGTCAGTTTACTACTGGTTTAGCTGTTGTTATTTCCACAAAAAATAATGAAACAAGAATCCAGCCAAACACAACATGCCCGGTAAAAAAATAAGATTCAAACGATGAAAAGAATCATTATACCCCTCATCCTTTCTTTTAGTGGAAGCAGCTTTGCAAACTCACTTCAAGAACAATTATCTGCAGTAGCTCAAACTGAACAGCAGGGAAAAGCTGAAGAGCAAAGACTCATGGATATCCAGAGAGAAAAAATTGAGGAAAACAAACGGCTTGAGCAAAAAAGGAGAGAAAGAGCAAGAGCAGAAGCGAACAGGAGAGCAGCCATAGCTTCTGCAGAGAGAAAAGCTCACCGTGAAAGAATCGAAGCTGAGCTCAAAGCCGATAAAAATAGAGATCAGAAATATGAAGATGAACTAAGAAAGCTTGAAATCGAAAAACAAAAGTTAGCATTAGCCAGGGAAGAGGCAAGAGTTAAACGCGAAAATTAATTCATAGACCAAGAGTTAAAAAACAAGGCAGCCCAAACAGATGTAATTCAATCTCACGCCGGCTCAAACAGAAATATTTCAGAAGGCGGGAAAGATTTAATGAAAAGCGAAGGGAAAGCCAGAGAAAAAGAAGCTGGAGAATGGTTTAACTAGCTTCATTTTTATAATTAAAGTTGATTTCAAGTTTAATTAACAACGGATGTTATTTACCATAACATCTGTTGCCCGCACCGCTCCGGACGGGTTCGCCACAAACGGGGCGGCAGTCAGGTAAAACCGGCAACAAACCACCCGATACACCGCCCCGTTCGTGACAGATAAATTTTACCCGACTGCATAGCCATGCAGCCAGATGCATGGCGTGTAAAGTCACACTAAAATCAGCGCGAACGCCTTAAAAACAGGTAAATGCTTCTCCAGCCAGTCCCACAGCCCGGCCGCCAGATACAGGCAGTTAAGTACAGCTTCAATGACGTTAAGCAATTTCATAATTCCCCCCCAGGTATAGGCCGTGATCTTTTTAATCACGAACCTATTTAGCGGGAGAAGTAAGAGCCCCTCTTCGTGCGGGTTGTCAGCTGCCTGGATGGTTTAAAGTGTCGGCCCGCGGTAGGTTTTCTGCGGCTGGCGCTCCAGCTCCAGTGTTTTCTGATACTCATTCTCCCTCTGCCGGAGCTCGATGGCATTCAGTTCCCGGACAAGCGGCGCAGCTGCTCGCTTAAACTCAGCACCTGCGTGCTCAAGTCCGACACGCGCTCGTTCAGCACCGCGTTCTCCCGTTGCATAAGCCCACACATGCTCCGCCATTCCGCGAAGGCGCTCTCCCATTCGTCCAGCCTTTGCGAGTAGTCCTGCTGTAGCTGCTCTAATGCGCTCAGCAACTGCTTTTCCAGCTCTGTCATCTTCCGCTACTCCTGTTTCAGGCGGATCCATGTCGTCCCGCCGTAAGGGATGGCTTCGGTTTTCATCCCCGGCGGTAGGATAAGAAACCTCCGGCCGTCGCTGCTCTCCTGATAGCGCACTCCCCACGTCCGGGCGGTCATTTTCGCCAGGGTATCTTCCTGCTGACGAAGATGCGTGTAATTGTCGGTTATCTGCTGCCCCTGCCACCACAGTATGCTCCCGCTCGTGCCGATCAGCAGCGCTGACACCATCAGGATGGTGAGCCATGTCCGCCCGGCAGTCCGCAGTACGCTCCGCCGGTTTTTCTCCATCGCCTCGCTCATACTCTGCTCGTGGGCGAGGATGGCGTCGCTGATTCTCCTCGCGCTTGCGCTCAGTTCCGCTCTGACAGACTGCTCGTGCTCGCAGAATGCGGCTTTCAGCATCTCGCCAGTACTCTTCTGCTGCGCTTTCGATTGCTGCTCTAAGTCCTTCGCTAGCGTTAAAAGATTGCTCATAGATAGCTCCCTTCAGTCGGATGTTTCGCCCCCCGTCCGGGTCGGCAATGCTGATACTGCTTTTCGTGGTGCGCACCACCTTAAAACCTGCACCTTCAAGAGTGTCAGTGACATCCTGACGGCTTTTCAGCTCCCCGGACGAGGCTAAGCTCAGTAGTCCCCGGGTAATGGCTTCTGCGGCCTCCTGCGTCGTTTTCGGCAGCCCGGACGGCGTGACCAGCGCCCGGCGGTTTTCCGGCGCGTTCGGGTCGTGCAGCCCCAGTCTGCCGTTCACGATAGTCTGCCAGGCATCGATGCGCGGCCGGTCGGCGCGGTCGTAGTAAGGCTGGAGCCGCCTGCCGGTCAGCAGCTCGGTATTGGGGATCAGAAAGTTCAGCTCCAGACGCCCCTTGTCCGCGTGCTCCACCCACAGAATGCTGTACTGATCTTTATCGAGTCCGGGCATCAGAACCCGCTCGAAGCTGGCCATCAGTTTTTCCCGCTGGCCGGGAGGGAGATCGGCCTCCGCAAACGACAGGACGCCGGAGGTGTATTTCTTAACGTAAGGCGACGCGTCAATCAGCTCCCGGACTTCTTCCGGCTTCCCCTGCAGGACGGTGGCGCCTTCACGCTGCCGGTCTTTACCCAGCAGATAGTCCACCGGCCCGGCGCCACCGCCGCGACCGCGTGGATGAAATTTAACGATCATCGTCCGTTCCTTTCTCAAGAACGGCGTGCCGCAGCCGCTCAAGTCCGGCATCGATGGCCATCAGCGCCGCCACAATCTGTACCCTGTCATGGCCAGTACCGCCGCCGGTGTTAACACGGCGGGCTATCTGGTTCAGGTTATTGCCCATGCCGGCAAGCTGGCGCAGCAGCGCCGGCGAAATTGAGGGGAGCTTTCCGGTGCGCGCAGGCTTTTCGTCCAGGCAGGTCTGCCGCATCCAGGCCGCCAGCGGCCTGCCGTCACAGCGCTCAAGCAGCCGCCGGTGCTCGTCCTCCGTCACCCACATGGTGAGCATCTTGTTCCGTTTCTCTGACAAACCGGCCTCCTGATAACGCCGGGACGGGCGGGAAAGCCTTTCCCGGTCGGCGCGGGGTTGGACAAGCCGCAGGCGCGTCAGGCTTTTGGCGGGTTTCGGGGCGCAGCCCTGAACCAGTCACGTAGCGCTAGCGGAGTGTATACTGGCTCAATATGTTACGGCGGAGTAACACTTAATAAAAGTGCTTCATGTGGCAGGGGAAAAATGCAGCTGCAGGGCGTACAGGAGAAAATGGAGGTTACAGTGATATGACGCCTCCTCGCTCACTCGGTCGCTTCCGCTCCTGACGTTCGGCTGCGGCGGGCGTTACCTGCAAACGGATAAGAGCAAAGGCATACGGCATGGCAAGCAGGACAGGAAGAGGATACGGAGCTGCCGTTTTTCCATAGGCTCCGCCCCCCTGACGAGCATCACGAAATCTGACGCTCAAATCAGTGGTGGCGAAACCCGACAGGACTATAAAGATACCAGGCGTTTCCCCCTGATGGCTCCCTCGTGCGCTCTCCTGTTCCTGCCTTTCGGTTTACCGGTGTCATTCCGCTGTTATGGCCGCGTTTATCTCATTCCACGCCTGACACTCAGC